>OMUV01000066.1 GCA_900314335.1 uncultured Prevotellaceae bacterium | reverse complement strand
TCGAAGCAGCACAACTCTATATAGATATGGACAATGAATTTCAAGCGCTACTTCGAAAACTTGATGTTAAAGAAGGAGCTATTCCGCCAGTCCTTGAATATTACGAGAGCTATGACGCAGAATCTTTGTGCAATAAGATAAGAAGTATTGCTGCCTTTAAAGGTATCAAGTCTCCAATGATTAAGACTCCAAATGGTTGGATTCCTGATACACATAGCCGTTACTTTACGGAGGATTTCGGATATGGACTTAAATTCATATATCAACTAAATATAGAAAAGAAATTAATTTCACAGAATATAAACCATGTATACAAATGGGGATGTAAATACATTTAAGAGATGTTACTGGGTTGAAATTCTGTTCTTTGTGAACTCATACTATGATTATTACGGGATAAGACATATGTTTTCGAATTTGTAACCCTGTAGAAAAAGAAATTTTGTTAAGCAACGAAGACCATTCACTAGGCTGCGAAGATTTGAATGTTAGAAAGGAAAACCTATTTTTGTACTGCAATAAACCAAATTAGAAGCAATGATGAAACGACAAATTAGAAATGGCGGAGAAACAAATGGAGCAGATGAAAATTTCAAGGCACACAGTTCATGCATGACAATTGCGATGAAATCTCATGACAACTGCGATGCGATCACATGACAGTTGCGATGCATATACATGACAGTTGCGATGCATATACATGACAGTTGCGATGCATTCACATGACAGCTGCGATGCATTCACATGACAGCTGCGATGCATATACATGACAACTGCGATGCGATAAAATGTAACCATTAAAATCACTATATATCATGAAAATCAAGTATGAAATACACAGGCTGAACAATGCTGTCGGGCAAGGCAGCGATCGCAAGTTCGTGGCGTTGCGCTCACAGGCCCCGATGACCGAGGAAATGATGGAAAATGAGATACAGCATGCCTGCTCGCTGACCGCAGGCGATGTCAGAGCGGTGCTCTCCGAGCTCAGGGCGCTGGCGGTGCGGCAACTCTCTCAGGGCTCGCGCTTCTGGATTCCCGGCATCGGCTCGCTGAGCCTCTCCGCCGGACTTACGAAGGAGGCTCAGCAGGATGGGCACAAGGTGATGGGCCGCGACATCTATGCGCGCGGCATACTGTTTCGCGCGGACCACAGCCTGTTCAAGGATGTGGCAGGCAGGGCACAGTTTGAGGCGGCTACCGACTCCACCCTCTCGGACGACTATACCGCGGAGGAGCTGTGGGCTAAGGTCGACGCTTACCTCACGGATCATGCGTTCATCACACGCAGGGACATGCGCGTGGAGTTCGGACTGAGTGCCCACATGGCCGATAGGTGGCTGTTGCAGTTTATGGCTGAGGGCAAAATAGTCCGGCGCCGCAGCCGCCGCGTGGACATATTCATGAAGAAATGAAGCCCAGTTCAAGAGGAATTGAAATAAAAAATAGAGGGAAGAGGGCCTTCATGATTAATGATGGTACCGTATTTCTGAATGAGTGGATGGAGATCATTTTATATTGGTCGCGATCGTATTTAATTATATTGTTAGTGTCCCTGCTTGACATTTAATCATTAACTTTGTTACCTAAATTGGTCGGAATGCGCAAACTCACGATAAACAACGTAGGACCGTTGCGTACGGCAGAGATAGATCTCGGCCGAATAAATGTAATCATAGGCCCGCAGAGCTCCGGCAAGAGCTGTGTGCTTAAAATTGCATGCTATTGCACCTGGGTCGAGAAGAAAATCGAATTGGCCCAGTCGGCTGAGGAATTTATGAAAGACGGTTATTTCATTAAAGAATTGACCAGATTTCATAAACTGGAGGGATATTTTCGTGAGGACTCTTTTATTTCATATGAGTCTGACTTCATGCGTTTCTCTTATGAGGCAGAGGGAAAACGATTTCAGTTTGACTGGAAGGATAAGCGATGGGAATATTGCCGGCCGAAGGTTTCATACATACCTTCAGAGCGCAATATGGTAGCGGCTATACCCAATTGGTTTGATGTGAAGCTTAATAACGACAACATACAGAGCTTTATGGCAGATTGGGACAGGGCACGAAAAACCTGCACTAATCATATGGAAATCCTGCATCTGGGTGTCTCATACAGGTATGATGCTCAGACTAACAAGGATCAGGTGGAAGTGGATGACGGCATTACACTAGAGCTGACCAATACATCAAGCGGGCTTCAGTCGTTGATCCCCATGTATATCCATCTCAACTACTTGGCTAATCTGCAAAGCAAGCCGGATGGGACACAAAGCTTTTCAAATATTCAGATCGGAGAGAATTTCCTTCGAACTATGTATGATGAGCTGTTCGTGAAGGCAGGGAAAACTAAGTCTGAATCGCATCCAAATGAAATTTCTTCAGATGGTAAAATTAGAGCCTCAACCTCTTTGGTTTTAGGTAAAGTAGGGCCATATGTTATGGGATTTTCCAATAAAGACTATCTCGAAGAATGTAAAAGTATCTATGACAGATTCATCAATACGGATCATGCGGAAATTTTCCTGGAGGAGCCGGAGAACAACCTTTTCCCTCCAACGCAGAGCAGATTGGTCAACTGGTTATTAGACATGACAAAGGACGATCACGGCGCATGTTTCTTCATTGCTACACATAGTCCTTATGTCATGATGTCTTTTCTGGAAAATGAGCTAACTGATTTCAAGCTATTCTTTGAGAGGAAAGAGGGTCATTTGTCCACGGTAGTGACTGCTTCAGAAGAGGATGTGCAGGAGATATATGACAACGGGATAGACGTGTTTTACAATATAGAATCGTACACATAATGGCGGAAAGAAAAAACTTCCTTATCCCGGAATGTTATGTTGATACGAACATCTTGAAAACCTTGTTCCGTCTTGATGGGGTTAATCATCAACATTGCTGTTCCAAAGTTATGAAGTGCATGTCTCTAAAGTTCAGCGAAGGCTTTGCTGTTGGAGTAGTAGATGATGATAAAAGGAAGGCTTCAGGCTCTGAAGACTTTGTAGAGCTGGCCCAATCTCCCCATTTGATTATGATGAAGCACAAAAGCAGAATGCATTTTTTGTTTTTTGTTCATAAAGCAGCTGAGGATTTTTTGCTATCGTGTGCCAGAGAACAGAATATCAATATGGCTGATTTTGGCTTGCCTGACGATCTGGAAGGCCTTAAGATGGTTACTAAGAATATCGAGTCTGATAAAGAACCTCGCATCAGGAAATTGGTGAATGCGCTGAGAGACTCGTCGGAAATGGCCAGACTTCAACGTTCTATAGACTATTTGCTTGAAAAACAATATCAAACTGATATAAAAGAATTGGTCAGGCTGTTTAATCAATGAGCCCCCAAATGGTCGGCTACTCGGCGGAGGAGCTGTGGGCGAAGGTCGACACCTACCTCACGGACCATGCGTTCATCACACGCAGGGACATGCGCGTGGAGTTCGGGCTGAGCGCTCACAAGACCGAGCAGGGGCTGTCGCAGTTTATGGCTGAGGGCAAAATCGTCAGGCGCCGCAGCCGCCGCGTGGACATATTCATGAAGAAATGATGATCTGTCTCCCCTGCGGCCCGTTCTGGTACAGGGGGAGATTTTGTACCTCCGTTTGCAGAAAAATATCGTAGTTATCCATTATTCTGTTGTAATTTTGCGATGATAGTGCTTTCTTCATCCGCGGAGACATTGCGGAGAGTATTATATGCGGTTAATATCTTAGGTATTATGAGCACAAAGAGCGACGCGGAGATAGAGGATAGAGATTTCGAACGAAATGCTAAATCACACGCGATATCCGGAAATAAATCAAACTTATATTATAGTCCCATCAAATTAGCAAATAAACATATTAATTTAGAAAATGAAGAAGATATTGAGCAATATAATAATCAAATTTAGTTTGTCCCTGCCATATCTTTATGATAGGATTCTGGCTGTAGCATATAAAAATGCTATGAAGTACTGTGGAGAAAATGTTTATATCCGCCCATCCAGTTCGGACTTCAAGGGCCTTCCTAATTTATCCGTGGGGGGGGTACTACCATTCCGAGGGGATCGATTATTTATTGTACCAAAGCTGCTTGCATAATAGGAAGAAATGTAATATTTGGCCCTAACCCTACCATTATAACAGGGGATCATAGATTTGATGTTATTGGTAAATTCATAAAAGATAATGTTGAAAAGTTGCCGGCAAATGATCTTCCAGTGACAATAGAAGATGATGTCTGGTGCGGAGCAAATGTCACAATTCTTAAGGGAGTTACTATTGGCCGGGGTAGTATAGTAGCTGCCGGCGCAGTGGTGACAAAGTCTTTCCCGCCTTATTCAATAATTGGCGGTGTACCAGCGAAATTAATCAAGCATCGCTTTACGAAGGAACAAATAATAGAACACGAAAACATTGTTTATAGCAAAGAAGAAAGATCTTCTTGAAAATAATTAAGAACACTCTATTAAGCAGATAATGGATAAAACATCTTGTTACAATACAAATATGGAAGCGGATGGTAAAATAAGAGTGATTATTGTGTCCCCATCACTTGATCCAAAGTTGAATGTAAGCGGCGTATCTTCAGTAGTAAATTTAATAGTAAACTGCAATAAGAGTGTGCAGTATATACATTTTCAGCAAGGAAAAACAGACACGGAAAGAGGGGGTAAACTTAATCGATTAAAGCGTATCCTTGAGAGTTATGCATCCTGGAAGCAGTTGCTTAAGAAAGATGAGAACGCTCTGATTCATTACAATATGTCCATGGATGCCAAATCTATAATAAGAGATGTCCCGTTCATTAGATACGCTTGTCGGCACAAAAGAAGTGTTTTGGTTCATATACACGGTGGCAAATATCTTTTCTATACAAAAAGGCCATTGTTCATAAATGTTTTCTTGAAAGAACTTTTCAGGCTTAAGCTTCCTGTCGTCGTTTTGAGCAATGAGGAAAAGCGGACAATTCAAAAAGAATTTCAGCACAATGATGTTCAAGTCTTACCCAATGTGGTTGATCTAAGAGAAGCCTCAAGTTTCACGCGTGAATATTCATATTCTAAGAAGCGACTTGATATTCTGTTTATAGGGAGAATTACAGAGGATAAGGGAATTAACTATATCATTTCTGCTTGTAAAACTCTTAAAGAAGAAGGGTTGAATTTTATTTTGCATATTGCAGGTAAGGAACAAGGTAAAGCTGATTATATAGGCCAATTAAAATCTGCACTGGGTGACTCTTTTCTATATGAAGGCATTGTTTTTGGTAAAGCAAAAGCAGAACTCCTCAAACAATGTGATATATTTCTGTTGCCATCATATTATGAAGGATTGCCCATGTCATTGCTCGAAGCCATGAGCTTTGCCGAGGTTCCTATCGTGACGGATGTCGGTAGCATTAATACAGTTGTAAAAGATAAGTACAATGGCTTATTAGTTAAGGTAAAAGACTCACAATCCATTGTCGAGGCGGTAAAATTATTGATTTGCAAAGAAGATTTCAGGAAGAACCTTTCAGTCAATGCACAGTCTACGATATTCGAGAAATACAATCCGGATAAATATATAAATCAGATCAATGACCTATATAACAGAATATTGATTGAGAGTAGGGTGAAGTAATTCTGTCATTTGATTCAAATGATATTCTAAGTGCATTAATTAGATGGAAGATATAAAAAGATAATAATGATAAGATTAAAAGATTTGAATATAGTCATTTGCAAGGCTGACTTGAGCGCAATTCCTGATGGAAAAGTGCTTATTAATACCATCAACGCCCATTCTTACAATGTGGCACGCAAGGACAGTCTCTTTGCTGAGGCTTTGCAGAAAGGGGATTACCTGATCCCAGACGGTGTGAGCATCGTGAAGGCCTGCAGGTGGATAAAGGCTAAGTCGCAACCCCTGGAGCGTGTAGCTGGCTGGGACTTGTTTGAGTATGAGATGGATAAGCTCAACCAGAGAGGAGGTACGGTGATGTTCATGGGATCGTCTGAGAAGACTCTGGCGCTCGATGTGAAACAGGCTGCGCTGAAATACCCAAACCTGAAGGTCGTGACCTTTTCTCCTCCTTACAAACCGGAGTTCAGCGACGAAGATAATCGGGCCATTATAAATGCCATCAATCATGCTAATCCAGACCTGCTATGGATAGGCATGACGGCGCCCAAACAGGAGAAATGGACTTATTCCCATTGGGGCGAGCTGAATATCCATTGCCATGTGGGGACTATTGGCGCCGTATTCGATTTCTTCGCAGGTACAGTGGAGAGAGCGCCCATCTGGTGGCAGAGGCACGGATTGGAATGGCTGTACCGCCTTATCAGAGAGCCGAAGCGTATGTGGCGGAGGTATATCATAGGCAACACCATGTTCCTCTGGCATATGCTTGGTGAAAAATTCTGACGAAAGATAATGAATAAGTAACAGATATAATATTTATGACAGAAAGAAAAGTTGCCCTTATCACGGGCATTACAGGACAGGATGGAAGCTACCTGGCAGAGTTGTTACTAAGTAAAGGCTATGACGTGCATGGCATCATCCGCCGGTCATCGGTGGATTTCCGGCCGCGCATCGCTCATCTTGAGGGGCAGAAAGGCTTCCACTTACACTACGCCGACCTCGGCGACTCGATGTCCATCGTGGGCATCGTGGATAAGCTGAAGCCGACAGAGATTTACAATCTCGCAGCCCAAAGTCACGTGCAGGTGAGCTTCGATTCTCCGGAATATACGGCCGATGTGGACGCTGTCGGTGTGCTCCGCATCCTGGAGGCTGTGCGTGTCTGCGGCCTCGTCGATTCGTGCCGCATCTATCAGGCTTCTACTTCCGAGCTTTATGGCAAAGTGGAGGAGGTACCGCAGAACGAGAATACGCCATTCCATCCCTACAGCCCTTACGCCGTGGCCAAGCAGTATGGATTCTGGATAGTAAAGGAATATCGCGATGCTTACCATATGTTCGCGTGCAATGGAATTCTCTTCAATCACGAGAGCGAGCGCCGCGGAGAGACATTTGTGACGCGTAAGATCACGCTCGCAGCGGCGCGCATCAAGCAGGGCAAGCAGGACAAGCTCCTTCTTGGCAATCTGTCCAGCCGTCGTGACTGGGGATATGCCAAAGACTATGTGGAGTGTATGTGGCTCATCCTGCAGAACAAGAAGCCGGACGATTTCGTCATCGCGACGGGTGTGCAGCACACAGTGCGCGAGTTTGCCACGCTGGCCTTCCATTATGTCGGCATCGAGATAGAGTGGCAGGGTGAGGGCGCCAATGAGAAAGGCATCGACAAGGCCACGGGTAAGGTGATCGTGGAGGTGTCCCCCGACTTCTACCGTCCTACGGATGTGGTCAACCTTTGGGGCGACCCGACAAAGGCTAAGGCCGAACTGGGCTGGAATCCCTCTAAGACATCCTTTGAGGAACTGGTCAGGATAATGGTTGACAATGACATGAAGAAAGTTGCCGGTGATGATGCAGCTGCCCGTGTTCGTGTCAACCTGGAAGAGTATCTGGAGAAAGGAATCGTCAAGTAAATTAGCTTTCTCGCAAGAGAAAGCTGATTTACTTGAAGTGAGCAGTGAGGAATGAGAAATGAGCAGTGAGGAATGAGAAATGAGTAGTGAGCAATTAGTAATTAGTAATTAGCAATAAAATGAAATCGGAAAATACTGTTAGTGTAAAGTCTGAAGATTTTGCTTTACGAATTGTCAAGCTCTATAAGTATTTGACCACAAGAGAGAATAAAAGAGAGTTTGTCATGAGTAAGCAGTTGCTACGTTCAGGTACAAGTATTGGAGCTAACATTGCAGAGGCAGAATTCGCTATCAGTAAGGACGACTTTAAAGCTAAACTTTATATTTCGTTGAAGGAATGCAATGAGAGTCGGTATTGGATTCGCTTGCTGCATAAATCCGAATTCATTACTGATAATGAATATAATTCGTTGTATGAAGATTGCCAAGAAATACTGCGAATTCTCATTGCTATAACAAAAGCACTTAAAGAGAAAAGTTAAGCGATTGAACACTGCTCACTTCTCATTCCCCCATTACTCATTGCTAATTTCTCATTGCTAATTTAGCTCATTGCTCACTGCTCATTACTAATTGCTAATTAATTATTATGTTAGATAAGAATAGTAAGATTTATGTTGCCGGGCACCACGGACTCGTGGGCTCGGCTATTTGGAACAACCTGAAACAGCGCGGCTACAACAATCTCGTGGGCCGCACACACAAGGAGCTCGATCTCACAGATCAGCTCGCAGTAAAGAACTTTTTCGACCTGGAACAGCCCGACGCCGTTGTGCTCGCCGCTGCCTTTGTGGGCGGCATAATGGCCAACTCGCTCTATCGCGCCGACTTCATCATGCAGAACATGAAAATGCAGTGCAACGTCATCGAACAGGCGTACAAGCACCATGTCAAGAAGTTGCTCTTCCTCGGTTCTACCTGCATCTATCCCAAGAATGCACCTCAGCCGATGAAGGAGGACGCGCTGCTCACCTCGCCGCTGGAGTATACCAACGAGGAGTATGCCATCGCCAAGATTGCCGGTCTGAAAATGTGCGAGAGCTATAACCTGCAGTACGGCACCAACTATATCGCCGTGATGCCCACCAATCTCTACGGGCCTAACGATAATTTCCACCTCGAGAACTCGCACGTCATGCCCGCCATGATGCGCAAGATCTATCTGGCCAAGCTTATCCACGACGATGACTGGGACGCCATACGCACCGACATGAACAAGCGGCCCATCAACCCGCCCTCCAGGCTCGCCGAACTCATCGGCAAAGACAATGTCGACGGCGAGTGCGCCAAGGAGCGCATCCTTAAGGCCCTCGACTTCTACGGCATCGCCGACAATCGTGTGACGCTTTGGGGCGACGGTTCGCCGCTGCGCGAATTCCTGTGGAGCGAGGACATGGCCGACGCTTCGGTGCATGTACTGCTAAATGTCGACTTCTCCGACATTATCGGTATCGAGAAGTACTCCTCCGTGTTTTACGGCGTGAGGACCGACGGCGAGGTCAACCGCAATAACTCCGAGGGCCGCGGTGGAGCCATCCCCTCGCTCGGCGAGATTCGCAACTGCCACATCAATGTCGGCACGGGCAAGGAGCTCACCATCCGGGCTCTGGCAGAGCTGGTAAAGAACACTGTAGGATTTGAGGGCGATATCGTCTGGGATGCTACGAAGCCCAACGGCACGCCGCGCAAGCTCATCGATGTCACCAAGCTGCATAGCCTCGGCTGGCACCACAAGGTGGAGATCGAGGACGGCGTAAAGATGCTCTACGAGTGGTATCAGAATTCTTTAAGGACTCTCTAAATCCCCCAGAAAGGGGGACTTTCTCCAGTCCTCTTACATGCAATAATTAAAATGAATCAGAGAAGAAAATAGGGCCTCCTTTCTTATGACTATCATTCGTAACATTGCAGATATCGTCGGCAAGCCTACCTCTCATGGAGTTGGGCTTAAAAAAGTATTTCTGGCAAACAATGAGTGTGCCAGCAACATTACTCAAGTCGCTGTAACGACGCTGGAGGCCGGTAGTATAGTTGAGAGCCACGTCCATCAGGATATGGAGGAGTTCTTTCTGATACAGTCTGGCGAAGTCGTGATTCAGGCCGATGGCGAAGAGCACCGCCTAAGTAATGGCGATTTTATCTATATCCCTTGCGGCGTGTCTCATCGGCTCTCTGCTGTTGCAACGTCTACGATGATAACCATTGGCTGTGAATTATAGCCGTTCAAACAACATGCTACTTCCGAAATACACCTTTTTCTCAATCAGAGGCATTCCGAAGCGGTTCAAGATTACTGAT
>OMUV01000219.1 GCA_900314335.1 uncultured Prevotellaceae bacterium | reverse complement strand
CTAATTAGTGATTGCAAAAGTACGGCATCCGGTTTTTGATATAGTTTCTTTTCCGTTAAGAATATGTTTAACCATACAATTTGGACTTACTTCAAACGCGTCGGAAACAGCGTGCTAAATAATAAATACGTATATTTGCAGGAGTAGAATCAAATCAAACATTATTTCTATTAAATGAAAGTTCACGAATACCAAGCCAAGGCGCTTTTCAAAGAGTACGGACTTCCTGTTGACCGGCATATACTATGCCGCAGCGTGGATGAAGCCGTAAGCGCCTACCATGAGATGAATCAGCAACGTGTAGTCATTAAAGCCCAGGTACACACAGGCGGCAGGGGCAAAGCAGGCGGCGTAAAGCTGGCCTCCTCCGAAGAGGAAGTTAGGCAATATGCCGGTGCAATACTCGGCATGAACATTAAGGGATTTACCGTGGACCGGGTGCTCCTGAGTGAGGCTGTGAACATAGCGTCCGAGTATTATATAAGTGTCGTAACCGACAGAAAGAGCAAGTGCCCTATCTTTATGGCAAGTCGCGCCGGCGGCATGGAAATAGAGCAAGTGGCCAAGGAAACGCCGGAAAAGATATTCAAATTCCCGGTTGACCCACTTCTCGGCGCTACTGATTTCAAGGCGCGTCAAGTGGCCTATTCTCTCTTTGATGACAAGGCTATCGTCAAGCAGGCCGTACCTCTATTCCAGAATCTATATCGGCTCTTCATTGAGAAAGATGCAAGCCTAGCAGAAATCAATCCGCTTGTCGTTACTAAAGAAGGCGAGCTGAAAGCCATCGACGCCAAGATGACATTTGACAACAACGCTCTATTCCGCCATCCTGAGATCAAGGCCCTCGGCGAACCGACGGAGGAAGAAAAGATAGAGCAAAGCGCCAAGGACAAAGGCTTCAGCTATGTAAGTCTGGACGGCGATATTGGTTGCATGGTGAACGGTGCCGGTCTGGCCATGGCCACAATGGATATGATAAAACTGTACAACGGGGAGCCTGCAAACTTCCTCGACATCGGAGGAAGCTCGAATCCCGAGAAAATAGTAGAAGCTATGAAGCTGCTGCTCTCCAAGGGCAACATAAAAGTAGTGCTCGTAAACATCTTTGGAGGCATCACCCGTTGCGATGACGTTGCCAAGGGACTCATCGAGGCTTTCTCAATTCTGAAATCAGAGATTCCCGTCGTGATACGCCTTACAGGCACCAACGAAACAGAAGGCCGCGAACTGCTTAGGCAAAAGCTTGCGGGCAAGAACATTGCGGTGGCTACCACTATGAGCGAAGCCGGTCACAAGGCCGTGGAACTTGCTTCTAACAAATAACTCGATAACATAATAAGATCATGAGTGTATTAATAGACAATAATACAAAAGTTATAGTACAAGGCATAACAGGACGTGACGGAAGTTTTCACGCTCTGAGAATGAAGGAATACGGAACGAATGTCGTGGGCGGCACTACCCCGGGAAAAGGCGGGCAGAAAGTCGGCGACCTTCCCGTATTCAACACTGTAGCTGAGGCTGTGGATAAGACTGGTGCCGACACGTCGGTAATCTTTGTGCCTGCCCCATTTGCCAAGAGCGCAATGCTCGAAGCTGCCGACGCCGGCATCAAGCTGATAGTGTGCATCACGGAAGGTGTGCCCGTGGCAGACGCTGTTTTCGCGCAGCGCTACATACAGCTTAAAGGCGCTCACCTTGTCGGGCCCAACTGCCCGGGGCTTATCTCTCCGGACAAGTGCCTTACTGGTATCATGCCGACAGACATATTCCGCAAAGGACACACTGGTGTGATCAGCCGCAGCGGCACCCTGACATACGAGATAGTCGACAATCTTACCAAGAGCGGCTTTGGCCAGAGCACTGCCATCGGCGTGGGCGGAGATCCTGTAGTAGGTCTTTATTTTGAGGACATGCTCCGTCTGTTTCAGGACGACCCCGATACGGACAGCATTGTTCTTGTAGGAGAGATAGGCGGTGACGCTGAGGAGCGGGCCGCAGACTTTATCAAGAAAAATGTGACGAAACCGGTCGTAGCATTTATCTCCGGCCGCAAGGCGCCCAAGGGCAAGCAAATGGGGCATGCCGGAGCTATCATCACGACAAGCGCCGGTACTGCCGACGAGAAGATAGCCGCTTTCCGTGCCGTTGGTGTTCCTGTAGCCATGGAGACTTGCGAAATCCCCGTACTGCTCAAAGAATTGATGAACAAGAAATAAATATTACTGAAGCTCAGGTTTGCATTCCGCGCTGATGAAGGCGCAGTAATGCGAATAGGGATAAGTTATATATATCTTAGACAGCACTCCAAAACGATCGAATAAAATTTTGGAGTGCTGTCTTTGTTTACAGATAGGAAAGAGAATAGACGGAGCGTAGTTTGAATGATGATACCTCTTGGAGCAATTATAGCTCTGAAGTTCCTCGTCATGCTCCCCTACTCATTCTAAGAAAAATTTTCATCAATAAAATCCACCTCGATCACTCTGCGTGAACCCTCTTCCAATTCACCTGAGAAATTATCTCCTTTGTAATCTTAATTATCTCCCTTATATTTTAAATTATGTGCCTTGTGATTTACACCACATTAGAGGCGCTGCAAACTAAGTTTTTATAAAGCAATTTGAAGAGCCTTTGAAATACGTTCTTGGGGCTCTTGCGAAGATACTATTTTTCCAAGGGTGACTGAGTGGGAGGTATGAAAAATGTGGATCGCCATTATCTCTCAGCAATATTTCCGGAGTTACATTTTTGTGGGACGTGAATTAATTTTGACCGTGCGTTTCACTAGTCAGGCGGCGGGATAATAATTTTTTGTCCCATTCTGTTTACGCATCGCAATTGCCATTCGGTCACACCTCAACTGCCATTCAATCGCATCGCAATTGCCATTCAATCACATCGCAATTGCCATTCAATCACATCGCAATTGCCATTCAATCGCATCGCAACTGCCTTGAGATAATTATGTGCCTTTTAATAAATATGTCCTCTTGATTTATTTATTATGCCTAATAATTTTTTTGCGTAAGTTTGCAAAAGAACAAACACCGCAAGAATAAGTATGAATGCCCCTAAAGCAATCTTCAGCTAAAGAGTAAGCTTCCAGAATATCACTGTATGCATGGCTTTGCACTATAGCCGGATAAATAGTAAACCGCCGTCCGCCACCATCAACATCATATATCTGCCAATCCCGTGAATATGAAAAGAATCTTTTGTATCGCCATCTTGTTCTGTGCATTCGTAATGAATATCAATGCACAAAAATATTGGGTAATGGGACAGATAATAGACGACTTTACTTACGAACCCATAGACTCCGTAACGGTGATTTTTCTTCATCCCGACAGCACGGAGTCAGAACGCTTCCTCAGCCATGACGACAGGATGAACAACCGCAGTTTCGCCTACTATATCAATGCACCGGGGAAGTATATCATCCGCTTTTCCAAAAAAGGCTACGAAGACACATACAAGGCGGTGAACTTCCACTACATAAAGCACCGCATCACGGGCGGAACATTCGGCAGGGTAATGATGAAGAAGAAACTCTCTTTCAGGGAGCACCGGCTGGGTGAGGTGGTGGTGAAGGCCACGAGAATCAAGATGGTGATGAAGGGAGACACGATACAGTACAACGCGGATGCTTTTCAGCTGAGCGAGGGCTCGATGCTCGACCAGCTGATAGCCATGCTGCCCGGGGCTGAACTGCGTGAAGGCGGTGTAATCTATGTAAACGGCAAGAGAATATCCGACCTGCTGGTCAACGGGGAGCGCTTCTTCAGCGGCAATCCTAGGGTGGCGCTCGAAAACCTACCAGCCTACATGGTGGATAAAATCAAAGTCTATGATCAGAAGACTGACCTGAACAAACTGGTCGGCAAGAATGTCAATGTCTCAAGAAGTACGGGCGTCAACGAAACGCCCAACACGGTGATGGATGTACAGCTGAAGCGGAAATACAGCATAGGATGGATAGCCAACGGAGGCATCGGCGGCGGCACGGGCGACCACTATTCAGCAAAAGGCTTCGCCTTGCGCTTCACGCCGCACAGCAGACTGACATTTATGGGATATTCGAACAATGTGTACGGCAACTCCTTTTATGACGTCGACGGCAACTGGCAGACACCCGGCGGCAGCGATAAGCAGACCACACATGAGCTGTCGTCCGACCTGCTCATAAACAACAAGGGCAAAGGCATTAAGCTCAATAACCAGGTCACCTTCAAATGGAACAAGAATAAGGACGACGACTATCAGCACACCACTAATTATCTGAGCACCCGCGATATTAACGGTATCAGCAAGTCGCATGCTGAAAATCGTGACTGGCACATTCTCGACAAAGCCGAGCTGAACTACAAGAAGGACGAGAATGAGAAAAGCTACACCATCAATCTCAAGCCCGAGGTGTGGTATAACAATTATCGCGGGGCTTCGCTATCGCGTCGCGCGGAATGGGACAGGAGCATTACCGAGCGGTATATGGGCGAAGCTCTGGATAGTCTGTTCTCCGACGGCAGTGGCGAGCTCTACAGACAGAATCTGATAAGCAGCCTTAGACAAAGCCGTAAGAATGACGGCCATAACTTTTACACCAAGGGCGACCTCTCGACCAAGTGGGACCTGAAGGGCTACGGCGATCTGAGCGTGGAGGCCTCGGGCTACTACGGCGCAGCGGCCAGCAGGGATTTGCTCGAGAGCGCCGCCTTCGACCTTTCATCCAGGCGTCACCGCTTCACAGACCACGACTCGCGCAACTATGACTACAGCGGAGATGTAAGCTACGACGTATTTTATAATTTCACATGCCTGATGCTGGAAATCTGCCCGAGCTACAGTTACCGGCAGCAGTTTCAGTCGAGCAACACCGACTATTACCGACTGGAGAACACCAACTATGCCGGCGAATCCCTTGACCGGCTGGCTTCCCTGAAGGATGAGATCAGCCAACACATCGACCTGACCAATTCGGCCTACGCCGATGAATGGACGCGTACGCATACACCCGGGCTGACCCTATACACCTACCATTACGACGAAAAGCACCGCAGTACGCATACGATCAATATGACTCTGCCCGTACGCATAGAACAAATGAAGTATGACTATAGGCGGGGCAGCATAGATACACAGCTGCGCCACACCTACTCGTTTTTCGAGCCGAATGTGCGCTACAGGATAGACCATAACTCCAATCACGGAAAATCATCACTGGAGCGGCACATCACTCTCAATTACATCCTTTCCCACTCACGGCCTTACAGCGAGTACCTGACCGGCTATCGCGACGATGCAACGCCGCTTGTGGTGAGAACAGGCAATACCGGTCTGCGTTCCTCCACGCATCACAGAGCAGAGCTGTCTGTCGAGAATAGATACTTCAAGACGCGCGTACGCGTCCTCAACTTGAATTTTGCGTATGACCTTTGGAACAACCTTATAGCGCAGTCCATGCAATATGACCTGAAAACAGGCGTACGCACCTACCGGCCGGAGAACATCAACGGCAACTGGGGACTCACCTCGCAAGCCTACTTTGCCAGCACGGTGGACAAGAAAGGGTATTGCAACTATCAGCTAACCACAAATGTTGATTATCGCCACAGCGATGACTACGCCGGTCTGACGCAGGACGCGTCAGCAGGAAGAGTCTCCACAGATCGTGTGCGGACCTCGCAAACGGCAAGAATATACTATGAACACCACTATTACAGACTATCGGGAGAGGTGAGCGGCGAATGGATACACGCTATCTCCGACCGCTTTGCAAATCAGGATGTATTCAATGTCAACTATCGCCTGAGCGGAGGCATGCCCCTGCCTTGGAAGCTACAGGTGAGCACTTCTTTACTTTTAAACACCAGATACGGCTACGACGATGACAACTTCAATAAGTCGAAACTGATCTGGAGCGCGCGCCTCAAACGCTTCTTCCTGAACGGACGGCTGGGCGTAGAACTGGAAGCCTTCGACCTGCTCAATCAGATGTCGAATCGCAGTTACAGCCTCGATGCGCAGATGAGGACAGAAAGCTACCGAAACGTGCTGAGGCGATACGTGATGCTAAATCTTTCTTTCCGCCTGAACAAGGAACCGAAGAATAAAAACTGACGCGATAAAGAAATTATTACTGTCCGGTAAACATAGCTCGCCCTTTTCTAACCCATTTATTGACGCAGATAACTAATTGAAAGACAGTGTCCCGTAGAGGGCCAAAATTACATTTGAGATGTTTTAAAATATCTCAAATGTGTTTTTCCTCATCTCAAATGTAGTTTTGGGGTTATGCGGAAGAGTTTATGGAGTGTGGGGAAATGAGTATTCTGGTGTTGGGAATATTCATCGTTTACGCGCTCAAAGGTAGTGTCGAGGGGCTGCCACTGACGACCAGAAGGCATTTCCGGAGCCTGCGTAAATACATAAAAATCAGCTTCTCGCAGAAGGGCAAATTCTACTGCGAGATAAATTATTTTATCTGCGAGATAACGAGTCGTCTACTACGAGATAAATTATTTTATCTGCGAGTAGAATTTCGTCTTCTCCCTCGGGAATTATTTTCCACTTTCTCCCAAAGTTTACCGGACACTCATATAAAGAAATCCATAAAATCCGGGCTGCACTACGCTAAAAAATTCCAAGGAATGGAAACAAATTACCAAAGGTTGGGAATAAAATCTGTTCGCGACGAAGCATAATGAGCCCCTATATGCGGGAACATCCTCGTAATGCGCAACACTTCTTATTGTGTTACAGCTTTGCGCTTATCTACTGAGAGCATCGTTTTACAGAGATTTCTCTCGATAACATGTGCGTCGAGAACAGACATTTGGGACAGCATGACAGCAAATACTAAGATGCGGCCGTCGTCTCGCTTTGCGAATCCTGCAAGCGTACTTATACCATAAGGGTGTGATAGTGTACCTGTCTTGCCGATGATTTTGCCGGCCACATCACGCCTATTCAGAAGTATGCGCAGGGTGCCGTCCGTACCAGATATAGAAAGAAGGCGCATCATCTTGGGACGGATTTTTGGTGCATTGTATCCGTAAGTCAAAATACGGGTCAGAATTTTGGGAGAGAGGCGATCCTGAGGACAGAGGCCACATCCGTCGTGTATCTGCACGGAGTCCTTAACACCGATCTCCGAGTGGAGAAAGTTTCTAAGGGTTGCGACACCCACTATTTCGGGCTTGGTGCTTGCCGGACTAAGTCTGCGACCAAGCGCGTAGAGTACGGATGTGGACATAATATTGCTGCTATTCTTCCACATGCGTGATATGACGGCATCGAGGCTACTTTCAGGCGCGGTGAAGAAGCGCGCAGGTGCAGAGGAATCGCGGAATTTGTATATAATTGGTTCTTTTAGCCGGTTGCCCAAACGGTAGAGCATCCCAAAGCGCGAAAGAGACAAGTCCCACGGATACCAGTGGGGCTCGGCCGCAACATTCTCTCGTAAAGACGGTGAGACATCGCGATATTCACCTTTTAATTTTCGCAAGTCTAGTTCTGTTACATAAGGATTCATACCGGGATATAGCGTGCTGTCACATATCATCGGCGGAGCGAAGTGATAATTTGTACCAAAGTAATGGTAGGCACAAATGCCGGTGAGCAACTTCATGCACGAAGCCGTGGGCATGAGAGCATCCTCGTGTATGCCATAGACTTCATGCTTATCGGTGAGGTCATATACATAGATACCGACGTTTCCGCTTATCCTTATGTTTTTGTAAAGTGCGTCCAGCTTATCGGTCAGGTACTTGGTATCAGAAATAGTCTGTTCCCCTACCCTGGTCTCGGTTGTTGTTTCGGTTGTTTGTGTGTTCTGGATCTTTGCATCTTTCTTTTTCCCGCAACTTGAGAAGAGAAAGGACGCTAAAATAATATACAAGAAGAGATGTTTCATTATCCCACTACCTCCTGTTATTTCCAATGACTGCCCTGTTGCTTGTTTCCTCTGAGAGAATCGATGAAATGCTTCTTTTGTATTTCGGTCGTGTCTCTTATGGAATCATTCCTAAGGGCATCTTTCGGGGCTGCATCGGAAGGCTTCTCTTTATTATAATGAATGTGTGCAATAGACGCATGGCTGAGGAAGAGGAATTTGGACTGGGCCGTCAGAGGAACGTCGAAATAGATATAACCTTCAACCATACGGGGAACAAAACTCCGGGCATTGGCCTTTTGCGCGCTTTGCTCTCTACCTCCAGACAATACGAGCGTAAGCAGATTATCTCCGTCACCGTAAATCGGCTGTTGCTGTGTCACTATGCTGTCTCCGCTGTAGCGTATGGTGAGCACCGCTTCCGCATTCCTTGCGCCTTCCTTAAAAATAAACTTGGTATTGAAGCGCCATTCCACACTGTCTCCAGCGCTCCAGCTTTTATCGCACGTCAAAGAGAAAGAATACACTTGTTTGCCGGGATATAACATTTGTGGATTAAGAGCGCGGACATCGACTTTGCTGCCTTTGTGGCTTTGTTTGGCCGCCATAGCATCGTCGACCGTCGCCTGAGTCTGAGTATTAGCAGTAGAGAGTGCATTACCTGCCTCATTCACCGAGTTATATATGTCATACAGCTGATCCGCATGACGCGCATAATATTCGACTGACTTATTAAACTCATCGCGGGTGATTCCGTATTTATCCAATACCGCCTGCGTATAAATCTCTGTATTGGCTTGTCTGTCGCCGCTTTCCTCGGCCATGATTTGAGCCTTATGGTAGTCATACAGCAAATTAGTCATTTCTTCTTCATTCATTATCCCACTCGGCGTCTTGACTTTGCACGACTGCAGAGCGGAACAGACGAGAATTATAACAATGGCTAAACTCAAATATGGCCTAATCCTTCTCATCTTCTCCCTGATTTCGACCGTCGGAATAGGGTCGCAACCGATTAAATGAGACCATATATTTACGATAGAATATAAGGCAGGCCAGAGCCCCCGTTGTTATTGAAGCGTCAGCCAGATTAAAAACGGGAGCAAAGAACACGAAGTGCATTCCTCCGGCGATTGGCCACGATGCGGGCAAATAGGTGTCAATAATAGGCATGTAGAACATATCAACAACCTTTCCGGCCATAAAACCGGCGTACCCGCTGCCAAAAGGAACAAAAGACGCTACGTCAAAGTCACCGCTCTCCGAAAATATTAGCCCATAAAAAGCATTGTCTATAATGTTGCCCACAGCGCCGGCTATTACCATGGCAATGCACAAGACATAGCCGTGCGGCACACGGTATCGAACGAGTTTTACGAGGTACCATACCAGCAGGCCAATGAACAATATTCTCGCTACGCTCAATATCGTCGTACCCATAAAGTCGGCGCCAAAAGCCATACCGCCATTCTCGATAAAGTAAAGGTACATCCACGAGAACACTTTGCGCTGCTCATGGAGAAGAAAATCTGTCTTTACATATACCTTTATTGTCTGATCGAGAAAGACAATTAAGGGTATCGCGACAGAGGCCAATATAATATTCAGCCGCCTGCCTTTTATCGAGCTAATTGTATTCAATATCTTCCGGTCAATTATTCTGGTTCTTTTTCCTCAGCATTTCCTTGGCCTCAATGGTGAGAGTAGCATGAGGTACAGCACGCAGTCTTTCCTTGGGTATAAGCTTTCCCGTCACACGGCAAATGCCATATGTCTTATTTTCTATCCTTACCAACGCCTGTTGTAGGTCGCGGATAAATCGCTGCTGACGTGCGCACATAGTAGTCAGCTCTTCTTTCTCTTGGGTGACTGAGCCTTCCTCCAGTACTTTGAACGTCGGTGAAGTGTCTGCAACATCGTTGCCTGCCTTGCCGGTAAGGACAGACATCATTCTGTTATATTCATTGCGAGCCACCTCAAGCTTTGCAAGTATTATCTCCTTGAATTCAGCAAGCTCTTCATCACTATATCTTGTCTTGCGAGGCTCTTCTTTCAACTTCGTGTCCATAAGGGTTATGTTGATTATTATTTATTGTCTACTATTTATTTCCTGTAGTTATTTTCTCTATTCTCACGTTCACCACAGCGCCGCCAAGATCTTTCTCAACGCCGTTCTCGAGCGAATCTGTCAGCGTTATGCCGTTGTCCGCCAGCACTTGCGTCGCGATATACTGGCCAAAGTTGCTCACAATCTTCTCTGCCGTCTCCGACCTTTCGATAGCAACATTGATGCGGTCGGTGATATTCATACCGCTTTCTTTGCGGTATGTCTGGATGTATTTTACAAGCTCTCTGGCCAGACTCTCAACGCGCAACTCTTCCGAGATATTCAGATCGAGGGCAACAGTGAGGTTTCCATCGTTGGTTACGGCATATCCGGGTATGTCCTCGTTCACTATTTCCACCTCTGCTGTGGTTACCACTGCATCGCAGGAGGAGAGATGGATAGTGTAGCTTCCATCGTTTTCCAATTTGCGGATTTCATCCTGCGACATGGACTTAATGGCAGAGGCAAGCTCCTTCATAAGTTTCCCGTATTTCTTACCCAGAAGGCGGAAATTAGGCACTACCTTTTTATGTAGAAGATTGTCGTCCTCCACAAATTCCAGCCGCTTCACGTTCACCTCTTCGAGTATTAACGCCGACATGGCAGAGATTCTCTCCCTAAGCTTTGTGCCTTGGGCTGCAGGGATCGTGATCTTTTCCAAAGGCTGGCGCACAATGATTGATTCCTTCTTGCGCAGAGACAAAACCATGGAGGTGATTTTCT
Organism: uncultured Prevotellaceae bacterium; assembly: GCA_900314335.1. Taxonomy (GTDB): domain Bacteria; phylum Bacteroidota; class Bacteroidia; order Bacteroidales; family Bacteroidaceae; genus UBA6398. Next base: position 8,459 of record OMUV01000219.1, on the reverse strand, counting down.
GGGCTATGGCCATGCGCATCTCCAGTTCCTTGTCAAGAACCGCTGTATCGCATACGGGAAAGTCAGACAGATGTACACTATCGTGTGCCTCCTTGCCTGTGGCTTTATTAAGCGACTTGTAGAGCTTGTCCGCATAGAAGGGAGCAATAGGTGCTATCAGCTTAGAGACAGTGACTAGGCACGTGTACAATGTCTGGTATGCGCTTAGTTTGTCGTCTCCCTGACCGTTAGTCCAAAAACGCTTGCGCGAAAGTCTAACATACCAATTGGAAAGGTTATCTATCACAAAGCTCTCAATGAGTCGGCCGGCCTTGGTGGGCTCGTAGTCATTGTATGCCTCATCCACAGCCTTTATCAGAGAGTTAAGCTCTGACAATATCCATTTGTCCAGTTCCGGTCTCTTGCTCAAGACAATGTCCGGCTCACTATAGTCAAACCCGTCTACGTTGGCATACATCGCAAAGAAAGAGTAGGTCTGATGGAGCTTATCAAAGAATGTCCTTGATGTCTCAGCTACGCCGGCTTCATCAAATTTGAGATTTTCCCATGGAGACGAATTGGTCATCATATACCAGCGGACAGCGTCCGATCCATATTTCTGGATAACATCAAACGGATTGACTGCATTACCCAAGTGCTTTGACATTTTGTTGCCGTTCTTATCAAGCACAAGCCCGTTGCTAACCACGGCTTTAAAAGCTATGCTGTCCTTGATCATCGTGGATATGGCGTGCAGGGTAAAGAACCATCCTCGAGTCTGATCTACACCCTCTGCGATAAAGTCTGCCGGATAAGAGATATTTTTGTCTATGACATCTTTATTTTCAAAAGGATAGTGTACCTGCGAGAAAGGCATGGAGCCGGAGTCGAACCATACATCGATCAGATCTGTCTCTCTCTTCATTGGCTTGCCACTGGGAGAGACTAACACAATATCGTCAACATAAGGACGGTGCAAATCTATCTTGTGATAGTTTGCATCAGAATAATCGTCAGGTACAAATCCCTTATCGCGTAGCGGATTGGACTTCATAAGCCCGGCAGCTACACTCTTGTCTATTTCGTCATATAGCTCATGAATACTGCCTATACACTTTTCCTCACCGTCTTCGCTACGCCATATCGGTAACGGCGTTCCCCAAAAACGCGAACGTGAAAGATTCCAGTCGTTCAGGTTTTCGAGCCATTTACCAAATCTCCCCGTACCTGTAGATTGCGGCTTCCATTTAATACCTTTGTTCAGCTCTACCATCCTGTCTTTTCTCGCGGTGGAACGGATGAACCAGCTGTCGAGAGGATAATAGAGAATAGGCTTGTCAGTACGCCAGCAGTGTGGATAATTGTGCACATGCTTTTCTATTCTGAAGGCCATGCCTTCTGCCTTCAGATCCATGCAAATCGCTATGTCAAGAGTCTCATCCTTATCTGTAAGCGTGTCGTCATATGCGTTTTTCACATACCTGCCCGCATACTTCGTATAGAGAGGGAGATTGACATACTTGGCAACATAGTCCTCGTCCAGGTCTTCTACATTATAGAATCGTCCATGGAGGTCTACCATTGGCCTTCTGTTGCCGTTCTTATCGAGAAGCATCAGAGCCGGTATACCTGCCTTCTTGGCCACAGCTGCATCGTCTGCACCGAATGTTGGAGCAATATGCACAATGCCGGTACCGTCTTCGGTGGTCACATAGTCGCCGAGTATTACACGGAAAGCCCCTGCGCCTGGATCGACGTACTTTAATAATTGCTCGTACTCCAGGCCCTCAAGATCCTTTCCGGTAAAATGTTTCACTATTCGGTAAGGTATGTTCTTGTCGCCCTTCTTGTACTCGGCCATTGGCACTGAGCCCTCCGGAGTTCCGAAATAAGCGCTGACTCTTGCAGCGGCCATAATTACATCAATACGCTCGGCGGTATACTGATTGTATGTCTCTACGAGTACATAGTCTATATTAGGACCTACACACAATGCAGTATTAGAGGGTAATGTCCACGGGGTTGTCGTCCATGCTATAAAATACGTCGGTCCCCACTCTGTACGCAATCCTTCCGCGGGCGATGTGAGCTTGAACTGTGCGGTGACAGTCGTGTCCTTTACGTCACGGTAGCATCCGGGCAAATTCAGCTCGTGTGAGCTAAGGCCGGTACCTGCTGCGGGAGAGTAAGGCTGGATAGTATATCCCTTATATAATAATCCTTGATTGTACAAGTTCTTCAAAAGCCACCACTCGGACTCGATATAATAGTTCTCATAGGTAATATACGGGTGCTTCATGTCCACCCAGTATCCCATAAGTTTGCTGAGGCTTTCCCACTCCGCGGTAAACTTCATTACGTTGCTCCTGCAACGGGCATTGTAGTCAGAAATGCTCACCGTTTTACCGATGTCATCCTTTGTTATACCCATTTCCTTCTCGACGCCAAGCTCCACAGGCAGTCCGTGCGTATCCCACCCGGCTTTGCGGTTTACGAGAAAGCCTTTCATTGTTTTGTAGCGACAAATCGTATCCTTGATAGTACGTGCCAGTACGTGGTGTATGCCAGGGTGACCGTTGGCCGAAGGAGGACCTTCGTAAAAGATAAACCGCGGGTGACCTTCTTTTTCTGTGATGCTTCGGCCAGGGACATTATCCTTTTCCCACTCCTGAAGCTCTTCGTTGTTTACCTCTGACAGGTTCAGCTTTTTATGTTCTTCGTACTTCATTGTAGTGACAAATCTTGCTTAGTGCCTGCAAAGTTACTTTAACCCATACAATCTGCAAAATTGCTGGAGTGGAAAAATCACAAATATATATGGTATAAATGCTTCCTGTCACCTATTTTTGTTCTGACGGTGTTCGCATAGTAATTCGTAATTGCATTGATCACCCCAAGGCATTGCTTCTGAATCCATAACAGTTATTCCATATACACAATTGAGATGAAATGGTTATGGACATTGTCAGCCTCTGGCACCGCCGATTTATATTCTCCAGTCGGGAGATGTGTGAATTTCCCTCATTTTGAAAAGTCCTTCCTTTCACCCGAAAAAATCATCCAGCTTGTAAGAAAAATTACAAGGCACATAAAAAGAAATACAAGGCACTTGGGAAAAATTATCTCCTTTGTAATTTTCGCCTTCTTGGAAGGGCTGATTATTAAGAAATTGGGAAAGGAAAAATTTAGGTATAAAAGGAGCCTATGCTATTCTTCCAATTTTGCAGATTGTCCTTTTTGAATACAGCATACAGCAAAACATTCCTCTACCGATTTTCAGCGGCAGGGTTTCTAAGCATAGAATTGGCGTTTGAGATATAGCTCCATATACCATAAAAGATTTATATTCGGTCTGTTTTGCATTCTGATTCATCTATTGGCGAGCAATAATATTTGTATTTTGAATTTTTGTGATTTCTGCGTAGTGGGAGGAAAAGCCGCATCACATATTCGTCATCCGTTATTATTCTATTGAAATTTCTACTAAACAGGGTCGTCTTGCCCTGCAACCCTATTATATTTCCCATTATAAATTACATTTCTGAAAAATATTGTCCCATATTTCTCGTTAATCTATTGTGAGCGCGTTTTTGATAATAAAAAAGTTGAAATACTACCAATGGAATGCAAAAGAAATTAGTACCTTTGCAAATCATTAAGATATTCTGAGGAATACGCGATGATATATAACACTCCGGGCATTTTAGAAAAGAGGAACGACATGAAGAGCCTTCCGCCAGACAAGATGAAAGACATCCCGGACAATTAGTTTAAAAGTTCGACATAACAAAAAACATACGAATATACAACTACTAAATGGAAACAAAAAGAGTTTATCTTTTCGGTAACGGTAAAGCAGAGGGAAATGCAAGCATGCGTAATCTGCTTGGTGGCAAAGGCGCCAATGTTGCCGAAATGAACCTGTTGGGAATCCCCGTACCTCCCGGATTTACTATTACTACGGAAGTATGTAATGAATATTACCGCATCGGGAAAGAGGCTGTAGTAAACCTGCTCAAGGACGATGTAGAGCGTTCGGTAAAGCATATCGAGAACCTGATGAACAGCCGGTTTGGCGATGCAGAGAATCCTTTGCTCGTGTCCGTTCGTTCAGGAGCGAGAGCCTCTATGCCCGGTATGATGGACACTATACTCAACCTCGGCCTCAATGATACCGTGGCTGAAGGACTGGCAAAGAAGACCAACAATCCACGCTTTGCATACGATGCTTATCGCAGATTCGTACAGATGTATGGAGATGTTGTTCTGGGCATGAAGCCAAGGAACAAAGACGACATAGATCCTTTTGAAGCAATCATCGAAGAGGTAAAGGCCAAGAGAGGCATAACTCTCGATAATGAGCTGAACACTGATGAGCTGAAAGAATTAGTAGTAAAATTCAAGAAGGCTATCAAAGATGTTACCGGCGTGGACTTCCCTACTGATCCTATGGAGCAGTTGTGGGGCGCCATTTGCGCTGTGTTTGACAGCTGGATGAACGAAAGAGCCATACTCTACAGAAAGATGGAAGGAATTCCGTCAGAATGGGGCACAGCCGTATCGGTGATGGCTATGGTATTCGGCAACATGGGTGATACTTCCGCCACCGGCGTATGCTTCAGCCGTGATGCCGCTACAGGAGAGAATGTATTCAGCGGCGAATGGCTTGTCAACGCTCAGGGAGAAGATGTGGTGGCCGGAATACGCACACCGCAGCAGATCACTAAGGCCGGATCTCTCAAGTGGGCCCAGATGCAGGGCGTAAGTGAGGAAGAGAGAAGGACAAAGTATCCCTCGATGGAGGAAGCTATGCCCGAAATCTACAAGCAGCTCAATGCCATTCAGGAAAAGCTGGAAGATCACTATCGCGATATGCAGGACATGGAGTTCACTGTTCAGGAAGGTAAACTGTGGTTCTTGCAGACGCGCAACGGTAAGCGTACAGGAACGGCCATGGTAAAGATCGCCATGGATCTGCTCCACGAGGGCAAGATAGACGAGAAGACAGCTCTGGAGCGCTGCGAGCCCAATAAGCTGGATGAGCTACTTCATCCGGTATTCAATAAGGAAGCTCTTGCCAAGGCCAAGGCTCTGACACGCGGTCTCCCAGCATCTCCGGGTGCAGCCTGCGGTCAGATAGTATTTTTCGCTGACGATGCAGCCAAGTGGCACAAAGACGGCCACAAGGTCATAATGGTAAGAATAGAGACTTCACCGGAAGACCTTGCCGGAATGGCAGAAGCAGAAGGCATTTTGACGGCCAGAGGCGGCATGACCTCTCATGCAGCTGTGGTAGCACGCGGCATGGGTAAATGCTGTGTCTCCGGAGCCGGCGCCATCCTTATTGACTATAAGAAGCGCACGGTTAAGATAGAGGACACCGTATTGCGCGAAGGTGATTATATTTCTCTGAACGGTTCTACCGGCGAAGTATACAAAGGCGAAATACCTACGCAGGCAGCTGAATTCTCCGGAGCTTTTGCTGAACTGATGCAGCTCTGCGACAAGTATACCAAGCTTGTAGTTCGCACAAATGCCGACACGCCCAACGATGCTGCTGTGGCTCGCAAATTTGGTGCAGTGGGTATCGGCCTCTGCCGTACGGAGCACATGTTCTTTGACGACAAGAAGATTATTGCTATGCGCGAGATGATTCTCGCCGACAGCAAGGAAGGTCGTGAGAAGGCTCTCAGAAAGCTGCTGCCTTATCAGAAAGAGGACTTCAAGGGCATCTTCAAGGCCATGGACGGTTATCCTGTAAACATCCGCCTTCTTGATCCGCCTCTTCACGAGTTTGTGCCCCACGATAAGAAGGGTCAAGAAGAGATGGCAAAGGACATGGGCGTAACGGTCGAGTATATCCGTCAGCGCATCGACAGCCTCTCCGAGCACAATCCTATGCTGGGCCATCGTGGATGCCGTCTCGGCAATACTTATCCAGAGATAACCGAGATGCAGACCCGTGCAATATTGGGTGCTGCTATCGAGCTGAAGCGCGAAGGCTATGACCCGCATCCCGAGATTATGGTACCTCTGATTGGTATTCTTTACGAGTTTGAGGCTCAGGAGAAAGTAATCCGTGACACAGCTGCCAAGCTCTTTAAGGAAGAAGGTCTTGAAGTTCCCTTCAAGGTAGGCACAATGATTGAGATACCTCGCGCAGCTCTGACTGCTGATAAGATTGCTTCGAGGGCAGAATATTTCTCGTTCGGCACGAACGATCTTACACAGATGACATTCGGCTACTCTCGTGATGATATCGCATCATTCCTTCCCGTTTATCTCGAGAAGAAGATCCTTACCGTAGACCCGTTCCAGGTACTGGACCAAAACGGTGTAGGCCAGCTCATCGAAATAGCAGTAAAGCGTGGTCGCGCAGTGCGTCCCGATCTCAAATGCGGTATTTGCGGCGAACACGGCGGAGAACCGTCGTCGGTTAAATTCTGCCACAAGGTAGGACTTAACTACGTATCCTGCTCTCCGTTCCGCGTGCCAATCGCCCGTCTCGCCGCCGCGCAGGCAGCTGTGGAAGAGTAAATAGAAATATCGAATAACACCGGATTTTCGGCTGTAACTCCTTGGTAAAACTGAGGGTTACAGCCGAAACTGGTTTAAGGGGGTAAGCACACTTTGACACATTATGCGCGGCAAAATAACCGCAAATGTTTACCAAATTTACCACCCTTTCCAGAGGACGTGTTTACCACTTGTTTACCAAGAACAGATGACAAAAAAACAAATAGATATGGCAATATTCAAAGCAATGGTCAGACGGCCTCGTAAGGATGGCTTCTGGCAAGTTTATATTCGAGTTATTAAGGACCGGCAAATAGGGTACATCAAGACCGACAAGTTTATCACGAGTAAGGGTATGAGTCATTCCCAGGAGATCACAGACCCTTATGTGCTTGAGTACTGTTCCCGTCTGATTATTGAGTACAACGACAGACTGAACCGTAAGGACACTTCAAAGTGGACCATCAGGCAGGTCCTGGAATATCTCCGGACAGCAGATGAGGAGCTCTGCTTCTCTGACTTCGCGCGCAAGCACATTGCCCATCTCATAGATACTGGGCATGAGCGCAACGCGAGAAACTACCTGCTTGCACTCCAGCACCTGGAACGTTTCTGTGGTACCAACAAAGTAATGTTCGACGAACTGACCTCATCGACTGTCAACAAGTGGATAGAGTCCATGGAGAGCACCCATCGTGCCAAAGAGATGTATCCTGTCTGCATGCGGCAGGTATTCAAGGCGGCATTAGTGGAGTACAATGACTACGACAACAACATCATACGTATAAAGACCAACCCATGGGTACGCGTGAAGATACCCAATGCGGACCGGACCAAGAAACTCGCCATCAGTCCGGAGCAGTGCCGTGTATTCTTCTCCGCGTCTTTGCCGGAGAGCAAGTTTAAGAGTCCGCTTCCAGAGTTTGGCCGTGACATCGCGAAAATGGTCCTGTGCCTGGCCGGCATAAATACTGTTGACTTGTATGAGCTCAAAAAAGAGGACTATCACGATGGGATCATCTGCTATAAGCGAGCTAAGACGCGCAATTCCAGACGTGATGAGGCCTACATAGAGATGCGAGTAGAGCCTATCCTATTTCCATTGTTCGAGAAATACAAAGCCGACGCCTCGGATCCTTATCTTTTCAACTTCCACAAACGCCTGACTTCAAGTGACAGTTTCAATGCCAATGTGAACATCGGCTTGCACAAGGTCTGCGAGAGCATGGGAATGCCAAAGGAGCAATGGTTCAGCGCCTATACTTTTCGCCACACATGGGGAACTGTGGCGCAGAACGATTGTGGCGCCAGCATTGCAGAAGTGGCGTTTGCTATGAATCACAGCCATGGCTTCACAACTACGAGAGGCTATATCAAGATAGACTTCACACCGGCATGGGAACTCAACAGAAAAGTGATTGACTTTATCTTCTTCTCCAATGCGCCCAGCAAGCAAGGAATGGCCAAAGGCGTGGATGAGCCGAAGGAAGTTCTATTCAGGATTGCCCCGAAGTTTAGGATTTACGCGCGCGCCTATTTCAGAGGGAAGGTCGTTGCCGAGGTCAGCGATATTGGCTTTAACAACATTGATGATATTATAGCCAGGCTCGCGCCTATGCTCCCAGTCTCCATCCCGGAGCGTTGTGCCGTGCAGTTCCGTATCAAGAACGTAGATACCGAACGTGAGGCTGTCTACGTGCGAACAAAGGGCAAGGGTTTCTGACTCTTTTCGCGACTCAGCGAGTCTGGGACAAGTGCGGCTTAGTCACCACTCAACTGGGGTACAAATTGTACTCTGGTTGGAATGAGTCACTCCTCGCGCGCGCGCACGCACTATATACTATACTAAGTACTATAGTATATTATACTACATAGATATTATATATATTATTGGTTTATTTCTGGGTCTTCCGACTTTTGGAGTGATAGATTTAAATTGCTGTCTATCAACATATAGAGCTGTA
>OMUV01000073.1 GCA_900314335.1 uncultured Prevotellaceae bacterium | reverse complement strand
AGCATTTTTCATATGTGCGCAAACGGCATTTATCACGAGATGAATAATTCATCTTTCGGGCGTGCAGCAAACCGGAATACTGTAAGCGGGGAGGGAAGTGAAGATTTATCCGGTCGCGCGAGGGCAGCGGGCGGTGTTTCGGCCTGTCAGCGTCGCCGTGCAGCCGCGCGGCCATTCGCGCGTGGGCGCAAAAAAACGCGGAAGATAACCGGAAGACACCGGCGGGCGATGTAGGCGGCCATTCGCGCGTGGGCGCAAAAAAAAAACGCAGCCGTACGCTTCGAAGCGTACGGCTGCGCCGTGTATCGTGTGGCGCGCTGGGAGCGAAGGAGCATTTGCCGTAAGGCTATTCTCCTTATGCCGCTTCAGCCTGCCCTGAGAGTGCTGCTTAATCAGAACAGCTTGGAGGGGTATACGCCGGCGTCCACGAGGCTCTTGATCTTGGCCACGGTGTCGGGGCGGTCCTGCGGATAGGTCACGCCGAACCACTTGCTCGTCGTGTCGAGCACCTCTACGGTAGCCGTGTGGTCCTTGATGAGCTTGTCCACCATGAGCGGGATAAAGAATTCGCTCTTGAGATTGCTCATGTTCTTCGGGTCGGAGAGGAACGTCTTGAAGTACTCATCGCTGTAGGCGAAGTAGTCGGGCGTGAAGCCCCAGAAGTTCATGCTCACAGGGGTCTTGTCGTCGATGGATACCCACTTGCCGTCCTCGTCGAGGTACTGGACCACGCCGTCGTGGCGCTCTATCTTGGTGCGCTCCACAACGCCCTGAAGCAGATGGTTGGCGTCGGTCTGGCAAACACCGCGGCTCACTGTGCCGCTCTCGCTGAGCGTATTGCCCACGCGGAAGCCTACCATGGCGTACTTGTTCTTCGAGCCCTCGGGCAGCGAGGAGAGGAACTTGCCCATCACCTCAAATGTGTCGCGGCCGTAGAAGTCATCGCAGTTGACGATACCGAACGGCTCGTGGATCACATTCTCGCCCATCATCAGGGCGTGGTTGGTGCCCCAGGGTTTTGTCCTGCCTTCGGGCACCTTGAAGCCCTCGGGAATGGCGTCGAGCGACTGGAAGACCACCTCGCAGGGGATGTGGCCCTCATACTTGGAGATGATCTTCTCGCGGAAGTCCTTCTCAAAGTCTTTGCGGATCACAAATACCAGTTTGCCGAATCCGGCGTGGATGGCGTCGTAGATGGAATAGTCCATGATGGTCTCTCCGTTGGGGCCCAGTCCGTCGAGTTGCTTGAGGCCTCCGTAACGGCTGCCCATGCCGGCAGCTAAAAGGAATAATGTAGGTTTCATTACGCTAATATATTATTTATTGATAAGTAGTGTCTCATCCGCGGGCAGGAGGGCGTAACGGCGTCGCTGTCCTTTCGGAGTGTAAATTTACGGCTTTCCCGTGATATGCAGCGCAATTGCGCTTGATTTTTTGTCATAATGCGCAGCAGGCCTTGTCGGAATGCGGTAATATGGAGCGGAATGGTGAGGAATGAGGTGGAATAGCAGGGCGCGGAGCGGAATTGTCGCGGCGTGCGGTGGAAATGCTGATGAATGGCTCTGGAATGCTGCGGCGTGCGGAGGGAGTGCCGCGGCATGCGGCGGAAATGCCGCGGCATGTGCGGCGGAAAAAATAATCCGCGCCTTTCTCCCGGCGGGGAAAGGGGCGCGGATTAATATGTGCTGCAAGAGGTGAGCGGCTTACTGCTTCTCGGCTTCGTTGATGAGCTTCATGGTGTCCTGAGCGATGAGGAGCTCCTCGTCGGTGCAGATAACGGCCACCTTTACCTTGCTCTCGGGGGTGGAGATTACGCTGTCGGTGCCGAAGACGAGGTCGTTGACATGCTGGTCCAGCTCTATGCCGAGCCCCTCGAGGCCCTTGAGAGCGTCGCGGCGCACGGAGTGCTGGTGCTCGCCCACGCCGGCGGTGAAGATGATGCCGTCCAGGCCGCCCATGGCGAAGGTGAAGGCGCCGATGTACTTGCGGATGCTGTAGGAGTAGGTATTGCGGGCCAGCAGGGCGCGGCGGTTGCCCGAGTGGACGGCGTCGTCCAGTTCGCGCATATCGCTCGATACGCCCGAGATGCCCAGCACACCGCTCTTCTTGTTGATGAGCTCAGACATCTGCTGCACATTGAGCCCCATGTGCTCCATGAGGAAGAGGATCGCCATCGGGTCGACGTCGCCGCAGCGTGTGCCCATCACCAGGCCGGCCAGCGGCGTGAGCCCCATGGAGGTGTCTATCACCTTGCCGTTCTTGACGGCCGTCACGGAGGCGCCGTTGCCTATGTGGCATATCAGAAGTTTCTTCTCGTTGATATCCCAGCCCAGAAACTCGCACGCTCTGTGGGATACGTACCTTACGCTCGTGCCGTGGAAGCCGTAGCGGCGCAGCTTGTAGGTCTCGCAAATCTCGTAGGGCAGGGCGTAGGTGTAGGCGTAGTCGGGCATCGTCTGGTGGAAGGCCGTGTCGAACACGAATACCTGCTTGATGTTGGGCAGCACCTTCTTGATGGCCTCGTAGCCCTTGAGGTGAGCGGGGTTGTGGAGCGGAGCGAGCTCGCTGTACTGCTTCCACTCCTCCAGGATCTCGGGAGTAACGATAACGCTGTGTGTGAAGCGGCCGCCGTGCACTATGCGATGGCCTACGGCGTCTATCTCCTCCAGCGACTTGATGGCGCCGTGCTCGGGGTCCGTGAGCTGTTTGAGGATAAAGGCGATGCCTTCTTCGTGATTGTTGATAATCACTTTAATCTTCTTGCTGAACCCGTCTCCGTGCTTTACCTTGAGAAATGAGGTGTCGAGACCTATCTTCTCCATGCCGCCCGAGGCGAGCACCTTGAGGCAGGACATGTCGTAGAGCTTGTACTTGATAGAGGAGCTTCCGCAGTTGATAACGAGAATATTCATTTGGCTCTTGTTGTATTATTATAAGCTTGTTGTTATTTTTCCAGTTCTTTTGCCTTGATAGCCTGATTGGAGGTAATAGCAATCATCTTGTAGACATCGTCCACACAGCAGCCGCGGCTCAGGTCGTTGACGGGGCGTGCTATGCCCTGGAGGATCGGGCCTATGGCCTGCGCGCCTCCCAGACGCTCCACGAGTTTGTAGCCTATGTTTCCCACCTCGAGATTGGGGGCTATGAGGACGTCGGCGTGGCCTGCGACAGGAGAGCCCGGGGCTTTCTTCTCGCCCACAGAGGGCACGAGGGCTGCGTCAGCCTGCAGTTCGCCGTCGATATTGAGCTCCGGCGCCATCTCGTGGGCCAGACGTGTAGCTTCCTTCACCTTGTCCACCCTCTCGTGGCTTGCGCTTCCCTTGGTCGAGAAACTGAGCATGGCCACCCTTGGGTTGTCAAATCCGGCAATGGCCTCGGCGGTGCGGGCCGTGCAGACGGCTATCTGCGCCAGCTGTGCGGCGTCGGGCTCGGGCATTACGGCGATGTCGCCCATCACCACTACGCCGTCGCGGCCGTACTGACGCTCATGGGTGAGCAGCAGCATGGCTCCCGACACACACGTGATGCCCGGCGCAGTCTTGATAATCTGCAGCGCGGGGCGGAGCACATTGCCCGTAGTATTGCGTGCGCCGGCCAGCTGCCCGTCGGCGCCGCCCGTCTTGATGATCATGCAGCCCAGATAGAGCGGATCCTTGACCAGTTCGCGGGCCTGCTCCATCGTCATGCCTTTCTTCTTGCGCAGCTCGCACAGCAGTGCGGCATATTCCTCTGCTTTCGGATTGTCGAGAGGATTGATGATTGTGGCCTGAGAGATGTGTTCCAGTCCCAGCTTTCCCGCCATGAAATGTATCTCGGCAGGGTCACCGATGAGTATTATCTCGGCCATCTTCTCTGCCAGCGCCTTGTCGGCGGCGCGGAGTGTGCGCTCTTCCGTTGCCTCCGGCAGCACGATGCGCTGCGGATTGGCCTTTGCCTTGCTTATCAGATTACCGATAATGTCCATATCAGAATAGATTTATATTAGATATTTTTTTCCGCGTGCAAAGATAGTGATAAATCTCCTCCTACAGCCCCTGCGCCTGAATTTTATTTATCACCATTATCCTGACCTCCGTCCCCCTGCATGCACCTTAGCGGCGGGCTATGCCGGTGCGGATGGGCCCTTTTTGCTATCTTTGCAGCAGTTTAGGATATACATATTATTATGAAATACGATTTTTCGACGCCCATCGACCGCCGCCGGACAGACAGCGAGGCCATCGTGGGCTTGCAGCGCGCCCTGGGGCGCACAGACCTCATCCCCCTCTGGATAGCCGACATGGACTTCGCCACGCCGCCCTTTGTCATGCGCGTCGTGGAGCGCCGCCTCCGCCAGCAGATACTCGGCTACACTTGCTCCTATCCCTCCTACTACCGCGCCATCGCCGGATGGTGCGAGCGCCGCTACGGATTTCACATCAACGAGAGCGACATCCACTTCGTGCCCGGCATTGTGCCCGCCATCTGCTTCGCCGAGAACTGCCTCACGCAGCCCGGCGACAAGGTCATGACGCTCACGCCCGTCTACCATCCCTTCCGCCACGTCACCGAGGCCTCGGGCCGTATCGACGTCCAGGTGCCCCTCATCGTGCGCGACGGACGATTCTACATGGACTACGACGCCATAGACCGCCAGTTAGCCGACTGCCGCCTGCTCCTGCTCTGCAATCCCCACAACCCCGGCGGCACAAGCTGGACTCAGGACGAGATAGTGCGCATCGTGAAGCTCTGCCGCAAGCACAACGTGATTATCGTGAGCGACGAGATCCACGCCGACCTCACCTACGCGCCCCACAAGCACGTGCCCACCGCCATGTCGTGCCCCGAGGCCCGCGACATCACCCTCACCTTCATGGCGCCCACCAAGGTGTTCAACTTCCCCGGCCTCATCGCCTCGCACGTCATCGCTACGGGCGACGAGCTGCGCCGCCGCTTCTTCGACTACCTCGACGGCAACGACATCGGCAACGGCAGCGTCTTCGCCTACGACGCCGTGGAGGCCTGCTACAGCGATGAGGGCGAGGAGTGGCTCTCGCAGCTCACCGCCTACATCAGCGCCAACATCGACTATGTCATCTCCTTCCTCGCCGACCATTGCCCCGGCATCCGCCCCATGCGTCCCGAGGCCTCGTTCCTCATCTTCCTCGACCATAGCAGCATGCACTTCCCTTCGCAGGAGGCGCTGACCGACTTCTACATCAACGGCGCGGGGCTCTACCTCAACGACGGCACCATCTTCGGCCCCACCGGCCGCAACTTCATGCGCCTCAACGTAGGTATGCCGCGCTGCATCCTCGAGCAGGCCATGAGTCAGCTCGCCGCTGCCTATGACCGCCTTCCCGCCGAGGTGAAACCGTAAAGGACAGATATTTTTAAGGAAAATTCCTCCCGCTCCCGGGAGCATATACAGGGCATGCAATCCGATCGCAGACGTTGTGGTCCGGATTGCATGCCTTCTATGTTTATTCCCAGCGCTCAGGAATCTGTATTACAACTTATAAGTAAAAAAGCGCTCTGTACGGTG
>OMUV01000092.1 GCA_900314335.1 uncultured Prevotellaceae bacterium | reverse complement strand
CAAAACGTCTCAAATGTAGTTTTGGCCTTCCGGGGACGCTCATTTTCAGATATTTGCAAAGGTGAAATTCCCCTGCTTTCCGGCGCCTGATTTTCCGTAGGCAAAACGCCTGCGAGGCGCATTATATATGCGTATTCCTTATTGCGGCGGGCGACTTGCGCACACCGGTAAATCTCTTCCGCGTCGCGATAAATCTCTCTCGCATTCGCGTTGAATCTCATTTGTATTCTCCGGAAGCGCTTCCGCGTAAGCGGAAATTTGCGAAGCACCTATATATATAATGCGTGCCGGTGGTGCCGGGCGGAGAGGCGGACGGCTTCCACCGGTACAGACGGGGCGCGGAAAAAAAGCGGGGAGGATTTATTTCGCGATGTCGGCGATGAGATGGCGCAGGGACGCTTTCTCGCCCACGAGCCACACCAGGTCGCCGTCGCGGAAACGCCGTGAGGGCGAAGGCAGGCCGAGGACTTCGTTGCCCTCCTCGAAACCGACGATCATGCACCGGTAGCGCTCCCTGATGCCGCTGTCGGCCACGGTCATGCCGCAGATGGGCGAGGCGGGGGAGATACTGATGCACTTGAGCACCATCTCGTGCTTCTCGGGGCTGAAGTCGATCTGCTCGGTGGCTTCGGACATCCGGTGGGCAAAGTTCTTGAGCTGGTCGTCGGAGCCTATCACCTCGAGGCGGTCGCCCGGGTAGATCTCCATGGTGGCCGCGGGAATGTTGTGGCGCACGCCGCCGCGCAGGATGGAGGCCACCATGACGCCGTATTTGTGGCTGAAGTCCAGTTGCGCGAGCGACTGGCCCGCCCACGCCGTGTTCTCCGGCACATCGAGGTCGGCCAAGTGTATCTCGCGCGAGAGGAGCTTGGAGGCGTAGAGCGGTTTGATCTTGCCGTGCACCTCGGCCTGCAGGTCGCGCGAACGGAGGTTCTGAAAGAAGATGCGCTCGATGGCGATGCTGTAGAGCTTGATGTGGCGGCTGCGCATCATGAGCAGCGTGAGCACCATGGCCACGCAGAAGTGGAGGATGCTCGGGAAGGGCGAGACGTAATTGATGACATAGTAGACGAGCGTCGAGGCCCACAGGAAGCGGACGACGATGGTCAGGGCGAGGTACTTGCGATTGCCGCGGCGGGCGTACCAGAGAGCCTTGTAGTCCTCGCTGTGATTCTTGCGCATGATGATGGCCCTGAGGAACGGCGAGAGCAGCGCTATCGTCAGGAGTGCGCAGACGGCGTTGCCTATCCAGTGGGTCATGATGTGGCGGAAGAGCGGCAGGAAGAAATTGAGCATGATGGCCATCAGCGCGATGCTCACCACCGAGTAGGCCAGGGTCTGGCGCACAAGCGACGAGAGGAGCGACCGCCAGTGGCTCTGACGCGCTGTGTCCCTCTGCTGCCAGGGCTTGCGGTCGAGCGAGGCGATGAGCCGCGCCGGCAACATGTGGCAGACGAGGCGGTAGGCGTGGGGCGCGCCCTTGATCATGTAGGGAGTGAGGAACGTGGTAATCACCGAGACGGCCACCACTATGGGGTAGAGAAATTTGCCAGTCACATGGAGCGATGTGCCGAGCGAGGCGATGATAAAGGCGAACTCGCCGATCTGCGCCATCGAGAAGCCGCTCTGCATGGCGTCCTTGAGATTGCAGCCCGAGAGCAGAAAGCCCACGGAACCGAAGATGGCCTGCCCCACGAGGATGGCGAGCGTGATGATGACTATCGGCAGCCAGTATTCCCGCAGTACCGCCGGGTCGACAAGCATGCCCACCGACACGAAGAAGACTGCGCCGAACATGTCCTTCACCGGGCTGATGAGCTTCTCGATCATGTCGGCCTCGAGAGTCTCGGCGAAGATGCTGCCCATCATGAAGGCGCCGAACGCGGCGCTGTAGCCCAGTTTGACAGCCAGCACCACCATCGCGAAGCACAGCCCCACGGAGACGATGAGCAGGGTCTCGCGGCTCATCCACTTGCGGTTCTTCCTCAGCAGCAGCGGGACGACGAACACACCCACGAGGAACAGCAGCGACAGGTAGAAGAGCAGCCGCATCAGGCTGTCCACCACCGTCATGCCGTCAAACTCCTTGCTCGCAGCCAGCGTGGAGAGGATCACCATGAGCAATATGCCCAGTATGTCCTCCAGCACCAGCACGCTCAGCACGCCCTCGGCAAACTTCTGGCTGCGGAGCTTCATGTCGTCGAACGCCTTGTAGATGATCGTTGTGGAGCTCATCGCCAGCATGCCGCCCAGGAAGAGGCTGTCCATCCTGCCCCAGCCGAACATGTGGCCCACTGACGAGCCCAGCATGCTCATGGCCGAGATGATGGTCACCGCCGCGATGACAGGCCCGGCACCCATCTTGACAATCTTCTTGAAGCTGAACTCGATGCCCAGCGTGAACATCAGGAATATCACACCGATGTCCGCCCATGTCTGTATGTCTGCGGCGTCGGTCACGGTGGGTGTGATCCTCAGATGAGGGCCCGCCAGAAAGCCCGCCACGATGTAACCGAGCACCAGCGGCTGCCTGAGGCGCTTGAAGATAAGCGTCACAATCCCCGCCAGCACCAATATCAGCGCCAGGTCATTGATCAAAGCAGGCAGATGTTCCATCGATGAGCGTTATATAAGAAGGCGTGTAGTATAAGTTTCTCCGCCCGGGCCTTGCGGGCGGCAATACGACCCATCGCGCAGCCCGGGGCCGCGCGATGGGAATGTCAGTCGTTATAGGAAGCGGATAGCTCGCAGATCTTCACGATGACCTGCATGGCTTTCTGCATCGACTCGATGGGCACAAACTCGTAGGGCCCGTGGAAGTTGATGCCGCCGGCGAAGATGTTGGGGCAGGGGAGGCCGCGGAACGAGAGCTGAGCCCCGTCCGTGCCGCCGCGGATGGCGCGCACCTTGGGCGAAAGGCCCGTCTCCTGCATGGCCTTGATGACGATGTCGATGACGTGCATCACGGGCTCGATCTTCTCCACCATGTTGTAGTATTGGTCCTTGATCTCCACCTCGACGGTGCCCTCGCCGTACTTGGCGTTGAGCTTCTCCGTGAGCGAGCGGAAGAAGTCCTTCCGCGCCTCAAACTTGCGGCGGTCGTGGTCGCGGATGATGTAGCTCACAGTGGCGCTCTCCACATTGCCCTCGATGCCCGTGGCGTGGTAGAAGCCCTCGTAGCCCTCCGTTGTCTCCGGTGTCTGATCCTCGGGTATCATCCCGACCAGTTCGGCGGCTATGCGCACGGCGTTCTTCATCTTGCCCTTGGCGTAGCCCGGGTGAACGCTCACGCCGTTGACTCTGACGCGGGCCGAAGCGGCGTTGAAGTTCTCGTACTCTATCTCGCCCACTTCGCCGCCGTCCATCGTGTAGGCCCAGTCGCAGCCGAAGAGCTTCACATCGAAGAGGTGCGCGCCCATGCCGATCTCCTCGTCGGGATTGAAGGCGATGCGTATCTTGCCGTGCTTCACCTCCGGATGGTCCATGAGGTAGACCATGGCCTGCACTATCTCGGCCACGCCGGCCTTGTCGTCGGCGCCGAGCAGCGTGGTGCCGTCGGTCACGATGAGGCTCTCGCCCTTGTGGGCCTTGAGCTCAGGGAAAAGGGAAGGCGACAGCGTGCGCCCGCTCTTCTCGGAGAGCAGGATGTCGGAGCCGTCGTAGTGGTCTATGATGCGGGGCTTGATGTCCTTGCCGCTGCAGTCGGGGCTTGTGTCGTAGTGGGAGATAAATCCTATCACGGGAGCCTTGCTGTCGGTGTTGGAGGGCAGCGTGGCATAGATATATCCGTGCTCGTCGAGCGTTACGTCGTCCAGTCCGAGGTTCTTGAGCTGGTCGGCCAGGTGACGCGCGAAGACCAGTTGCTTCGCCGTGCTCGGCGTGGTGTCGCTCGTCTCGCTCGACTGCGTGTCGTAGCTTACATAATCCAGAAAGCGTTCTACTAAATCCATTGTCTTAATGTTTGTCTGCTACAAAGATAGGAATATTCCCCGACTTGAGCCCGCTCCCGCGCGGATATATTTCGCCCGTCCTGTATTCGGGAAGAGATATATGCCCTTTGATCCTCTCTGATGTATGGTGCGATGCATTTTGTGGGCGGCATTTGCCGCAGGGCCGCTGCGCGGCTCTACTTTGCCGGCTTGATGCCGAGCTTGGCGGCGAGGTAGTGCGAGGTGTAGCCTTTGCCGGAGCGTGCCACTTCCTCGGGCGTGCCCTGGCAGACGATCTGCCCGCCGTCGCGGCCGCCCTCAGGACCGAGGTCGATGATGTAGTCCGCGCACTTGAGCACTTCCATGTTGTGCTCGATGACCAGCACCGAGTGACCGCGCGCGATGAGAGCGTCGAAGGAGTGCAACAGTTTGCTGATGTCGTGCACATGCAGGCCCGTGGTCGGTTCGTCGAAGATGAACAGCGTCGGCACGGTCCTCTCGCGGCCCAGGTAGTAGGCGAGCTTCACCCTCTGGTTCTCTCCGCCCGAGAGCGTGGAGGACGACTGCCCGAGCTTGATGTAGCCGAGGCCCACTTCCTGCAGCGGCCTCAGGCTGTCGGCTATCTGTGTCTGGCCGTGCTGGGTGAAAAACTCGATGGCCTGATTGACCGTCATCTCGAGGATGTCGTAGATGTTCCTGCCCTCGTACTTCACATCGAGGATGTCCTTCTTGAAGCGTTTGCCGTGGCACTCCTCACATTCCAGCACTATGTCCGCCATAAACTGCATCTCGACCTTGATCGTCCCTTCGCCCTTGCACATCTCGCAGCGGCCGCCCTCGGCGTTGAAGGAGAAATATGCGGGCGTGTATCCCATCTGCTGCGCCAGCGGCTGTGCGGCCATGAGGCTGCGTATGCCGTCGTAGGCCTTGATATATGTGACGGGATTGGAGCGGGATGACTTGCCGATAGGTTCCTGATCGACAAACTCGACCGCCTGAATGGCGCTGAGGTCGCCGCCGAGGGAGCTGTACTCGCCCGGGCGCTCGCTCACCATGTCGAAGTGGCGCATCAGGGTGCGGTAGAGGATATCGCGCACCAGCGTCGACTTGCCCGAACCGCTCACACCGGTCACGGCGCAAAGCACATTGAGCGGGAAGCGCACGTCGATGTTCTTCAGATTGTTCTGGCGCGCACCCCTGACCTCGATACTGCTGTTCCAGGCGCGGCGCGATGCGGGAATGCCGATCTTCTCCTCGCCCGTCAGGTAGCGCAGGGTGTGGCTGCGGCTGCCCTTGTGGATGTCGCTCAGGTTGCCCTCGTACACTATCTCGCCGCCGAGCCTTCCTGCCTCCGGGCCGATGTCGATGATGTAGTCGGCGGCGCGTATTATCTCCTCGTCGTGCTCCACGACCACCACGGTGTTGCCCTCGTCGCGCAGCGCCTGGAGCACACTGATGAGGCGGTCCGTGTCGCGCGAATGGAGGCCGATGCTCGGTTCGTCGAGGATATAGAGCGACCCTACCAGCGGGCTTCCCAGCGCCGTGCCGAGGCTGATGCGCTGGCTCTCGCCGCCGGAGAGAGTGTTGCTGGAGCGCGATAGTGTCAGGTATTCCAGACCTACTTCGTCGAGATAGCGGAGGCGGTTGTTTATCTCTCTGAGCAGTCGCGAGGCTACCTGCCGGTCGTGGTCGGAGATGTCGAGCGTGGCGAAAAATTTCCGCAGCTCCCCGATGGGCATATCCACCAGTTCGGTGATGTCGCGGCCTGCTATCTTGACATACCGCGCTTCGGGCTTGAGGCGTGTGCCTCCGCAGTGCGGGCAGACGGTGCGCCCTCTGTAGCGCGCCGCCATCACGCGATATTGTATCTTGTATTTGTTGGCGTCCACCATACGGAAGAACGCGTCGATGCTCACCTGGTCGTCGAGGGGACGGGCCTGCTCGGCTGCGCTGCCGTGCCACAGGATGTCGCGCTCGCGCTTGTTGAGCTCGTAGTAGGGCTTGAAGATGGGGAACTTGTCCCTGCGGCCCGCCCTGCGGCAGAACTCGTCCTTCCACATGCTCATCTTCTCGCCTCTCCAGCACACCACCGCGCCTTCGTACACGCTCTTGTTCTTGTCGGGGATCACCAGACTCTCGTCGATGCCCAGCGTCACGCCCAGACCGCCGCACACGGGGCAGGCGCCGATGGGCGAATTGAACGAGAACATGTTGTCGTCGGGCTCCTGGAATGTGATGCCGTCGGCCTCAAAGCGCGTCGAGAACCGCCGTGTGATGCGCGAGGGGTAGAAGCGCAGCACGCACTCGCCGTCGCCCTCGAAGAACGCCGTCTCTACCGAGTCGGTGAGGCGCGATACGGCCTGCTTGCTGTGGTCTGTGCTCAGGCGGTCGATAACGGTGAAGAGCGTCGTGGGGTCGGCCTTGTCCGCTGCCCCCGAGGCGATAAAGTCCTCGGCGCTGATGATCTCGCCGTCGGCGTCGATGCGCGTCAGGCCCTGCTGCACATTGACCTCGAGCTGCTCGCGGAGCGTGCGTTTGCCCCTCACCCTGAAGGGCGAGAGGACGGTAAACCGGGTGCCGTCGGCGTAGGAGAGCGCATAGTCCACCACGCTCTGCGGTGTGTCGTGGCGCACCTCCACGCCGCTCACGGGCGAGAAGGTGTGGCCGATGCGGGCGTAGAGCAACTGCAGGTAGTCGTATATCTCGGTCGATGTGCCTACCGTGGAGCGCGGATTGCGCCGAGCCACATGCTGACGTATGGCCACGGCGGGCGGCAGACCGCTGATGATGTCGCAGTCCGGCTTCGCCATCTTGCCGAGAAACTGCCGCGCGTAGGCCGACAGGCTCTCCACATAGCGACGCTGCCCCTCCGCGTAGAGCGTGTCGAAGGCCAGGGACGATTTGCCCGAGCCCGAGAGACCGGTGATGACGACAAATTTGTCGCGGGGAATGTCTACGGTGATATTCTTGAGGTTGTTGACCCGTACGCCTTGTAAATGTATGCAGTTGTCCATAGATATGTTTCAGGGAATGTTCCGGAGCGGCGCCCTGTGCCCGCCCCGCGTGTGGGCAGGCGCGATGAAGCGCCTTAGATATGCAAAGATAACTTTTTCTCGCAACATAATCTCCATCGCCCGCCCTTTCCCGCCGTTCTTTTGCCTTGGGGAATAAATCATCCGCGCTTCCGAAGCCGCTTTCTCTGCAATGGAGCGACTTTATAGGTGGAAAGACAATAAGCGTGGCAAGTCTTTGTGCGAAATGTAGCCGGAAGGACAAAAAGTGTGATTAGTTATGAGGCGAAGC
>OMUV01000183.1 GCA_900314335.1 uncultured Prevotellaceae bacterium | reverse complement strand
CTGCGAGAGGGCTAAATTCTACTGCGAGATAAATTATTTTATCTACGAGTTAA
This sequence comes from uncultured Prevotellaceae bacterium, assembly GCA_900314335.1. Taxonomy (GTDB): domain Bacteria; phylum Bacteroidota; class Bacteroidia; order Bacteroidales; family Bacteroidaceae; genus UBA6398. The sequence goes on along the minus strand of OMUV01000183.1, from coordinate 32,087 downwards.
CGAGTCGTCTACTGCGAGATAAATTTTTTATCTACGAGTAGAATTTATCCTTCTCCCACGGGAATTTTTCCCGTTCGCAACAGGATTTTTTCTGTTCGCATCAGAATTTTTTCTCCTCCGACGAGGATTTTCTCTTGTCCCATGAGAAATCCCTTTCATCCGCATGAGAATTCCTTCCATTTACAAGAGGTTTACCGGACAGTAATAATACCTTTTATACAGTATATGCTTAAGTCTAACAGACATTATCATTCCTGAAGCTTTGACAGAGTTGGGGCGGGCTTCCGGGCTCAAGTTTGGCACATAAAAAAGCAAGCGTCTGAGATTTCTCCCGGACGCCTGCGTTAAAATCAGTGGTGATAGTTATTTTGCCATATATTGCCGACCGTATACTCGGCTGTATCGCGGTCCGGCTCTTTCTGTCGGCGCGGAGGCTTGTGCCGCTTATGGCGGCTATTTACGCCGCGACTTCTGCGCGCGATGCTTGCGTATGTTGGCTTTCTTGATAGCCGAGGCCGAACCGTGGGCGCCTGTACGGTAAGCCTTCTTGCGCGCCTTGGTGCGTACCTTGTCATCGTCATGCGCAGCAGACTTCGAAGCGCCAGAGAAGATTATACCCTCCTCGATAGCGCGGCCTTTCTCCTCCTGGCTTGCCTTGCGCATGGCTTATCAATGATAGAAGAGGCGTACGCCCGTGAAGGCCATGGCCATGCCGTATTTGTCGCAGGCCGCTATCACATTGTCGTCCCTCACACTGCCGCCGGCCTCGGCCACATACTTCACGCCGCTCTTGTGAGCCCGCTCGATATTGTCGCCGAATGGGAAGAATGCATCGCTTCCGAGAGCCACGTCGGTGTTCTTGGCTATCCAAGCCTTGCGCTCCTCCGCTGTGAACGGTTCGGGGCGGTGGGTGAAGAACTTCTGCCACTCGCCGTCGGCCAGCAAGTCCTCAGCCTCCGAGCCGGTGTACAGGTCTATCGCGTTGTCCCTGTCGGCGCGGTGTATGCCTTCCACAAACGGCAGCGAGAGCACCTTGGGCGACTGGCGGAGCCACCACTTGTCGGCTTTGTTGCCGGCCAGACGTGTGCAGTGGATACGGCTCTGCTGACCGGCGCCTATGCCGATCGCCATGCCGTCTTTGACATAGCATACCGAGTTGCTCTGCGTGTACTTGAGCGTGATGAGCGATATGATGAGGTCGCGCTTGGCCTCGGCGGGAATCACCTTGTTGACCGTCGGGATATTCTGGAAGAGCTTGTCGTCGGCAAGGTTGATGTCGTTGTGGCGCTGTTCGAAGGTAACACCGAAGATCTCGCGGCGCTCCATGACGGGCGGTACATAGTCGGGGTCGACCTTGATGATGGTGTATGCGCCCTTGCGCTTTCCCTTGAGCAGCTCAAGCGCCTTGTCCGTATAGCCCGGGGCAATCACGCCGTCGCTTACCTCGCGCTTGATGAGCGTGGCCGTAGCCTCGTCGCACACGTCGCTGAGCGAGATGAAGTCGCCGAAGGACGACATCCTGTCGGCGCCGCGGGCTCTGGCGTAGGCTGAGGCGAGGGGAGTGAGGGGAATGGTCACATCGTCGACAAAGAAGATCTTGCGCAGAGTGTCGCTGAGCTCCAGACCAATGGCTGCGCCTGCCGGAGAGACATGCTTAAACGAGGCTGCGGCGGGAACACCCGTAGCGGCCTTGAGCTCTTTGACCAGCTGCCAGCCGCCAAAAGCGTCTAAGAAGTTAATATAACCGGGACGACCGTTCAGCACCTCGATGGGCAGCTCCCCGTGTTCCATATATATACGCGCGGGCTTCTGGTCAGGATTGCATCCGTACTTTAACTGTAACTCTTTCATCTTATGCGAAAATAATAATATGTGGACCAGGAGAGAATCGAACTCTCGTCCAAACGGGGGACTAATATGCTTTCTACATGCTTAGGCGATGTTTGAAATTCGGACAAAGGCGCGTAAACGCCATACGTAATCCCTTGTCCTAAATGCGCTGTTTGTTTAACCTGTCCGGCGCAATGCGTATGCAGCTTTACTCCGATTTGCGAGCACCGCTTAGCCCATGAACCTCGGAATAACGGTTACGGAGCGATGTCCCGTCCCGAGATATATCTCAGGATTGAGCTGATCTACTGTACTTCAATCAGGCAGCGAGAGCGAGTCTATTTTCGCCAACTAAATTGTTGAAAGCTATGATTTAAGTGAGAACTTACGACCCACTGCATGCTTACACATTCTTCCTGCCCGCTGTCAAAACCAGTCTGGCCCTTGCAGGATGGATTTGGCCGCCCCTCTCACGCCTGAGCGACTGCGTACAAATTCGGATTGCAAAGTTAATATATTTTGTTCATGTAGCGCTTTCTCGCCGCATCATATTTTTCGCACGGGCCGTATAGAACGGTCCCCGGAGCATAAGGCTTTTTTAATTCCGGCTAAGTTGCAGGACTTTAATAGACGAATTCTGAGAAACAGATAATAGCCAATCAGATAGCCCGACCGCCGTTAAATGGGCGGTCGGGCGATACGATTGGCTGTCTTGTGATTTCCTTATCATCCGTAAGTAGATTTACGTGGAGCGCATTACTCCGGATATAATCAGCGCGGCAGTGGATCAGGGCAGCGAGTTGATATATTCCTTCATGGCGTCAACGTGAGCCACGGCGTCCTTGTAGAGCGCAAACTGGGCCCGCGCCCTGACAAAGTTGTGCTCCGGATAATTGGCGCGGAAGTAGTGGTCGCCGTCGAGGTAGTCGGCCAGGAAGCGGACGGTCTGCATGTAGGGGAACAGGGTAGCGGCGAAGGGCAGATTCTCTCTCTCAATGGGAGTGAGGAACGGCTTCGTGCTCTCGATGTATCCGGAGGTGAAGGCCTTGAAAATCTCCATGTTGAAGTGCATGCGCGTGATGTCGGGCTCGTCTTCGGGGGCAGTGGCAGCGGCAAAGCGCAGAAAGTCGCCGTAGTCGGAAAACACGAACGAGGGCATCACAGTGTCCAGGTCTATGACGCAGAGCACATCGCCCGTAGTCTTGGAGAAGAGGATGTTGTTCACCTTGGTATCGCAGTGGCAGATGCGCTTGGGCAGCTTCCCGCTGCGGCCCAGTTTCTCGCCGAGCGTCATCTCATCCCTTACGGCGTCGATGCCGTCGAGCAGTTCTTTAGACTTCTGCAGGCGCTCGCTGTTGGTGCACTTGGCGCGGGACTCGTCGAGCTGTCCGAGGCGGCTCTCCATGTTGTGGAAATTGGGGATAGTATCGTTCAGGTGCTCCGGGATATCAGCCAGCTGAGCCTCAAACTGGCCAAAGCATTTGCCTACGATATTGGAGCTCTCGGGCGATACTACATTCTGCGAGACACTGTCGGGGATGTAGTCCATAAGGCGCCAATACTCTCCCTCGGTCTCTACCCACAGTTTGCCGGTGCTAGTATCTGGCAAGAAATGGAGCGTCATGACACCCTTTTTCCTGAGGTGGCGCGTCACGGCATCGATGTTGAACATCAGGCCTGCGACGTCGGTAAACACATGGTGATTTATCTTCTGGAGTACATGTGTGCGCTCGCCCTTGGGGGAAACTACGACGAATGTCGAATTTATAAGACCGTCGCCCAGCTCCTTTATCTCTCCGATCTCAGAGCTCGGGATGAAGCGGCTAGTGATGTTGAAAAGCTTTTTATTGTCTGACATATAATATGTAATTAGTAGTTGATTTATTTTCGTGATTCAGATATGCGGTGTGTCAGAAGCGATGGCATTATTTATAAGAGAGGACGCCCGCTCTATTGGGAAGAATAATGTGAGGCGTGGCTCTCTATGATTTTTCAGCTTTTGGTCCCGGCGTTGCCCTTAGCGCTCGCAGTATTTACGGTAACCCAGCTATCGGAAAGCCCGTCCACCTCTATCGTCCTTACCTTTTGCAATGCCGTGAGAGCATCGGCCTTCGTGCGGTATTGCCCCACCGTTACTCTGTTATGGCCTTTGGAGCGTTCTACCTGTATGGCCTGAAGGACGGGATAGTCTTTCTGCATAGAGAGAAGCTGGCGCTTCAGATTCTTTGCTCCCTCGACGGACACATGACCGGCCACCACTATTGTCCAAGCGCCGGGCGTGACGACTTCCTGCGACTTGCGCTTTCCGTCATTGCTTGCGGCTGTGGCTTGCTCTGACATCGTGGCGCTTCCAGTGTGGTCTGATGCTTTCCTGACCATGTCTTTTGCTGCTGCCGGGATGCCCCATACTCCGGCCAATGCCTTTTCTGTTGCTCCGTTGCCCGGCTTGCTTGCCTTTGCAGACGCAGACTTCCCCGCTCCGTAAATGTCGACTACGGTCTTGTGGTCCGAGTAAGCCTTATTGTCCTCGTCGCTCTGGTGCTGATAGATGCCGTACATTGTGCGGGGCGGAAGGATGAACACGGCGAATATTATCGCAGCCGCAATAGCCGCCGCTACGGACCAGAAACCTCTTATGCTTCTGTTGTGTCCGGATGTTACTACCTCTTCGGCATCTCCGTCGTCCTCGCCGCGATCATGAGGCTCTTCCTGCGCAGGTTGTGGCCCGGGAATAGCGCTAGCAGCTACCAGCGCTGGTTTCTCCGCCGTTTCTGTGCGCTCTTTATCAGCCGTCGCCGGCTGCACGGGCGTCACGGTACGCATGCCTTCAAACGTAATCACCGGCAGGGCATAGAGCTCGGGCATGGTAGGATGATACTTGGATGCTACAAATTTGCATCCTTCGGACGAGCCTTCTTTTCCTGATGGAGGAAAAAGTACGCCCCATTCACCCAGGTCCATCGGCTTCTCGCCTGAGAGAAAATCTGCTATGTCTTTCTCTGTTTCCCTCACGGCATCGGGCAGACTTATTCCTGACAGTCTGGAATGCAGAGAGGCGAGGGGGTAGAGGGATAATGAAGCGTCGTCGCTATGGGAGGGACGGAATGTAAGCGCATTGCATGGAGGAGAGAATATGCCCTTGTTGTCATCCCATCTGGCAGACACGCGGACACATTTGAGCACGCCTGCTTTAGGCATATCGACACGCCCTTCGGTAGACAGCAGAAATAATATCTCTTCTCTAAGTTTTTTCATACTTCAAGAGCAAAGGTAATAAAATTCCGATAAAGTAAAGGGCGAAAACTCTTCTAATTACGGAATCTTATGAAATTAGATGATTTACTCGTGGCGAAGTACATCCATCGGGCGGACGGAGGATACGAGCCTGGAGGGGAAATAGAGGGTGCAGGTGCAGACGAAGAAGATGAGCGCGTTGATAGCCAGGAAAGCCGGCACGCTCAGTTCTACAGGCACTGCGTCCAGATAATACGACTCGGGATTGAGCGGGAAGATGTTGAATTCCTTTTGTATGAAGCAGAGGGCCAGCGCGATGACATTTCCCCAGAACATGCCGCGTAGCAGGATCATTAGCGAAAGGCTCAGAAAAGTCCGTCCCAGCAGGCGTCGGCCCGCGCCGAGGGCGGAGAGCAACGCAATGGTGGACGTCCTCTCCAGGATGATGATGAGCAGCGATGTCACCATGGTCACGCCGGACACCAGCAGCATAATAATAAGGATGACTGCGATGTTTACCTTAAGCAGAGACAGCCAGGAGAATATCTGCGGATAGAGATGATGGATATCAATAGCAGTGAGCGATGTGTCATGGTCTATGTTGTATCGCGCTACGACCTTGGAGGCAGACAATGAGGCAATGTCCAGAGAGTCGGGATGGGACAATGTGATTTCCAGCGAGGAGACGGCGTCGGGAGCATAGCCGCACAGCTTGCGTACCGTGCTGATGGGCGCAAATACCAGATTGTCGTCAAACATGGAGATTTGAGTGGCGTATACGCCGGTTATCAGGAAACGCCGTGTGAGCAGCCCCTTGTCGGTGAAAAAGTAAGCGTATACCTTGTCACCAGTCTTGAGGGAAAGCGTCTTGCATACGGATTTGCTGAGGAGTATTTCTGTGGCGTTCTTATTGCTGAAGCGGGGCAGTCTTCCTTCGACCAGCGAAGAAGAAAGGAAGCTGACATCATAATCCTGCCCGAGGCCCTTGAATGTGAGCGGCGCAAAGGCGGAGTTGGTCTTGAGAACGCCCTGACAAACGGCTACGGAACTGATATGATCGGCATTGCAGGACTTTTTCAGCGAGCTGATCAGCGCTGGAGACGCTTCAAAACCCGCGGCGACCGACATCGAAGCGGTGGTGTTCTCGCTGGACGATACTACGATATCAGAGCCAAGGGATGTGACCTTGGTGCTGATGCTGTCGCTAAAGCCAAAAGCTACAGCGACGGACAATAGCATCACGGCCGTGCCAAGTGCTACGGAGATAATGGCTATCCTGACCGCCGGTAGCGAGGAATGCTTTCCTTTTCCTTCGTTTTTGTAAAGCCTGCGGGCGAGAGCAAAAGACAGATTCATAGTCTGAGTGTTCTCCCCGGATATTGCTCCAGAGCTTTGCGCAGTACGAACAGAGCCCTCTTAAGGTCCTCTTTGTTGAGCACATAAGCTATGCGTACTTGATCGCGGCCGGAACCGGGAGTAGTATAAAATCCGGATGCAGGAGCCATCATAACTGTCTCTCCCTCCCAGGAGAAATCGGTAAGACACCAGGCGCAGAATTTCTCAGCGTCGTCCACCGGCAGCTGGGCCGTGGTGTAAAAGGCTCCCATAGGCACGGGCGAGTAGCATCCGGGAATACGGTTCAGCCCGTCTATCAGGCATTTTCTCCGCTCTACATATTCGTCGTATACCTCGCGCATATAGCTGTCCGGGGCCTCAAGAGAAGCTTCCGCCACTATTTGTCCCAGAAGAGGAGGAGAGAGGCGGGCCTGACAAAACTTCATTACGGCTTGCCGCACAGTCTTGTTTTTCGTAATGAGAGCGCCGATGCGGATGCCGCACTCGCTGTATCGCTTCGAGACAGAGTCGATGAGTATCACATTCTGCTCGATGCCCTTGAGATGGCAGGCAGAGATATATGGAGAGCCAGTGTAGATGAATTCGCGGTATACCTCATCGCTGAACAGGTAGAGATCGTGCTTTTTTACCAGATCGCGTATCTGATTCATCTCCCTGCGTGTGTACAGGTAGCCCGTCGGGTTGTTGGGATTACAGATCAGTATGGCCCTTGTCCTGTCGCCGATCAAGGCTTCAAACTTCTCCACTTTGGGCAGAGAGAATCCTTCTTCTATCGTAGTGGCGATGGTGCGGATTCGTGCGCCGGCGGCTACTGCAAAAGCCATATAGTTGGCGTAAGCCGGTTCCGGGACAATTATCTCGTCGCCGGGATTCAGACACGAAAGGAAAGCAAAAAGCACAGCTTCCGAGCCACCGCTGGTGATAATGATGTCATCGGGGGTGACATCAATATTATACGAAGCGTAATACTTGGTGAGCTTCTCTCTATACGATTTGAATCCTTCCGAAGGACTGTATTCCAAAACCTTTCTGTCCAGATGTTTTACTGCATCGAGCGCGCATTGAGGCGTAGGGAGGTCCGGCTGTCCGATATTAAGATGGTATACGTGTATTCCTCTCTCAGCGGCGGCAACTGCCAGAGGCGAGAGTTTCCTTATAGGGGATTGCGGCATATTCATGCCGCGTTCGGAAATAGTAGGCATTAGTGGTGTTTATTTATCTTTTTTCCCGAAGACGGAGAAATGTACATATCTCTTGGGATGGCTCTTGAGGTCCATCAGCAAAGCATTTGCGCTGCCGCTCACCGCCGTTAGACTGTCATGGAGAGCGCGCGAAGAGAGTAACATTCCCAGGCTATTATCTTTGGAATTCAATTTTCCGTTTAATGAAGCAGTAAGGCGGTTTACCTCGTTGACCGTATTGTTTACGCTGTCCAGTGTGGCCTGTAGGTTGAGGTCGGCCAGATTAGAGGTAAACCTGCTGGTGTTGTGCCCGATTTCGTTAAGGTTTGCCGTAACTCTCGGTACATCATATTTGAGCAGATGTGTGAGCTGTTGCGAGCTCTCGTTAAGGTTGCGGCTCAGGTCGTCCAGATTGTGCAGGGTCTCCCGGATGGACGGGTCGGCTACCAGAACATTGACGGTAGCGAGAATGGAGTCGAGCTTGGGAAGCAGCTTTTCGAAGGCTGGAATCATGGTCTCGGCCTTGTCAAGAGCGCCCAGGTGCATGCGGCCAGAAATGGTGTCTCCGGCCTGAAGAAAATCCTGTGCTCCGTTATTGAGCAACAGGTTGAGATTTACTCCGCCCAGCATTGTCGACAGAAGTTCGGCAGAAGTGCCTGCGGGGATCTTCATCTTTTTGTCAAGCTCTATCTGCACAACAATATTCCCGGGATTGTTGTAATCGTAGATAATATCCTTGACGTTGCCGACGGCGAACCCGCCAGCGTAGACAGGATTGGACTTCGCGAGGCCCGTCACGTCGGAGAAGGTTATGTAATATGTCCTGGTAGACTTGAAGATGTCAATGCCCTTCAGAAATTTCATTCCGAAAAACAGCAGGATGATGGCTATAATTGCCGTGATGGCCACCTTTACTTCTATAGTGAAATACTTATCTTTCATTCTTGTGATTTTTGCGGTTATAACTTATTTGATATGGCTACCGTTCCTGCTTTTTGTCTTGATTAGTACCATTCTCTATCTGTCGGGCTTCGGAGAGTTCGATACGATGTCCGCCCTTAAAGGAAACGATAAAGGCATCTTTGATTTTCTCCCGCACCTCTTTCTGGGCAGCCAGAGCTTCTTTATATGTATGTCTGGGCAGGCATGTATATTTGTACAGCCCGTTGGCTTTGTCCTGATAAAAGCTCACGCCTTTATAAGAAGCTATGCGCGGATCATCCTTTTTGAGCTGTGTGGTAGAGGTGAGAAATTGGATGCGGTATTCTATATTAGCCTTTTGCCGTGAATTGCTTTTTGAAGAAGTCTCTTTTGTGGTCTCTGTCTGCTTCTTTTGTTCAGTCTTCTTATTGTCTACGGAACTTTCCTTAGCGCGACGAGGTGTAGCGGCTGCCGTATCTGCGCTCTTTGTGGCTGTTGCTTTTTTCTCAGCCTTCTCAGCCTTGGACGCGGTGGTGTCGGGGACGGCGCTATTCTTGTCGATGTCTTCCCCGGCTTTTTCCGTACCAGAAGACTGCTCTTTGTCTTGTCCGGCCTTGGGCGCAGCCACCGTTTCGGGCGTGTATTCTATGTTTTGGCGTATTCTCCCGTCCACTGTCTGAAGGTAGTCCAGAAATCCTTCAAATATTGCGCGGGATAATTTCTGCACGCCGGACGAACTGTTCAGAAAAGCCTCCTCTTCGGGTGTCGTGATAAAGCCCAGTTCTGTGAGCACGCTTGGCATGGACGTCTCCCTAAGCACGAGGAAGCCCGCCTGATGCACGCCTTTGTCCGGTCTGGAAGCTACCGACACATAGCGTTTCTGTATGCTTCTGGCCAGAGAAATGCTCTGCTTGATGTGCTGATCCTGCATAAACTCGAAGATGATATAGCTCTCCGAGGAGGATGGGTCGAAGCCGGCGTATTTCTCCTTGTAGTTTTGCTCGATAAGAATCACCGAGTTCTCTCGCTTTGCCACATCGAGGTTTTCTGCCGAGCGTGCCATACCGAGAGCGTAGGTCTCGCTGCCCACGGCTATTTTTCCTCCCGGCAACGCATTGGTGTGAACGCTGATGAAGAGGTCTGCTTTGTTGCGGTTGGCTATTGCCGCTCTCTCCTGCAGTGGAATAAAGACGTCGGTCTTGCGAGTGTAGATGACTTTGACATCGCTGCAGTTCTTCTCGACCAGCGCGCCAAAAGCCAAGGCTACGTTTAGATTGATATTCTTCTCATACGAGTATGTGCCGATGGCGCCTGCGTCGTTACCTCCGTGACCAGCATCGATCACAAGTATAAACTTACCATAGGCCGGCGCCTGTATCAATGACAACACAAATGCCAGCGCAGATATTATGCAAAATCTCTTAGAAGTCATAAGTACGCTGAAATGCCGGGGCAAATTTAGGAAAAAAGCGCCTTATAACAGAGAGATTGCCCCATCTTATTTGGGGAAAAGTAATATAAACCCAATCTTATATTATATATGTATGCCGTACGTGTTTTTCTCTTCTGACATTACGAAGGTGCTCTCGATGGAAAGCATTGACTCGATACGGCCCAGCACATTTATCACAAAACTCTGATACGAAGCCATGTCTTTGGCGCTCACCTTGAGCAGAAAGTCGTACTGCCCCGATATGTTGTAGCACTCGGTCACCTCTGGAATGGCGTTCACGGCCTTGACGAAGTCCTCGGCAATATCATGATTGATACGGCGCATCTTTATCTTGCAGAACACGGTAAAGCCCATATTAAGCTTGACAGCATTAAGAATGGTGGTGTATTTGGTGATATACCCATCGCGCTCAAGATGGCGCATTCTCTCGTGTACCGGCGACAGAGACAGATTGACCCGCGATGCCAGTTCCTTGATGGTAAGACGGGAATTCTGCTGCAGTTCTCTCAGTATCGCAATGTCTGTCTCGTCCAGATCGCTCTTGTTTTTAGCTGTAATCATAACCATAATATCCGATATTTTTTATTTTTTGCTGCAAAACGAATTTCTCATAGCTGTAATCTCTGAGCTTTTGCTGCTTTTTGCGGCAAAAGTAGTAATATTTCCCGATATATTAAAATTATTTGGTGATTATTCGCGAACCCTCTAACTTTGCAATCGAAACAAAGAACAAGAACAAACAAATATCAACAAATAAAATATTACTATTATGGTTAAGAAACTTCATTTTGAGACGCTTCAACTTCATGTTGGTCAAGAGACCCCCGACCCCGCAACAGATGCACGTGCCGTGCCTATATACCAGACCACATCCTATGTATTCCGCAACTCTCAGCACGCTGCTGACCGCTTTGGTCTGAAGGATGCCGGTAATATCTATGGACGTCTTACCAACTCTACCCAGGGTGTATTTGAGGCGCGTGTAGCCGCTCTTGAGGGCGGTGTAGGCGGGCTGGCAGTAGCTTCCGGCGCCGCTGCCGTGACATATGCTATCACCAATCTGGCCTTTGCCGGTGACCATGTTGTAGCTGCCAATACCATCTACGGCGGTACGTACAATCTGCTCAAGCACACGCTTTCCCGCTACGGCATCGATACAACCTTCGTCAACCCCGACGATTACGATGCAATGGAGAGCTCCATCAAGCCCAACACCAAACTGGTGTACATCGAGACGCTGGGTAATCCTAATTCTAACATTGAGGACATCGAGAGAGCTGCTGATATCGCTCACCGCCACGGCATTCCCCTTGTCATTGATAACACGTTCGGCACGCCCTATCTGATACGTCCTATTGAACACGGAGCAGATGTTGTTGTGCACAGCGCCACCAAGTTTATCGGCGGTCACGGAAGTTCTCTGGGCGGCGTCATCGTAGACGGCGGCACGTTCGACTGGAAGAGCAGCGACAAATTCCCCGGCTTCACCGAGCCCGATCCGTCATACCACGGCCTGCGCTTCGCTGATATACCCGCTCCGTTCGTAACACGTATCCGTGCATTGCTTCTGCGCGATGAGGGTGCCACAATCTCTCCGTTCAACGCCTGGATCCTGCTTCAGGGTCTGGAGACACTGAGCCTGAGAGTGGAGCGTCACGTAGAGAATACGCTGAAGATCATCGACTACCTTAAGACACAGCCTAAAGTGAAGAAGATAAATCACCCCTCTCTTCCTTCGCATCCCAATCACGACCTCTATGAGCGTTATTTCCCCAATGGCGCCGGTTCGATTTTCACCTTCGAAATAAACGGAGGTCAGGAGGAAGCATACCGCTTCATCGACAATCTCAAGATCTTCTCGCTCCTTGCCAATGTGGCCGACGTGAAGTCACTTGTCATCCACCCGCTCACCACCACTCACTCCGAGCTTACCCTTGAGGAGGCAGCAGAGCAGGGCATCTATCCGGGCACAATCCGTCTGTCTATCGGTACAGAGAATGTAGAAGACCTTATAGACGATCTCGACCAGGCATTCGCCAAGATCTGATAGAGAACTTATAATTCAGGTATATAATTAAGTAGGAGGTGGACACCATTCGTCGGTGTTCATCTCTTGCTTTGTATGTCAGACATGCATACTTGATTTATAAAGTATTATGCCTTTGGCTTGAAAGGCACATAATTCATGCACGACAGCTGCCATGCATTTACATGACAGCTGCGACGCATATGCATGGCAGCTGCGATGCATTTACACGACGGCTGTCGTGCATGAATTATATCAGATAAAAATTGTTTCCGCTGGTCTGTTGTGGATTCTAACGAGTGATTTTCTTAATCCATGAGAAGAGGTCGTCCAATGCATAATCGCCGCTGTGAGGACGATTCCATGCCAGGAGATAATTGACGTCTTTTCCTGCGTTCTGAAGTTTCATCGCCAGATTGAGGGGTATGGGAAACGCAGTGTCGCGATCTATGGAGCCGTGGCGAATATACCAGTGCGGAGCGACAGTCACGTTCGCCTGACCTATCTGAGTCATCGGATTCATCAGTGGCAGAAGGCGCTTGACCTCGTCGCTCACCTTGCCACCGTTCTTAGCGGCGCTGTAATCGGTAAAGTTGACGCTTGTGCCTTTCTCGTTGCCGAATTCCTCATTTTCGCCCGAGGCTGCGTTGCCAGCTACGCCCTTGCTGTCAAAGGCCGGCGCTGTTTTGAGCGCAGTCTTGCTGGCTACATAATTGAGATATGTGTTCATGTCGAGATCGATGATATATTCGCCAACCTGTTTGTGCGCCATGCCCGGGACTTTGGGAAGAGCACCCTGTGGCAGCTTTTTGCCCAAAGTTTCCTGAACTTTGCCACCGTTGATGGGCGGCGCGCCGAACGAGGCTGCCTCGGAAAACTTGAATCCTATTGAGTCAGGGGTTTCTGCGCCGGCATCTTTGGCTGCCTGAGCCGAGGCTATGAGTTCGCATTTGATGAAATCCAGATAATTGTCCGCTGTGAGCTGTTTCCCGTCGGGCGTTCTAAGCCCCAGACTGTTGATGTAGGCGGGGAAGGCAGCTGCGAGTTCGCTGCTTACCTTCTGATGTTCGGCATCGGCTTTCTTGCGGCTGTCAGTGTTGCCGTAAAGCCATTCGTAAGCCATGTCTGCATGCTCCAGATCGGTAATGGGACAGTAGCATACGCTTGCGAAGACGTCGTCTCGCTCTTCGGCCGCTCCCATCGCTTTCAGATAGGGCTCATAGGCGGGGTTGTTGCCCGTGGCTCCCATCAGCGCGGACATTGCGCCGCCGGCGCTTGTGCCGTCGGTAATGATTTTTTCAGCGTCGCCCGGCATCTGACTGTCAAAATGCCTGAGATATCGTATGGCGGCCTTCAGATCCAGAATAGCCTTGGGCGCGCGACCTGTGTAGACGGTCTTCTTGCCGCGGCTCACGGTCGAATTTCTGCCTCGTGTGCCCGGGATGACCACCACATAGCCCTCCAGCATAGCCCGACCCGTGGCGTCGCCGGCCTGTGGCGCTCCTGCTGCCGCCGCCATATAGCCGCCGACGTACGTCCTGAGAAATATGGGTGTCCGCTGCGTGGCGCCGGACGGCACAAATACATTGAGATACTGATAGGTGGAGTCTTCGACATTGGTTACATAATAAATATGAGTGTACGCGGTGTATTCCACCTTATTACCCTGCGGCATGACAAGCGTGGAGGCAACGCCGCTATTCGCATCAAACTGCAGTCTGACGGCAGGTCGCTTTGACGCGCTGCCGCATATCGCCGTCAAAAGGCAGGCAATACTCAAAACAAATTTCTTCATATTATCGTTGTCTAAAATCAGTCTGTATATAGGGCGACACGCACGATATGCATCGTGGTATTGGCAAGATGGATATTTGTCCTTTGTGTCGCGACAAATGTAGAAATTAATCGCCCAAGTACACGGCTGTTTGTAGCTGATCGCTGCAGAAATAGGATTTTTTTAGTGGCATATGTTATCTCTGAGCGGACACTTTGCTCTCTTCCTTCTCATTTTCGGACTTCCGGAGGGCAATGAAAGTACTCGCTAATACAGACCTGCGAATGATCGTTCGTTAGAAAAGAAAACTTATCCCGCGCAGACCGGAATTTATGTACTCAGAAGAAGTCCTTTGATGCAGATGACTGACCTGTGAACATGATGTGTTTACTATCTGATTATGCATAGCGGAAAAACCTTCTTCACACAAGAAAAACTACATAGGACATGTTTTAAACTACAAAGGAGATAATTTGAATTATGTACCTTGTGTTTTTACTCTCTTTTATTAGACCTTTACTGACATTCGTATCAATGTTGATATACAGTAAATTGTACGTGCTTTGATATAGCAAAACTTTATGACACTTATTTCTGCCACTCCCTTGTGTGGCTTGACTCTCATTTACCGGGCGCTGCGACAAGGGTAGGGGAGATTCTCTCGTGAAGAGTATATAACGCGTCCCCGGGCTATTGATGATAGTTGCCGTACCTGGGGCAGGATCGATTTTTCTTAAGCTTGGCTCTTTCCAATTTCTCCCGATAGTGTGTTATAATATATGTTCTCTATCCGGCTGTTATCAAAATAAATAGTTTGCTCTTACTTGTTCTTTCCTGACAAATAGGTATCTTTGCATTCGGAATCGTCGGCAATATTTCCTTTATATCGGTAGTATGACAGAGTGGGTCGACATGAATAGAACAATTATTGAGATAAATATATCAACGATGAAAGGCAAATTTTGGTACACTGCGCTCGTTGCTGCGATGGTATGCGGGCTTGTTTTTATTGCAGGAGCATGCTCCTCAGACCCGGACAATGACAGCAAATCGACGCTGCCTCGTTTTTCCGGCATTATGTTTACGCCTTCCACCCTTACGGCCGGCACTACAGTTACGGCTACCGCCGTTCAGGCCAAGAAAGGAAAACTGCTGGACAGGACTCAGTATTCGTGGTCGTTCAGCAGCGAAGAGGGATCTCTGAACAGCGACAAGAGAGGTGTGTTTTATACCAATGACAATGCTGATCCTACCTGCCGTGTGACGCTGCCTACCACGCCGGGTACATATACGCTGACTTTTACGGGCGTGTACAATGTCTCGGGTCATGCGGACAACGCTACTGAGTCGCAGGACATCGAGGGCGGACAGGTGGTCTACACAACATCGCCTCTGACATGCTCCGTCGTGATAACACGCAAAGTACAAGTAAAATAACATAACTATTTATGACACTTATAAAAAGTATATCCGGTTTCCGCGGAACTATAGGCGGAAAGCCCGGTGACACTCTCAATCCGCTCGACATTGTAAAATCGGTGTCTGCGTACGCCACATTAAGGCGCAGGTCTTACAAGGGCAATGGTAAAATTGTTGTCGGCAGGGATGCGCGCATCAGCGGTCCGATGGTGTCCCGCGTAGTATGCGGCACACTTATGGGCATGGGCTATGACGTGGTGAATATTGGTCTGGCCTCCACCCCGACGACCGAACTGGCAGTTATCATGGAGCAGGCCGACGGCGGTATCATCCTGACCGCAAGCCACAACCCGCGTCAGTGGAACGCGCTCAAGATTCTTAATGAGAAAGGAGAATTCCTGAGCAAGGCGGAAGCAGAGGAGGTGGTCAAAATAGCGGATAGCGGCGATTTTGAATACGCTGACGTGGATCATCTAGGGTCATATAAAGAGGATTTCAGCTTTGACGACAAGCATATCGATCTGGTCAAGTCACTGAAGCTCGTCGACGTGGAAGCTATTCACAAGGCCAACTTTAAAGTGGCGCTCGACACGGTCAACAGTGTGGGCGGCATAATCCTGCCCAAGCTCCTGAAGGAACTGGGCGTGGACCTTATCGACGGCCTTTATCTGGAGCCCACCGGTGATTTCAAACACAATCCCGAGCCTCTTGAGAAGAACCTTGGCGATATCATGGCCCTGATGCGCTCCGGCAAGTATGACATTGGCTTTGTTGTAGATCCTGATGTTGACAGGCTCGCTCTTATTGACGAGAAGGGCAATATGTACGGCGAGGAGTATACGCTCGTCACGGCGGCCGACTATGTGTTGCAGCACACGCCGGGCAATACAGTCTCCAATCTGTCTTCCACCCGCGCTCTCGCTGATGTTACTGCCAAGTACGGCTGTAAATACACTCCTTCGGCTGTAGGAGAGGTGAATGTGGTGACCAAGATGAAGGAAGTACATGCCGTGATAGGCGGCGAAGGAAATGGCGGTGTGATCTATCCCGCTGCTCACTACGGTCGCGACGCTTTGGTGGGAATAGCGCTCATCCTTTCTTATTTGGCCAAGCTCGGAGTTAAGACGTCCGAAATGCGCGCCAGATATCCCCGCTATGAGATGGCCAAAAACCGTGTCGACCTGAAGCCCGGCGTTAATCCCGATGTAGTTCTCGCTCAGGTGAAAGAGAAATATGCCGATTATAATCTCACCACCATAGACGGTGTCAAGATTGATTTCCCCGACTGCTGGGTACACCTAAGAAAGAGCAATACCGAGCCGATAATCCGTGTCTACAGCGAAGCCGCCACCAAAGAGAAGGCGCAGAAGCTGGGCGAGGACTTCGTAAAGGTCGTGGACGACATTATAAATAAAGGCTGAGTTTAGAATAACCAACACGTCGAGGGTTCCCCTTTCGGCGAAAACAGTTGCTGTTACATAAAAAGGCCGATATCTTTCTCCCTGTAAGAAGGATATCGACCATTTTCGTCTTTTGTTTTTACCGGTATTAATATCATATGTTCTGGCACTGCTCCTTGAGGGCGGTATATTCTTCCGTCGGACTGCCGTCGCTCTTCAGAATGGTAAATGTGCTGACGCGCTTCTCCTTTTCCGCTACCGGACCGTATCGCAGTTGCACGATAGCTCTCTGCCATGACCGGCCTTCCTTGGTGTATACCTTAATCAGTTTCCTTAGATTCAGTCCTGACAGCCAGAGGTTCACCTCTGATTTGCTCCAGAGGCTTTTAGGCATTACAATGGCTATTTCGCCGTTTCTCCTGAGCAGTAATGACGCCGCACGGGCAATGTCATCCATGTTCAGAGAGGACTGCATGCGCCATGTCTTTCTGCCGCTGTCACTTTTGCTTCGGCTGCCGGCGAAAGCATCCTCCGGGATGGGGTCGAAATAGGGAGGGTTGCACAAAATCAGGTCGAACGAGTGCGGCGCAAAGAGCGGATGACCGTGTATGAGCTCCCTGACGTCGCCGCATATCCACTCGCTCATGCCCCCGGGCAATGCGAGCCTGGCGTTCTCCTTCGCGGTCGCTATTGCGGGCTCGGAGATGTCTATGCCGAAGAGCTTTGCCTGAGCGTTCCGGCACAGAAGCCTCCTGCACGCCATTATGCCGATGACTCCGGAGCCCGTGCATATGTCGGCTATCTTGCCGCCGTTGTTTATGTCGGCCAGCATACCGAGCATCACGGCGTCCGTTCCGATGCCCATGCTGCTGTTTCCGCTCTTCAGCGCTATTCCTCCGATATAGGCTGATTTGTCCTCGTTTATGTTGCTCATTTATACAGTTTCCCTTATACGACATGCAAAAATAAATCAGAACTTAATTATAGCCTCGTTTTTTATCGCTAAATTTGCAAGCGCTTTGTATTCCCCTTGAATTGAGGGAAGAATCCTTTAGACATTTAATATGGGTGATAGTGATAATCCGCACATACAACTTATAGCTGATCAAAGCGAAGACTTTGAAAATCTTACGTCTGTTTCTCTAACGGACGATGTGGTCGGCATTCTGCCGCTGAGGAATATGGCTTTATTCCCGGCGGTGGTGATGCCTTGCACTATTGGCAGGAGCTCAAGCCTGAGTCTCCTCAAGGAGGCAGAAAAGTCGAATGCTTTAATTGGCGTTGTAAGTCAGAAGAAGCCCGATATCGACGCTCCGGCGCTTACCGATCTATATTCAATAGGTACTCTCGCAAGGGTGCTCAAGGTGATAACTCTGCCCGATGATACTCACACGGCGATAATCCAGGGTATAACACGAATAAAACTGGTGTCGGCTGTAGAGACAGAACCTCAGCTCAGGGCTAAGGTGTCCGTATTGCCTTTTACCGCTCCTGGTAAGAAGGACGATGAGTTCTCGGCTCTGTCATCAGCTATCCGCTCAACGTGGCAGAAATTCATTTCTCTGGTCAAGCAGAACTCGCCTATGCAGTTTTCTCAGGGCTTTGCGCCAAATATTCAGTTGCCGTCGGACGACCGGATTATGGTAAACTTTGTAGCCGCCAGTCTGCCCGTTACTGTCAAGGAGAAGAACGATATGCTGCGAATAGGGTCGCTGAAAAAACGCGGCTGGAAGCTGATGTCGCTGCTCTCAAGAGAATACAAGCTAATGTCCCTGAAGGCTAATATTCAGGACAAGACCCGCATTGAGCTTGACCGTCAGCAGAAGGAATATTTCCTCCATCAGCAGATCAAGAACATTCAGGAGGAATTGGGGGAGAACCCAGAGAGCTCGGAGCTGAATAAGCTGGAGGAGAAGATTTCTTCGCTACCTGAATCGACTCAGGAGGAAGCAAAGCGCGTGCTCTCCCAATTGCGCTCTCTGCCATCCCAGTCGCCCGATTATTCGCCCCTGCTGTCATGGCTCAGGACGGTGACGTCTCTGCCGTGGAATAAGACTACGGTGGACAATCTGAATATCGCCCACGCTAAAAACGAACTCTCTAAGGCGCATTACGGTCTGGACAATGTCAAGGAGAGAATACTTGAGATGATATCTACCTTGTCTCTCCACGGAGAGGCAGTGGCTCCCGTTTTCCTTTTCTATGGTCCTCCAGGAGTAGGGAAGACCTCGATGGCCCTGAGCATCGCGAAGGCGCTGGGCCGCGAGTATGTCCGTGTGTCCCTCGGCGGCATTCACGACGAGGCAGAGATACGCGGGCACAGGCGTACTTATGTCGGTGCAATGCCGGGAAGGATTATAGCTTCTCTTATCAAAGCGCATTCTTCCAATCCGGTTTTTGTCCTCGATGAGATAGACAAGGTGACATCCTCTCCTGCTACCGGCGATCCAGCTTCTGCTCTTCTGGAGGTGCTTGACCCCGAGCAGAACTCTGCCTTCCACGACAATTACATTGACATTGATTTTGATCTCTCCAAGGTGATGTTTATCGCTACTGCCAATAGCCTTTCCACCATTCCCTCGCCTTTGCTCGACCGTATGGAGCCTATAGAGATGAGCGGGTATATGATGGAGGAGAAAGTGGAGATAGCCAGACGTTATCTCCTGCCTCGAGCTTTGCGTAATGCCGGGCTGACCGGAGAAAACAAGAAAACCATCACACGACAGGGATTGGAATTGCTCATTACACAGTATACGCGAGAGAGCGGTGTAAGGCAGCTGGAGCGCAAGCTCGACGAGGTAATGAGAAAGGTGGCTCTGAGCATCGTTGCTCCATCTCTTTCGTCCATAGGAAGCAAGAATGCAAAATCCTTCAGAACTATTACCCCGTCCATTATAACTACGCTACTCGGCAAGCCGCTGTTTCCGCCTCAGCTTCGCGAGAAGCAGGACTATCCCGGCGTGGCTACAGGAATGGCATGGACAAGTGCCGGCGGAGTAATCCTTTTCATCGAGACCAGTCTGAGCCATGGTACAGGCGGGCAGCTTACCCTGACAGGAAACCTCGGAGATGTGATGAAAGAATCGGCGATGCTGGCCGTAGAGTATATTAAAGCGCATGCAGACTCCCTTTCGATCGACTGGCGCATCTTTTCCCATTGGAATATCCATATACACGTTCCCGAAGGAGCTACTCCCAAGGACGGCCCATCTGCCGGAATAACTATCGCGGTATCCATAGCTTCCGCTTTGACTTCTAAGCCTGTGCGCATGAACTTTGCCATGACTGGCGAGCTGACGCTCACAGGACGCGTGCTCCCTGTAGGCGGCATAAAGGAGAAGATTCTCGCAGCACGGTCTTATGGTATCACGGATATTATATTGCCTGACGGCAATCGTCGTGACGTGCAGGAGATACCTCAGAAATATGTTTCCTCCCTTACCTTTCATTACGTAGACAATCTGGCGCAGGTTTTTTCTCTGGCTCTGTGTGACGGCACGGCTTCCCAAAAGAACAGTGGTCTGGATAATATTTAGGCTCTATGCAGTTTACCTTAGAACATAAATCTTCTGATTCGGAGGCGAGAGCAGGCGTTATCACCACTGCACACGGCGAAATCCGGACGCCGATATTTATGCCGGTGGGAACGCAGGGGACGGTCAAGGCCGTGCTTGCAAATGATCTCGAGAATGAGGTTAAGGCTCAGATTATTTTAGGCAATACTTACCACCTCTACCTGAGGCCCGGAGTTGATATTATCCAGAAAGCTGACGGACTGCATAAATTTATTTCATGGCCAAGACCTATACTCACAGACAGTGGCGGATTTCAGGTGTTCTCCCTCTCCGGTATACGAAAGATAACGGATGAAGGATGCCATTTCAGATCGAATATTGACGGTAGCAAGCACTTTTTCTCTCCGGAAAAGGTAATGGAGGTAGAGCGTCAGATAGGTGCAGACATCATGATGGCCTTTGACGAATGTCCTCCGGGAGATGCTCCCTACGATTATGCCCGCAAAAGCTTGACGCGTACGGAGAAATGGCTTGAACGGTGCTTCGCGTATTTTAATGCTCATGGGCCTCTGTACGACTATTCTCAGGCCTTGTTCCCCATTGTCCAGGGATGCGTTTACGAGGATCTGCGGACCGAAAGTGCTCTCAACGCCATGAATTATGATGCCGAGGGCTATGCAATAGGTGGATTGGCCGTAGGAGAAAGCGCAGAAGATATGTATCGCGTGATTTCTCTCGTGTGCTCCATACTGCCTGCCAACCGCCCACGCTACCTGATGGGTGTGGGGACACCCGAAAACATTCTCGAGGCTATATCGCGGGGCGTCGATATGTTTGACTGTGTGATGCCGTCGCGTAATGGTCGCAACGCTATGCTGTTTACTACGCAGGGCATCATGAACGCCCGGAACAGTAAATGGAAGGACGACTTTTCTCCTATAGACATTAACGGGTATGCCGGGGTGGACAGACAATATACCAAGGCCTACTTGCATCATCTTTTCAAGGCCGGCGAGATTCTGGCTCTGGAGATAGCGACAATCCACAATCTGGCATTCTATACTGGACTTATGCGTACAGCTCGCGAGCATATTCTCTCTAATGACTTTTCTGATTGGAAAGCTTCGATACTTCCCCAAATAATGCGGCGTATATGATAGTAAGAAGATTGAAGCTCATCTTACGCTCGGTCAAAGCCTATTTCGCGCCTGACAAGAATGTCGAGAAAGCCCTCGGCGTTACCGCTAAAAAAGAGCGAGGCGGCCGTCCGTTCTTAGGAAAGATAGACTTTTATATCATTCGGAAATTCCTGGGCACGTATTTCTTCTCTATCGCGCTCATCATGGCTATCGCCACGATCTTCGATTTTAATGAGCGAATAGACAAGTTTACCTCATCCCACGCTACCTGGCAGGAAATAATATTTGATTATTATCTCAACTTTATCCCGTATCTGGCGAACCTGTTCAGCGCCCTCTTCGTCTTTATCAGCGTTATTTTCTTTACTACAAAACTCGCAGACAACTCGGAGATCATCGCTATGCGCGCCGCCGGAATGGGTTACAAGCGACTGTTGCGCCCTTACATGGTATCCGCGACGCTGATAGCACTATTGTCCTTGTTCCTATCCGCCTTCATCATTCCGCATGGCAACGTCGAGAGGCTGCGCTTCGATGAGCAATATATCCATAAGCGTAAGGTAACTACGGCGGAGAATGTGCAGCTGCAGGTAGACACGGGTGTCGTGGCCTATATTCAGCACTTCGATAATGATACGCGCTCGGGCTTCAATTTTTCTCTTGACAAGTTTGAGAACAAAAAGCTTGTGTCCCATCTTACGGCGTCCAGCATACAGTATGATACATTGTCCTCGCGTCCATATCACTGGAAAATCCACGATTACCAGATAAGGAGTCTGCACGGAATGAGGGAGAAGATCACCGAGGGTGCTGAGGCTGACACGACCATTATGATGGAGCCGGCAGACTTTATGTATTCCCGCGATCAGCAGGAGACAATGACTTCGCCACAGCTCTATCGGTTTATAGAAAAGCAGAAATTGAGAGGCGCTTCCAATCTGAGCATGTTTCAGGTAGAGTTTCACAAGCGCATCGCCTCCCCATTTGCGGCATTCATCCTGACCATAATCGGCGTGTCGCTGTCTATCGAAAAGCGCAAGGGAGGAATGGGGCTCTCGCTCGGAATAGGCATGGCGCTGAGTTTCTCGTACATTCTTTTCCAGACAGTATCCTCTACCTTCGCTGTCAACGCCGGCTGGCCGCCGCTTTTGTCGGCATGGATACCGAATATCATATTCTCAATAATAGCATTTATTCTTTACCGCAGAACACCCAAATAAGCAATATCCGATATGGACTTTTATAACTTAGATTTAGACGATAAAATCCTGGATGCAGTAGATGCAAACAATTACACAGAATGCACACCAATTCAGGAGAAAACAATACCTGCAATATTAGAGGGGCATGATGTCCTTGGTGTTGCCCAGACAGGCACGGGCAAGACAGCAGCTTATCTGTTGCCTATAATACAGCGCCTGTATCAGTCTGCCGGGAAGGCAGAAGGCATAAGAAGTATAATAATGGCGCCTACACGTGAACTGGCGCATCAGATAGACCAGGCCATGGAGGGTTTCTCCTACTTTGTTCCACTGTCCTCTTTGGCAATATACGGAGGAAACGACGGTATACGGTTTGAGCAAGAAAGCCGCAGCCTAAGATTAGGCGCAGACATGATCGTCGCCACTCCCGGCCGCCTTCTGGCGCATATACAGCTGGAAAATCCTGATTTTTCTCAGGTGAAATTTTTTGTATTGGACGAGGCCGACAGACTTCTCGATATGGGCTTTTATGATGATATTATGTCCATCGCCCAGTTGTTGCCCGACAGCTGCCAGAAGATAATGTTCTCGGCTACGATGCCAGATAAGATCAGGCAACTCTCACTACAGTTGCTCCGCAATCCTGTAGAGGTCAGAATAGCAGTCTCCAAGCCAGCCGATACGGTGAAGCAGTATGTATGCTATGCTTCCGAGAGCGCCAAGACAAGGGTCATCTGCGATTTGTTCGCCCGTCGTCCAGACCTCAATAGAGTCATAATTTTCGCGTCCTCCAAGAAGAAGGTCAAGGCCCTGTCTATCGAACTGCAAAAGATGAAGATTAATGTCGCTGAGATGCATTCCGATCTGGACCAGAAGAAGAGAGAGGAGACAATGATGGATTTCAGAAACAATCATATCTCAGTTCTGGTTGCGACCGATATCATTTCGCGAGGAATAGATATAGATGACATCAATCTTATTATAAACTATGATGTGCCATCCGATCCTGAAGATTATGTGCACCGAGTGGGCCGTACTGCCCGTGCAGGGCGCGGCGGATATGCACTGACCCTTGTATGTAATGCTGACAGAGGTCGGCTGAAAGACATTATCCGGCTTACGGGCAATAACCTGACAAAATACGATATCCCCACAGGCCTCGCCGGCGAGGAAAAAGAGGACGAACGGGGCGAAAAGCGTGCGTCCGGCAACAGAAGACGCAATCCGCATAGGCGTTCGGGCAACAGGAAGCCCAGGAATGGCAGAAGAGGCGATAATAAAGCTCATGGAAGCGCACCTCAAAATAACCCGATGGCTGAGAATAAACAATAGGATTCCAGGGCGAAAGCTTATAGGTATCGCTGTCTGGTAAAAGTGGATGGCAAAAGCATATCCCGGGCGCCGGTTTTCGGAGCCCGGACTCTTGCTACGGCCTTGTTCTGCAATCTGGTTAAAGCCGGAAAATCAATTCCCGGCTCGCGAGGCGGCTTGCGGCATTCTTCAATTGGGTATTATGCATTTGTGAATACTTGATTTTCTTCTTTGGAACAGGAGAAAAATCACCTTTGCAATATATTGGAAATCAATACTATTTAAGAGGCAAAACTACAATTGAGAAGATTTTTCCTATGTGCCTTGTGTTTTTCCTTAGGTGCTTTGCCGTTTTCAGCGCAAACGGAAGGGTTTTCCGGATGTGCGGGAATGATGTCTTACAAAAGCGAATATTCATCTTTTATTCACCTTTTATGCTTGGAGAGAACGTCTGGATAAGCGATATTTTCTGCAGGTAAGAACGATAATGTGTGGAAGTCCGGACTGGCAATGCGCTCTTCTTTATCTGTTCAATTGCGATGGGGTATCTGACATCCATAACTTTTTATCGTTGAATCATAAAGTTTTTGGTTCAATTTTTGGCGATATATTATTATTCTTCGTAACTTTGCACCCCGTAAGGTGAACTCAGTCTCATACCGATAAAGATTTAGTAGAGACCTTATCATCAATAAAACAAAGAAATAAATATAGCATAGCAATGTCGAAGATTTGTCAAATTACCGGAAAGCGCGCGATGCGTGGTAACAATGTGGCGCATTCTAAATTGCGTACTAAGCGCACATTTGATGCGAACCTCTTTACGAAGAAATTCTATTATCCTGAAGAGGATTGCTGGATTAGTCTGACTATATCCGCTGCAGGACTGAGACTGATTAACAAGATTGGTCTTGACGCAGCTCTCAAGAGTTCCATCGAGAAGGGTTATTGCGACCTTAAGGATATCAGAGTTTTAGCATAAATAAAATATAAAGGAGAAAAATCATGGCTGGAAAAAAAGCTAAAGGAAATAGAGTGCAGGTGATTCTGGAATGCACGGAGATGAAGAATAGCGGTCTGCCCGGTACTTCTCGCTATGTGACAACAAAGAATCGCAAAAATACAACTGAGCGCTTGGAGCTTAAGAAATATAATCCTATCCTCAAGCGCATGACTATTCATAAGGAAATTAAGTAAATCGATAAGAAATGGCAAAGAAAGTTGTTGCAACTCTTCACGAGGGTAATAAAGACGGTCGCTCTTATTCTAAGGTCATCAAGATGGTGAAAAGCCCCAAGACCGGAGCGTATATATTTGATGAGCAGATGGTGCCCAACGAAAAAGTAAAAGAGCATCTGAAAAAGTAGTAAACTTGAGACCTCTATCAGGTAAAGATACTGAAGGCAAGGATTGGCGTAGTTTATTTCGCAATTCTTGCTTTTTTTGTAGGATTTTATGGCGAAGATAGTGGGGTTTTTCTTAACTTTGCGTAAGTAGCCAATCGGAATAGTGGCCTCAGGATTTGTATACAATTTCTTTCTAAATACAGACATGTATTCTTTGTTATGGAGCCTTTAAAGCATGAATGTGGCGTAGCTCTTGTGCGCCTGTTAAAACCGCTAAAATATTACCAGCAGAAATATGGAACATGGAGATATGGCCTTAATAAGCTGTATCTGATGATGGAGAAGCAACATAACCGCGGACAGGAAGGTGCTGGCTTTGCGTGCATCAAGATGCATGCGCCCGCGGGTGAGGAATACATTTATCGTGAGCGTGCAATAGGCAACACCGCAATACAGGAAATCTTCGGACGCGCTTCGCAGACACTGGACGGCTATCTCTCGGGCAACAAGGAAGTGGACGCAGATCTGGCTGAGAGAGATATTCCCTACGCCGGAGAGATATACATGGGGCACCTCAGATATTCTACTACCGGCAGGGCCGGCCTGGCATATATTCATCCTTTTCTCCGTCGCCATTCCTGGCCTGCGCGCAACCTCTGCATCTGCGGCAACTTCAATATTACCAATGTCGACGAAGTGTTCTCCAATCTCACTTCGCGCGGACAGCATCCCCGTTATAATGCTGATACATATCTCATGCTGGAGCAGTTGGGACACAGGCTGGATCGCGAGAGTGAAAGAATATACGCCATGGGTAAAAAGGAGAATCTCTCTGGCAAGGCCCTCTCGCTTTACATCGAGGATCATATCGATATGGCCCGTGTGTTCCGCGAGTCTGCTCCGCTATGGGACGGAGGATATGTCATTTGCGCTATCACCGGCAGTGGCGAAACTTTTGCGATGAGAGACCCGTGGGGCATTCGTCCTGCTTTCTGGTACAAGGACGATGATCAGGTAGTAGTGGCTTCCGAACGCCCGGTTATTCAGACCTCCTTCGATGTGACTTCCGACTGTGTTCATGAGCTCGAGCCCGGTCAGGCTATCATAATAAGCAAGCATGGAGACATCCGCTTCGAGCAGATACAGCCTCCTAAGAAATATGCCGCTTGCTCATTCGAGAGGATCTATTTCAGCCGCGGCAGCGACAAGGATATCTACCGTGAGAGAAAAGCGCTGGGCGCAGGACTGCTGAAGCCTATTCTCAAAGCCATAGATAACGATATCGACCATACCGTGTTCTCTTTTATTCCCAATACGGCGGAATCGGCTTTTTACGGTATGATAGAGAGCTTCAATAATTATCTGAATCAGAAGAAGGCCGAGGAGATAGAAAGCCTGGGACCAAATATTACAAAACAAGATCTGCTTCGCATACTCTCTCATAAGGTGCGGCAGGAGAAGGTGGCGTGGAAGGATATCAAGATGCGCACCTTCATTGCTGAAGGCGGAAGCAGAAATGACCTTGTGGCCCATGTCTACGACATCACCTACGGCAGCCTCAAAGAGAAGGAGGACAACCTCGTTATTATTGATGATAGTATTGTGCGCGGCACTACTTTAAAAGAGAGTATCATCCGCATACTCGACCGTCTGGAGCCCAAACGGATAGTAGTATGCTCTTCTGCTCCGCAGATACGCTATCCTGACTATTACGGCATCGATATGCCGAGGCTGGAGGAGTTTATCGCCTTTCGCGCAGCAATCAAATTGCTTGAGAATAAGGGCATGGAGGATGTTATCCGGCAGACCTACACGCAGTGTAAGCAGCAGGCGGGCCTGCCGAACGAGGAAATATCCAACTGTGTGAAGAATATCTACGCTCCGTTTACGGATGAAGATATATCGGATAAGATGGCCGAAATGCTCAAGTCAAACGAGGTCAAAGCCGAGATAAAGATCGTCTTTCAGGATTTGGCCGGCTTGCACAAAGCCTGCCCGCATTCTCCCGGCGACTGGTATTTCAGCGGAGATTATCCCACATACGGCGGCACAAGGCGTGTCAATCAGGCCTTTGTTAATTATTACGAGAATATATACATTAAAAATCACGACTGATACGAACGATGAGGAAAGTCAGACTTATATTAGATGACGGAAATGTGTTTAACGGCTTCTCTTTCGGCGCGGAGCATCCCGCAGTCGGAGAAGTTGTGTTTAATACGGCGATGACCGGGTATCCGGAAAGCCTTACTGACCCGTCTTATGCCGGCCAGATGCTGACATTAACTTACCCGCTGATCGGTAATTATGGCGTCCCTCCCTTTACTGTTGAGCCCAACGGCCTTGCCACTTTCATGGAGAGCTGCAAGATACATGTTTCTGCTCTTATCGTAAGCTGGTACAGCGAGGAGTATAGCCATTGGAACGCAGTAGAGAGCCTGTCCGCCTGGCTGAAGCGGGAGAATATCCCTGCCATTTGCGGCGTCGATACACGTGCCCTGACCAAGCTCATCCGTGAGCATGGCGTGATGATGGGCAAGATAGTGTTTGATGAAGATCCGCAGACCATCACATATGGCAATTATGGCGATACCAATTATGTCAGCCTCGTGTCCTGCAAGGAGATAATCCATTACAATCAGGGGAAAGGCAACAAGAAAGTACTGCTGGTAGATTGCGGCGTGAAAAACAATATCCTGCGCTGCCTGATACGCCGAGGCGTTGAGGTAATCCGTGTCCCCTGGGATTATGATTTCAACGAGATGGACTTTGACGGCCTGTTCCTGGCTAACGGCCCAGGCGATCCCGAGACCTGTGCCGTGACGGTAGATCACATCCGCCAGTTTCTCTCTTCCCCGAAGGTTCGCCCCGTCATGGGTATCTGTATGGGCAATCAGCTCCTCTCCAAGGCCGCCGGCGCCAGAATCTACAAATTGAAATACGGCCACCGCAGTCACAATCAGCCCGTGCGGCTTGTGGGTACAAATAAGTGCTACATCACGAGCCAGAATCACGGATATGCGGTGGACGCTTCCACATTGCCGGATGACTGGGAAGAATTGTTCGTAAATATGAATGATGGTTCCAACGAAGGTGTGCGCCACAAAAACCGCCCGTGGTTCAGCGCACAGTTCCATCCTGAAGCTTGCAGCGGACCTCTCGATACAGAGTTCCTCTTTGACGAATACTTGAAACTATTTTAATTGACGAAAATGAAAGACCCAAATATTAAGAAGGTATTATTGCTAGGATCAGGAGCGCTGAAGATAGGTGAGGCGGGAGAATTTGACTATTCCGGTTCGCAGGCGCTCAAGGCTCTCAGAGAGGAAGGTATAGAGTCGGTACTGATAAATCCCAACATTGCTACTGTCCAGACGAGTGAAGGTGTGGCTGACCGCATTTACTTCTTACCGGTAACGCCTTTCTTCGTCGAGCAGGTAATAGAAAAGGAGCGTCCGCAGGGCATATTGCTGGCCTTCGGCGGCCAGACGGCCCTCAACTGCGGCGTGGCTCTGTACAAGAGCGGCGTGCTGGAGAAGTATAATGTAAAAGTTCTTGGTACACCGGTCCAGTCTATCATAGATACCGAAGACAGGGAATTGTTTGTAGACAGGCTCAAGGAGATTAACGTCAAGACCATCAGCAGCGAGGCATGCGAGAACATCGAACAGGCCCGCAAGGCTGCCAAAGACCTGGGCTATCCGGTCATAATACGTGCCGCCTACGCTCTTGGAGGTCTTGGCTCTGGCTTCTGCGACAATGAAGAGGAGCTGAACAAACTGGCCGAGAAGGCATTCTCTTTCTCTCCGCAGGTGCTGGTAGAGAAGAGCCTGCGCGGCTGGAAGGAGATAGAATATGAGGTGGTGCGCGACCGTTATGATAACTGCATCACGGTTTGTAACATGGAGAACTTTGACCCGCTCGGCATCCATACGGGCGAGAGCATTGTCGTGGCTCCATCGCAGACTCTGACAAATCATGATTACCAGAAGCTCCGCTCGCTGAGCATTCGCATCATACGCCATATCGGCATTGTCGGCGAGTGTAATGTGCAGTACGCCTTTGACCCGGACTCTGACGATTATCGCGTGATAGAGGTTAACGCCCGCTTGAGCCGTTCCTCGGCTCTGGCATCCAAGGCTACCGGTTATCCTCTGGCCTTTGTAGCCGCCAAGCTTGGTCTCGGCTATGGCCTCTTTGAGCTGAAGAACTCTGTCACCAAGACCACGAGCGCTTTCTTTGAACCGGCACTGGACTATGTAGTCTGCAAGATACCCCGTTGGGACCTTAGCAAGTTCAGAGGCGTGGACAGAGAGATCGGCTCCAGCATGAAGTCAGTCGGCGAAGTGATGGCTATAGGCCGCACCTTTGAGGAAGCCATACAGAAAGGCCTCAGAATGATAGGGCAGGGCATGCACGGCTTTGTGGACAACAAGGATCTCCACGTGGATGACGTGGAAGCCAAGTTGAAGGCCCCGACAGACAAGCGTATCTTTGTCATATACGAGGCTTTTGCCAACGGGTATTCCATCGACCGCGTGCACGAGCTTACAAAGATAGACAGATGGTTCCTCCAGAGGCTCTATGCAATATATACGACAAATAAGGAGCTGAAGCAGTGTAAGAACATCAACATCCTGGACAATGACCTCCTGCGTCGGGCCAAGATGCAGGGATTCTCCGATTTCCAGATAGCACGTGCGCTTGGGCTTGACAAGGAGATGAAGATGAGCGAGGCCATCTTGACTGTGCGCCGCCGTCGCAAGCAGGTGGGCATCGTGCCCCATGTTAAGCAGATAGACACTCTTGCAGCAGAATATCCCGCTCAGACGAACTATCTGTATATAACCTACAACGCCGAGACGGATGACATAGTCTACAGCCACGACCGCCGTTCGATCATTGTGCTTGGCAGCGGCGCTTACAGAATTGGTAGCTCCGTCGAATTTGACTGGTGCGGCGTTCAGGCGCTCAATACGATTCGCAAGGCCGGCTACAGGAGCGTGATGATAAACTATAATCCCGAGACGGTGTCGACCGACTATGATATGTGCGACCGCCTGTATTTCGACGAGCTCACCTTTGAGCGCGTGATGGATATCGTAGAGGCGGAGAGTCCCAAGGGCGTCATTGTCTCGACGGGCGGTCAGATCCCCAACAACCTTGCTATGCGCCTTGACGAGCAGCGTGTCCCCATTCTCGGCACGGCGGCCGTCGATATCGACCGCGCAGAGGACCGCGAGAAATTCTCCGAGATGCTCGGTAAGATAGGTGTTGACCAGCCGGAATGGAGCGCACTGACGGACATGGACGGCATCAAGGAGTTCACCCGCCGCGTAGGCTTCCCCGTGTTGGTGCGCCCCTCGTATGTGCTCTCCGGAGCCGCAATGAATGTGTGCTCCAATGAGGAAGAGCTCGAGCGCTTCCTGAAGCTTGCGGCCAATGTCAGCGAGGATCATCCCGTCGTCGTCAGCAAATTTATTCAGCGCGCCAAGGAGATCGACTTCGATGCCGTAGCGCGTCATGGCGAAATCATGGCTTACGCAATATCCGAACATATTGAGTTCGCCGGCGTGCATTCCGGTGATGCAACCCTCGTGTTCCCGCCGCAGAAACTATATGTCGAGACTGTGAGGAGAATCAAGCGCATAAGCAGAAAGATAGCTTCGGCGCTCCACATTAACGGGCCGTTCAATATCCAGTATATGGCTTCGGACAACAAGATTCTCGTGATCGAATGCAACCTGAGGGCTTCGCGCTCGTTCCCGTTTGTCAGCAAGGTGCTCAAGCTTAATTTCATCGAGCTGGCCACCAAGATCATGCTGTCCCTGCCCGTAGAGAAGCCGACGAAGAACCTGTTTGACCTGGATTACGTGGGCATCAAGGCCAGCCAGTTCTCATTCAACAGGCTTCAGAAGGCCGACCCTGTGCTTGGCGTGGACATGTCCTCGACCGGAGAGGTGGGCTGTCTGGGCGACGATACCGACAGCGCACTCCTGCTGAGCATGCTCTCCGTCGGTGTGCGTGTGCCGAAGCACAACATACTGCTTTCTACCGGCGATGCCAAGCAAAAGGCCGAGATGCTCGACGCCTGCCGTATGTTGTCCGAACACGGATACAAACTGTACGCTACGCCCGGTACATCGCGCTATCTGGAGGAGAACGGCATCGCGAATACTCTTGTGAGATGGCCGAGCGAGGCCGAAGGACCTCAGGCTCTCGAAATGCTGCACAAGAAATGCTTCGATCTGGTAGTGAATATCCCCAAGAATCTGACTACGACGGAGCTGGATAACGGGTACAAGATACGCCGTGCTTCCATTGACCTCAATGTACCGTTGCTCACCAATTCCCGCCTGGCTACCGCATTTGTCGCAGCCTTCTGCCGCATGAAGGAAGAGGAATTGCCGATCAAATGCTGGGGCGAGTATGGAATGACTGCCGCTGAGAGCAATATTTAAGTGGCGTGTTGCATGAACTCCGAGAGCCCATGCAAATCCGCATGAATTCTTTCTGAGAGATTAATAGAAACAATATCGTAGCCCCCTTCCGCCTCTGTGTGGAAGGGGGTTGCTTAATCTTTATATTGCAGTGTCCGGTAAACATAGTGCGCCCTTCTCTAATCCATTTAGATGCGGATAACTAATTGACAGACAGTACCCCTTGGAAGGACAAAATTACATTTGAGGTGTTTTAAAACATCTCAAATGTAGTTTTTCTCAAGTGCCTTGTGAGAATCATGGCATGCGGAATGTTTTTTAGAGTGTGCATAAATGAGTATTCGAGGAATGGGAATATTCATCGTTTACGCGCTCAAAGGTAGTGTCGGAGGGCTGCCTCCGACGACCAGAAGGAATTCTGGAAGCCTGTGTAAGTACATAAAAATCAGCTTCTCGCAGAAGCGAAAATTCTACTGCGAGATAAAATTTATTGAGTCAATTGCAAAAAATATCAGATTTTATATATTTTGGCTGCAAAGT
>OMUV01000155.1 GCA_900314335.1 uncultured Prevotellaceae bacterium | reverse complement strand
ATAAAATATATTGCAACGGATTTCTCATCGGCATATACCTCATCTATATTTGAAATTTCTGTTCGTCGGGCCAGATGTTTGCCGCTGACTTCTTTCAGATTCCACCTCGCGATGGACACCCTTGTCTCTCTGGCTGGACAGTTCCCACTACTATGGTCTGTTAGGGACTCGCACCCATTAGCTGATATACATGCTAGTCAAACAAAGCAATCATCCCGGGACATGAGATTTGTCCCGGGATGATTGTAAGTTATTCGGGTTGCAATAACCCGATTTGAGTTGGTTATTTCACAAGTTTTTTCTTGCCGCCTATGATATAAATGCCTTTCTTCAAGCCGTCAACAGCCTTAAGTGGTTTGACGTTTTTCTTGACAAGTACGCCGTCTATCGTATATACATTCACAACTTCGGTAGTGGGCGATGTTATCACCGTTTTGCAGCCGTTGAGTGTTTCAGATGTGGTTATGACGAGGTCAACACTTGCTTCGGGATTGTTGACAACCTTTCCGGGGTCAATGTAACCGGAACGTCCGTCGAAGAATTTGCTGCCTGTGGTGGATTTTAATGCTCCGTCTTGGAAATATCCCATGCCTTCAGTTTTAATTGTGAAGCCTTCGAGCGTTCCTACCAGTCCGTTTGCCGTAACTGCTGCTGTATCTACAACATCTGTCGGGACATTGAACTGCACTTGTACGTTAGGATGTTCACTGCTCTCGTAGTCGCCGGCTACAAGAATCATCGGCTCACCTGCTTCGAAGTCATCCTTACGGGTTAGTTCAAGTCTTGTACCGTCTTCGGTGATTTCGAGATTCTTCACGGCGTATGTCTTGAATTCATCACCGTTTAGCGCATTGATAGAACCGCTTCCCTTTGTAGCCCAAGGCAGTGTAACAACTGAAATACTGTTGCCTGTGAAGTAATTGAACTGTAAGATTTCATCTTCTCCCACTTCTTCAAATCTCCATGACTGCTGATGGTCTCCGTTTGCGGGGTAATTGAGCACAAGGAATCTTGAACCATCGGCTTTAAGGTTATTGAAAGGATCATCAACATTGGTTTGGCGCATTCTGAAGCCGCCGTTGCCTCCGTAGAAATATACTTTGTAAATTCCGGGAGTATGACTCATCAACGGCGCAAGGTCTGCTCCCTTGCCACGGTACTCACCCAAATACTGACCTGTACCCATGCTTTGGATGTAGTAAGCACCCTCTTCTTCTTTGGCAGGTACAAATCGCCAAATGGCATAGGGATCGGATGCGTAGCTAAACATATCTTTCTGATATGTTCCTATGTGCATGTTGTCTCCAACGGATGTGGAAGCAAGAAAAACGGGTTGGTCGGCACCGTATGCTCTTGTTGTATTGCTTACAATGTTGTACCACTTATTAGGTTGCGGCATTGTTACATGCGAAATAAGTTCATCGTAAGCATCGTTCAACTTCTTGAGATTGCTTGCGGGACTGTTCTGTGGCGCATTGGAGTTATAATCGTTGTAAGCTTCGGAAATTGCGTTCCAGAAATTATCTATCGCGTCCTGACTGTCTACAAATCCGAGTCCTTCGCCAACTTCTGCGTTTGTTGCTATTTCGTCCAATCGCGGATAAAGGGCTTCGAACTCACTACCGCCTGCATTTTCTTCTACAAATTTATTGTACGCCGCCAATAGTCTGTCATATGAAGCCTGAGTAGCCGTTCCGTTAAGATATTGCGGCGTTGCTTCCTGAATGGCAGCGAAAAGTTCCGCAGCAAAAGCCTTATTCCAGCTCTGAGAAATCACAGATGTTTCTTCCACACCTGTTACACGATATAAATTAAACTCTGCATATTCGTGCATTTGGTGTCCGCCGCCAACAATATATGCAGCTCCGTCCGCGCCAATATTGACTTGCGTTATGAAACGAACGTATTTATATCCGCCAATTCCCGTAACGATATAATGAAGTGAGTCGGTGTATAAATTGCTTAGTTTATACTCTCCATTATTCGTTAGATCTTTTTCCTTGTAATCGTAAAGAGTTGTCCAGCTAACGGCATCGTTAGAAACCTGTATTCTCATTTTTACGGGAACTCTGTGCCAAGTGCCGTTTTGACGCATAACATAGTTTACCTGAACCGTGTCGGGGAAACCGGATTCGTCATAAATACGAAGGTAATGGGGATTGTTCGGATCTTGCTCGGAAGCTATTCCTTCCCAAGTGGAATTCCAGAAAGTATTCTTGTCTCCGTCAATAAGATTCTGGAGATTCGTTCCCTCATTAGGACTCCAGTTGTTTGCATAAATCTGATCTACACTCTTTATTATAGGTTGGTCGCTAATAGCATAGTTGGTTTTTGAATTATAAACGGCGCGAGCTTCTTCGTAAAGCGTCTGCATCTTAATGTTAAGTTCATTGTCGCTTTCATTGGCTATCAGGCTCTGCGCATCTGCATCGTCTACTTGTTCAAGACTCCAAGAAGTGTCGCTATCCTCACCTTGCGAGTTCCAGATTATAAGATAACTGCCTTCCTGATTCAAACCTTTGGAATGATTTGCCGGAACATAGGCAAAACCTTCTATAAGTTCGTTATAAATATTCCACTTTCCGTTCGGCTTTATGATATTGAATTTTTGTTTCACCTCGGGTTGGTCAGAGAAATAGACTATTGCGGCATTAACAGCCGAAGAAGCATTGTTTATATACATACCGTTCTTCGCGTTTTGCACCGTATATCCGCCTTCCACGTTTGTAATTTTCCAAAGTTGCGCAGAAGTTTTCTGATAATAGCTCCATCCCGGTCTTTCATCACTATATGCCGAGAAATATACATCGTTGTAATTATTATCAAACACATTATATTTGGAACGTATGCGATAATATCCGTCGGGAATAGTATTTACCGCTTTCTTGAAAGCCTCGCCCAAAGTAACAAGGTCTTGCGTAGCAGATTTCATCTCTTCGTCCGTAGCTTCCGTGCCGTTTACAAACTCACGTGCCACACTGATTGCCTCATTCAGTTCATCGATTTGTTCTTGAGAGTGAGGTTTTCCTATTTCCGGTCCGACTTCCGCGCCGTCTGTAATGTTTTCATATTTCGCAAGAGCAATAGTAAGGTTGACGCGAGCCTTAGAAGCTTCGGCTTCCGCAAGTTGTTCGTCCGTTACAGGCACAATTCTCCACGCACCTTCGCCGCTAACACCCTTATCTGTCCAGTTTGCAATAGGACCTGAGGTATTTTCTCCCGCACCATGCCCCTGCACGTTATAAGTCCAGCCGGCACCGAGACTATGAATAATAAATTGTCCGTTGGGTGCGAGACGTTGAATGATCTGTGCCGTTTCAAAATTATCGCTCATGATAAGCGGAGCATCCGTTCCGTCAACAGTTTTATTATGATTTATGTACTGACCGGTTGCAAGGCTGCGTATTGAATAACCTTTGTCTTCGAGTTTTTTTATCTCCCACATGTGAAGCAGAGAATTCTCTTGTTTTTTCCAACCCGGCTGATTGTCCGTTCGCGGTGCATACCAGGACATAATGTCCTTGTTGTTAAACACGGAATAAGCCGACTGTATGAAATAAGTACCGTCCGTCAAAGGATTTATTGCCCCTACAATGGCTTTGTATGCAAGTTTAAGCCTTTGCAACATCTGATTCATTTCCTCATCTGTGGCAGAAGGATTGCCAAGCAACTGCAAAGCATCGTTGTAAGCATTGTAATATTCGTTATATGCGGCTTCGTCTCCCACACATCCGGGAGCGTTTGAAAACACAAAGTCATCGGGAACATAAGTCAAAGCATCCACATACTCCTGAAGTGTACTTCCCACTTTTGCCGTGCCGATATGAAGATTGCGTACCTTTATTTCCACGCCCGAAGTCGTGCAAAAATCCATACGCATGCAGTCTCCCACTTTTCCCCAGCCGTTCATGGCTATGTATTCCTCTAACGAGAGATTGAACAATGCCCATTCTCCTTCTTTTGTAGCAGGAAGTCTCAAATTTTTTATGGAATTTCCTTCCGAAAGGGGGTTGGGGAAGAAAATTTGAAAGTCACTGATGTCGGTTGTACAACTGTATTCAAACGAAACTACGTTGGAATCAGCAGGGAGTGCCGTTTCAAAAACATTTGTAAATACATACGGATCACCTCCCGTGGTAGTAAAGGTGTACTCTTTCGTTGTTTCGTCATAAGACATCTCGATTTGGTTCATGTTACCGGTAACAAAAACCGGATTAACGGTAGTGTTATCACCGCCACTCTCTTGTGCCACTGCCTTTAACTGCGGAAGCAGAAAAAGCAACAATAGCAACGCATTAAACTTTAGGTTTAAATGTTTCATGGGTTGTTGTTTTTGGATAGTTAAACTTATTGTTTCTTTAGCATTTATTGATTCATGGTATTTTTTCGCCACAAATATAACAAAAAGACAACATACACCCAACAATTATCAAAAAATAAATAACACCACATACATTTTTATTTTTTATCATCCCGTTTTTGCCCCTCGTCAGGTGGCAATTTTGACCTTAGATATAGGATATACTTTTATAGCTGGGAGGACCGCTGCCTCTGCGGTCGCCAGCCGCCGCATAAGAACGTGCGCGAAGAGGCGCGCAATATACATTCGGAACACTTTAGCTGGGCGGGCCTCCGCGAAAAGCATAGAATGGCATGACATGCGATGTGTTATTCTGTTTATTATGCAGCCTTTACATCGCAAATTACTTCGTGCTTTGCCATATTGGGCATGCGGCCGCTGAGGGCAGCGGCCCTCCCAGTTAATGCGGCGCAAAGTCCTTATCGCATCTCGTCGCGCTATTCCCTATGCGATGGTACGGGCCGCGTTGCAGCGGCCCTCCCAGTTAGCGCCGCGCTTATTGATTCTCCTTGCTCGCAATCGAGGCGTCTCCAGAGGCGATTTTTCACCCTTTGTATCTACGTGATTTTCAGTGCCCTCAGAAGGCCCAAACTACATTTGAGACGTTTTAGAACATCTCAAATGTAGTTTTCCTCAGGTCCTATGTGAGTATCCGCGCATGCGGGAGCATTTTTCAAGTGTGCGGAAATCGTCGCCCGCAAAAAGTGAATCACTCATCTCTTATGCATTCCGGTGCGCGTCCGCAGTGGAGCATTCTTACGCGCGCGGGGATACATATATATAAGGTGCGGAATCCTGCCGGGAAGATCTGTTCCTTATTTATGAGGGCCGCAGCCTGATTTTCCGGACAGCAATGGATTTGGAACAAGTGACCTGCTATTTAAGCTACCGTCTGAATCCGCGTAAAGAGTTGTAACTAAGGCGCATGAGAGAACACAGGAAGCGCCTACGCCGGAGCATTCCGGGCTCCGCGTGAATGCCTCAGGCCGTGCCCGGGAAGGGCCGCGAAAAAAAATCGTAAAATTTTCCCCAAAAAATTTGGTAGATATGAAAAATCACAATACTTTTGCAGTGTACTAATAAAGTAGTACAGTAAAACAGTTAAAGCACTGAGAATACGAACTAAAAGATAAAAACGAACTATCATGATCGACATCAACAAGGTTTACTTCGGCTATTCAGGGCGCGCCGATCTCTACGACGGCATCGACGTGTCGCTGCCGCAGGGAAGTGTGTACGGCCTGCTGGGGCGCAACGGCTCGGGCAAGACAACGCTGCTGTATCTCATCGCGGGGCTGCTCAGGCCGCGCAGCGGGCGGATCACATTCATGGGCAACGACACGCTGCGGCGCGAACCGCTCACGCTGGGCAACATGTTCATCATACCGGAAGAGCTGTCGCTGCCCAAGTGCAGCTTCCGCAAGTATGTCAAGCGCTACGCGGCGTTCTACCCGCGATTCAGCGAGGAGATGCTAAGAGCAGCGCTGGACGAGTTCAACATGCCGGTCGATGTGTCCCTCAGCGAACTCTCGATGGGCAACAGGAAGAAGGCGTACGTATGCTTCGCGCTGGCCACGAACGTGAGTCTGCTGCTGATGGACGAGCCGACCAACGGGCTGGACATCCCCTCCAAGGCACAGTTTCGCCGCGCTGTGGCGCGCATCATGAGCGATGACAGGAGTGTGATCATCTCGACCCATCAGGTCAGGGACATAGACACGCTGCTGGACCACCTGCTCATCATCGACAGCGGCCGCATGCTGCTCAATGCCTCGACCGCAGAGGTGTGCTCGCATCTGGCCTTTGAGGAGTGCGGCGCCGGAGAAAGCATGCCCGGCGCGCTCTACGAGGAGCTCTCGGCCCATGGCAAGAAGGTGATAGTGCCCAATGCCGACGGCCGAGAGACGCAGCTCGACCTGGAGACCCTGTTCAACGCCGTGGTCAGCGGGAAAGTGAAGATAGAGAAAGAGGCGGACGACGAAGAAGAGGCAAAAAACTGAAGTAATAGGAGGACTCGAGATTATGGAAAGCAAGAATAACGGCGAGATGAACGGAGTGAACGGATTCTCGTGGCAGAGAGTGGGCAGACTGATGAGGATAGGGGCTATGCAGCCCGAGGCGCGTGTATCGATAAGGGCGGCCGTCATCTCCATATTAGTATTGTGCGTGCTCAACTGGATGACGGAAATCGGCGAAGGCGATCCTTTCAGCGTCTATGCGAGCCTCGTGTGGCACAGCCTCCCATTGCTGAGCCTGCTGGTAGGCACTATAGGACTCTCGGTAAGCATGTCGTCGCTGGGCGGCAAGGGCATGAGGGTGAACAGCATCATGATTCCGGCCAGGCGCAGCGAGAAGTTTATCGCCAGGGTGGCCGTGTCGCTCATCGGCAGCGTGGGGACACTGCTGGTGTTAGCTGCTATATTTATAGGAGTGTTCTCGCTGCTGAGCGTGCTCTTTGACCCGGCGGGCAGCCTGGACGGCTGCTTCGCCGTGACCGACACATCGACAAGGAGGCTGATAGTGGTGAACGTCAGCGGGGCGGAGGACTTCAAGTTCAGCGTCATGAGCCAAGCCTTCATTCTGACAGGGCTGACGGTGTTCACGCTGGCGGCGTTTCTGCTGGGCAGCGTGCTGTGGAAGGGGGCCAGCTGGCCGGCCACGATGGGCTGCATCGTAGCGTTCTCCATACTGTGCGGTATAGCAATAGATGCAATAATACCCGAGTCGCACACGGCAGAGCAAGTAAAGGCCCTGTTCGAGCCCGCGGCGAGCGCGGTGTACGGCGGCGGGCTACTGGCTCTCGCCTCACTCATGATATGGGCGGCCTACAGGCTCTTTGCCCGCATGCAGGCCGTGAAGCCCAAGCTGACATCCATACTGCGCCTCCCTATGAGGCATTAAATAAAGATCTTAACAACACACCTTACCAACAGAGAGACTATGCACAAGACAGTAAACAACACCAACTCATTTTCCTCGGCCCGTTACTTTGGGCTGATAGGGATAGGGCTCCACAGCACGGAGCTAAGGGTGAGCCTGATGGCCTCCTGCATTGCGGCCTTGGCAATAGGAGCGTTCATGTACCTGCTGGGCTGGCCGCATAGCATGTATGCGGACATTCTCTACAACCTCGCCGACGCTTACAGCCAGACGCTGCTCTGCGTCCTCACGATAGGGATGTCGGTGGTGGCCTGCACGCTGAGCCACAAACGGGCACGTCTAAGCAGCATCATGCTGCCGGCGCGCAGAGATGAGAAGTTTCTGGCGCGGGTGACCGTCGTGCTGTTCGGCACGGCCGTACCGTTCACAGTATTGATGGGCGTCATCGGCGGCGTCACTGCCCTGCTCAGCCTGAGGTACGACCCCGTAGGCGCGCTTGGCAGCGTCGACATCTGGAGGGCCCTGGGCTTCCATATCCGGTTTGCCGGGCTGTCGGCCTACGGCATCATCAACTCTCTGGGAGCCTCTCTGTGCCTCCTATCGATATACCTGCTCGGCGGCGTGCTGTGGAAGGGGCCCAGCTGGCCCGGCACTACGGCCTCAATCATAGCGATAGGCCTCATCTTCGCCTGGGTATGCAGCAAAGCTATGCCCGACTACCGGAATTTCATCGGGCTGGAGTACGACATAGCCTACGGCGTGGTGGCGTACGGCATCACTACCCTCCTCTCATGGGCAGCCTACAGGACCTTCGCCCGTATGCAGATGACCAACCCGCGGATGACCTACCCGTGGTTTAAGCGCCGCGGAGGCGAGGGCCGCAGTGGCAGGTAAACAGTCAGCGGCGAAGACATTTCCATTAACTTTCGACTATTCAGAACTATGAACTTTGACAACAAGAGACCCATTTACCTACAGATAGCCGACCGGATATGCGATGAGATACTGGCGGGCGTCTACGTCGAGGGTGGGCGCATCCCGTCGGTCAGGGAATATGCCGTCGAGATGCAGGTGAACGCCAACACCACGGCCCACTCCTACGCCTATCTGGAGCAACAGGGCATCATAGAGGCACGGCGCGGTCAGGGATACTTCGTAAGCTCTGACAGCAAGAGCCATATCAAGGACAAGCGCAGGGCCAACTTTTTCGAGCTGACTGTGCCGCACTTTTTCAACAGTCTCGACCTGCTGGACATCGACTTCTCAGAGATTGAGAATATGCACGCTGAGTACGCCAGGGCACACGAGGCTGAATGCAACAATACAGACAGAGAAAAATGATACACCTCAAGGACATCAACAAGACTTATGACAGCGGGACGAAGCTTCATGTGCTCAAAGGCATCTCGCTGGATGTGAACGACGGCGAGTTTGTATCGATAATGGGCGCCTCGGGCTCAGGGAAAAGTACGCTGCTCAACATCATGGGAATACTGGACTCGTACGACAGCGGCGAGTACAGCATCGACGGCGTTGAGATACGCAATCTCAGCGAGAACCGCGCCGCCGAGATACGCAATAAGATGATAGGATTCATCTTTCAGTCGTTCAACCTGATTTCCTTTAAAAACGCGATGGAGAACGTGGCGCTGCCGCTGATGTATCAGGGTGTAGGTCGCAAGCGTCGCAATGCGCTGGCCATGGAATACCTGGACCGTCTGGGACTGAAAGACCACGCCACCCACTTGCCCTCCGAGCTTTCGGGAGGTCAGAAGCAGAGAGTGGCCATAGCGCGCGCCATGATTACCCATCCGCGCATCATCCTGGCCGATGAGCCCACGGGCGCCCTTGACAGCCACACATCGCTGGAGGTGATGCAGCTGCTCAGAAGGCTCAACGAAGAGGGCATGACCATAGTGGTGGTAACTCACGAGAGCGGAGTGGCCAATATGACCAACAAGATAGTACACCTAAAAGACGGAGTGATAGAGAGCGTAGAGGATAATGTCCATCACGACGCTTCGCTCTACGGCCGAGGAGGGCTTATGAAATGAGAGACACACTGGAAGAGCTGTACTCCACGCTTCGGCGTTCGAAGCTCCGCACCACTCTCACCGGCATATCGGTCTCGACGGGCATCTTCCTGCTCATCGTACTGCTGGGAGCCGGCAACGGAATAATACACGCCTTCAGCAATATGGCGGGCTCGATGGTACTCGATGTGATGTCGGTATACGGCGGCGCGACCTCCAAACCGTATCACGGCCTAAATGCAGGCCGAGTGATACAACTCGATGACCGTGACATAGACATTGCGCTTCACAACATGAGTGGGCAGGCCACGGCAGCCTCTGGCACAAGTTCGAAGGACAACATCACCCTGCGCCTGGGCTCCTCAACGCTCTCGCGCTCTCTGACAGCCGTAGACCCTTCTTATGTCAAGATGGACCGCAACGCCTCAGACCTGATTGCCGGCCGCTTCATCGACCCTCTGGATTCGGCCGAGAGGAGAAGGGTGATGGTACTCTCGAAGCAGGATGCCGAAGCTCTGGCAGGCTCATGGGAAAGCGCGGTGGGCAGGTATATCAATGCCGGCGGAGTGATGTATATGATAGCCGGTATCTACCCCAACCGCAGTATGAGCGATAACAAAAGCGTCTATATACCGCTCTCCACATACAAAGCTCTCTACGGGAGCGAACATCATTACGACAACATCAGCCTCAAGACGCGCGGCGTGGTGAGCAGCAAGGACGTGGACCTGTTCGCCACCCGTTTCCGTGGCATATCGAGCGGAATACACCAGTTTGCCCCCGATGATGAGAACGCCATATTTATGTGGAACACGACCACAGGCGCGGAGGAGACGAACAAAGCGCTCACCATTATCCGCACGGCGCTGTGGATAATCGGCCTGCTCACCCTCATCAGCGGAATAGTAGGCATAAGCAACATCATGCTCATCACCGTAAAGGAGCGGACGCACGAGTTCGGCATACGCAAAGCTCTCGGAGCCCGCCCGGCGCAGATATTGCGCACAGTAGTGACGGAGAGCATCATCATAACGACAATCTTCGGCTACATAGGACTGGTTCTGGGCGTGGTCGCTACGGAATGCCTTAACTATTTCGGCGGGCAAAGCACTGTAAACCTCGGTGAAGCCGGGAACATCACCGTTTTCTCCGACCCAACGGTCGACTTCGCCACTGCCATCGAAGCGCTAATCGTGATGATATTGGCAGGAGTGACTGCCGGACTGATACCTGCCTTCAAAGCCGTCAGAATAAAACCCATAGAAGCCCTTAGAGCCGAATAACGAAGCCATGAATCTACACGATAAACTCCACATCCTACGCGAGCTCTTTGACAGCGACCGGCTCATAGAAGTCATCTCAACGCTGGGCAAGAACAAGAGCCGCACCATGCTCACCGCCTTCGGTATCTTTTGGGGCATCTTCATGCTCATCCTCCTGCTGGGCGGCGGCATGGGCCTGGAGAAGCTCTTGATGAACAACTTCTCCGGATTCTCCAGCAACGCTGCCATAATTGTGCCCCAAACCACCGCTCTCCCATATAAGGGTTATGACAAAGGGCGCGACTGGCACCTGGCAATGGGCGACGTGCTCGGAATGAAGCACTACCTTAGCGAGGCCGAGAACATCACACCCGTATGCTTCAACTACGTCACCGGCCGAAACGGCAAACACACCGCCTCCGTGACCCTCAAGGGCATCAAGCCCGACTACCTGAGGATAGAAGAGCAGAAGATAAAATTCGGCCGCAGCCTCAACGACAACGACATCAAGACAGGCCGCAAAGTCTGCGTGATAGGCAAGAACGTATGGACCCAGCTCTTCCCAGACGGCAGCAATCCCTGCGGCAAATATATCGAGGCCGGCGGAGTGTACTTTGAGGTAGTGGGAGTGGACGTGCGCAGCAGCAATATAGGTCTGGGCGGAAGAGCCGAGAACTCCGTAATCGTTCCTC
Source organism: uncultured Prevotellaceae bacterium (assembly GCA_900314335.1). Lineage (GTDB taxonomy): Bacteria > Bacteroidota > Bacteroidia > Bacteroidales > Bacteroidaceae > UBA6398. The sequence goes on along the minus strand of OMUV01000155.1, from coordinate 3,595 downwards.
TGCCCGTGATGCAGCGCATATACAACACGGGTGGCCGAGTGGACATGATCTGCATCACGGGCCGCAAGGGTGTCACCATGGCCACGATGGAAAACCGGATACGAGAATACCTCTATCACGCGCACAGCATTGCGCCGAGTGACAACGAGGCCATGACCTATTTTAACATGGAGACATTCTTTCAGATGTTTCAGAATCTCTTTCACGGCATCAACATACTGGTATGGCTCATCGGCATAGGCACGGTGCTCAGCGGAGTAATCGGTGTGACCAACATCATGCTGGTATCTATTCGCGAGCGCACCGTGGAACTGGGCATCCGCCGGGCCATCGGCGCCAAGCCCCGCGACATCGTGGCGCAGATATTGATGGAGAGCGGCGTCATGACCATCACGGCGGGGCTCTCCGGTATCACTGCGGCCGTAGCCATCCTCGCCTTTGCCGAGCCGATGATACAGAAGAGCTCCGACACTACGGCTACATTCCAGATACCGTTCTCCTTCGCCCTTGGCGCGGCAATAGCGCTCCTCGTGCTGGGACTGCTGGCCGGCATATTCCCTTCTCTCAGGGCTCTGACCATTCGCCCCGTAGATGCCATGAGAGACGAGTAAGAACTACGATACACCATAAAGTACAAACATCAGAAATCAACCAATACATATATGAAACGCATACTAAAAATAGTGGCAATTATAGCCATTGCCGCCGTATTTATCGGTACCTTCGTTTTCCTGTACCACAAATCGAAGAAGCCCGCCGCCACCTACGAAGTAGAGACTGCATCCTACGCGGATATCTCGCGCACTACGGTGCTCACGGGCAACATCGAGCCTCGAGACAAAGTGGAGATAAAGCCACAGATCAACGGCATCATCTCCGCCATCTTTAAGCAGCCGGGAGACAAAGTGCAGACAGGAGACATCATCGCCCGCGTCAAGGTGATACCGGGCATGGAGGAGCTCAACGCTGCTGACAATCGCATCCGCATAGCCGACATCAGCCTCGCACAAGCCGAGAAAGACTTTGCCCGCGCCGACAAGCTCTATCACGACAAGCTCATCAGCACCGAAGACTACGAGAAAGCCTCCGAAGCTCTCAAGAAGGCCAAGGAGGAGAAGCGCACAGCGCGCGACCAGATGCAGATCATCAGAGAGGGTGTATCTGCCTCGGGCGGCAACTACTCTACGACCCTCATTCGCTCCACCATCAACGGCATCATACTCGACATTCCCGTCAAGGTGGGCAACTCCGTCATCATGAGCAACACCATGAACGACGGTACGACCATCGCCACCGTGGCCGACATGGGCAATCTGATATTCAAGGGCAACATCGATGAGACAGACGTGGGCATGGTGAGAGTGGGAATGCCCATGACCATCACCGTAGGCGCTATAGAGGGTAAGACATTCCCCGCAACGCTCGAATACATCTCGCCGCAGGTCAAGACATCGACCGACGGAACGAGCGCGGGGCAGTTTGAAATAAAAGCAGCCATCGGCCGCGGATATACCTCGGGCATACGCTCCGGCTACAGCGCCAACGCCAACATCATACTTCAGAAGGCCACACACGTCATCTCCATACCGGAGGGCTGCATCGAGTTTGCCGGTGACACCTCCTACGTATATGTCCTGACAAATACTCAGCCGCAGACTTTCACCCGGCGCCGAGTATACACGGGCCTCAGCGACGGAGTTAGGATAGAGATAAAGAGCGGACTGAAAGCAGGCGATAAGGTGAGAGGAAACGCAGTCACTGCCGATGAGAGTGCAGCCGACAACAAAGAAAATAAGTAATCCATGAGAAAGACTATAATTCTGCTGACATCACTTCTCTCCGTCCTGACCGCGGGAGCGCAGCGGGTCATGACGCTCAAGGAATGCATAGAAATGGCACTGGAGAGAAACATAAACATTAAGCAATATGCCAATCAGGAAGCGCAGCAGAAGCTCGTCCTCTCCGACGCACGCCATTCGCGTCTGCCGGACCTCAACGCCTCGGCCACGCAGAGCTTCAACTTCGGTCGCGGCCTCAACTCGGAGAACAACTACGTGAACCGCAACACCATGAACACGGGCTTCGCGCTCTCCACGAGCATGCAGCTGCTCACGGGCGGACGTATCGCCGCCGAGACTGCCGCCGGCCGGCTCAACCTGCAGGCTGCCGCTGCCGACCTGGAGCGTACGCGCCAGAGCCTGGCCCTACAGGTGACGGCCGCCTATCTGCAGGCCGTCTACGCCGCCGAAATGGTAAAGGTGCAGGACGAGCAAGTATCCCTCTCCAAAGTGCTGTGCGAGAGCAAGAGCAAAATGCTCAGCGCCGGCAAAGTACCCGAGAGCGACCTCATCGAAGCGCAGTCACAGCTCACGCAGGACGAGATGGCCCGCACACAGGCCCGTTGCGACCAGAAACTGGCCCTCCTCGACCTCTCGCAGCTGCTGGAGATGCGTTCCCCCGACAGCATCAGTGTTACCGCACCTCTGGACTCCGTGCCCTCTATACTGCCTCCCCTGCCCGACGTTATCTATGCCAAAGCCGAAGGCATCAAGCCCGAGATAGCTGCCGAACGCCTCAGACTGCAGGCCGACGAGAAGAATATCCGTGCCGCCCGCGCCGCGCTCTACCCCACTCTGAGCCTCGGGGCCGGCCTCTCCTCGAGCTATTACAAGACTTCCGGCTTCAAGGCCTCCTCCTTCACCAAGCAGCTCAGCGACAACTTTGACAAGAACATCGGCCTGCAGCTCAGCATCCCCATCTTCAACCGCTTCACCACGCGCAACGCCATATCCCGCGCGCGCCTGCAGCGGGACGCACAGGCCCTCAAGCTCGACGACACGCGCAAGGCGCTCTACAAGGAGATACAGCAGGCCTACTACAACGCGCTCAACGCTCAGGCCAAGTACAATTCGGCACTGGCTGCCCGCACCGCCGCAGAGACAAACTTCAAGATGATGACCGGCAAATACGAAAACGGCAAAGCCAATCAGACCGAACTGGCGGAGGCCAAGACAAAACGCGCCAAGGCTATCACCTCCTGCCTCCAAGCCAAGTATGAGTATATTCTGAGGATGAAGATCATCCGCTTTTACGAGGGAGAAGATATCAGCTGACGCCCATGCTTTGCGGGCTAAGGGCTTTACTCTAAGCAGAGATAGTCTTGAGGCCTATAATCGAAAGGATGAGCGTCCCCGTGAAGAACACCTTCCCTACCGTCACCGGCTCATGAAAATAGAAGAAACCGAGCAGCACGGTACCTATTGCGCCGATACCGGTCCATACGGTATAAGCCGTGCTCAACGGGAGCACCCGTATGGCCTTCAGCAATAGGCACATGCTCAAAGCACAGAATAAGAGAAAAAGAGCTATCCACACTGTGTGACTGAAGCCCGCGGCAGTCTTTGCCTTGCCCAGGCAAAAGGAGAAGGCGCATTCACACAGCCCTGCCGCAATGAGTATTATCCGATACATTATCATAATGTCCTGACTGAGGGCTGCAGCAATATCCGGCGTCTCCTTCCGAGGAACTTTAATTCGCTATGCAAAAATACGAATATCCCGAGAATGACAAACCGGCATCGAAGGCCGCCGCCAA
>OMUV01000058.1 GCA_900314335.1 uncultured Prevotellaceae bacterium | reverse complement strand
CGGTATAAAAAAATAATACGAAAAAGAGGATGAATCAGAATTTTGATACACCCTCGGGAGCGAGCCAGGAAAATCTAATGAGCGGCTAAGCGGCGGAGAATTCGTATCGCGCGCTTCTTCGCATAATTAATCTACGCTCTAAGCCTTATCGCGTATTTCGCCGCGCACTTTCTTATGCGGCCGCATGCCCAATAAGGCAAGACACAAAGTAATTTGCGAAGCGAGCATAGGTATAATTCGTTTTATGGTCGCAAAATGGACATAGATGCGCATTGCGCATTATACCTCTTTATTCCTTTCGCGGCTGCTGCACGCGGGTCAGGAAAGTTACAAGCATATGAGTAGCGGGAAATTCGTATCGCGCAATTCTTCGCGCACTCTTCTCGGCAGCTGGTGCGCGGCGGGGGCAGAGACGACGAAGGCCGCACCATTGTCGTGGCGCGGCCTTCGTGAATTAGTATGTCAGGGGCTGATTACTCGCAGAGCGACCAGTCTTCCTTAGTCTTGCGTACGTAGGTAGCATAACGGCGCTTGGCTGCCTCTTCGGCTGCGTCGAACAGTTCCTGTGCCTCGGCAGGACGAGCCTTCTTGAGCGAGAGGTAACGCACCTCGCCGTTGAGGAAGTCCTGGAACTTGCTCCAGTCGGGCTCCTTGGAGTCGAGAGAGAACGGATTCTTGCCCTCTTTCTCCAGTTCGGGATTGAAGCGCCAGAGGTGCCAGTAGCCGCACTCGACAGCTCTGCCTTCCTCAGCCTGCGAGCGACCCATGCCGCCCTTGATCTTCAGGCCGTGGTTGATACAGGGAGCGTAGGCGATGATGAGCGAAGGACCGTGATAAGCCTCGGCCTCGCGGAATGCCTTGAGACACTGGCTCTGGTCGGCGCCCATGGCCACCTGAGCCACATAGATGTAGCCGTATGTGGTCTGCATGAGGCCCAGATCCTTCTTGGTGATACGCTTGCCCTGAGCGGCAAACTGGGCGATGGCGCCGAGCGGCGTAGCCTTGGAGGCCTGTCCGCCGGTGTTGGAGTACACCTCGGTATCGAGCACCAGGATGTTGACATCCTCGCCGGAGGCCAGCACGTGGTCGAGACCTCCGTAACCGATGTCGTAGCTGGCACCGTCGCCGCCGATGATCCACTGGCTGCGCTTGGTGAGGTACTGCTCCAGTTCGGCCAGCTTGGCCATCTTCTGGCATTCGCCCTTGTGAGCCTCGATGATGGGTATCAGCTTCTCGGCTGCTGCGCGCGATGCGTCGGCATCCTCGCGGCCGTCGATCCATTCCTTGGCTGCCTGCTTGTATTCCTCGGGAGCCTTGTCGCAGGTCATCTGCTCTTCGAGGATGCTCTGGATGCGGTTGCGCATCTTCTTATTGGCCAGAGTCATACCCATGCCGAATTCGCAGAAGTCCTCGAACAGGGAGTTGGCCCATGCAGGTCCCTGACCCTTGGCGTTGGTGCAGTAGGGCGTGGAGGGGATGGAGCCGGAGTAGATGGAGGAGCAACCGGTAGCGTTGGCCACGATCTCGCGGTCGCCGAAGAGCTGGGAGATGAGCTTCACATACGGTGTCTCACCGCATCCGGAGCAAGCTCCCGAGAACTCGAACAGCGGCTGTGCAAACTGGGAGTTTTTGGGCGACTGCTTGATGTCCACGAGGTCCTGCTTTGAGGTAACCTTCTTGACGCAGTAGTCCCAATTCTCGGCCTCGGCCATCTGACCCTCGAGGGGCACCATGGTGAGAGCCTTCTCGCCCTTCTTGCCCGGGCAGACGTCGGCGCAGTTGCCGCAGCCGAGGCAGTCGAGTACATCGACCTGCTGTACGAAGTGCATTCCCTTCATCGGGCGCGGGGCTATCATGTCGAGCGTGCGGCCCTTGAAGTCCTTCACCTCCTCGTCGGTCATCACGAACGGGCGGATGGCAGCGTGGGGGCAGCAGAAGGCGCACTTGTTACACTGGATACAGTTGTCGGGGTTCCATGCCGGAACGAAAGCGGCCACACCGCGCTTCTCATAAGCGGCAGTGCCCTGCTCCCATGTACCGTCGACGGATGGCTTGTAGGCAGATACGGGCAGGAGATCGCCGTTCTGAGCGTTGATGGGGCGCACCAGTTTGCTGATGTATTCCGGTTCGTCGCGCTCGATGGGCTTCTCGTCGGGGAGGTTAGCCCATGCGGGATCTACAGAGAGCTGCTTGTATTCGCCGCCGCGGTCTACGGCCTTGTAGTTCTTGTCCACGACATCCTGACCCTTGCGGCTGTAGCTCTTGACGATGAATTTCTTCATCTGCTCTACGGCGAGGTCTACGGGGATCACCTTGGTGATGCGGAAGAAAGCCGACTGGAGAATGGTGTTCGTGCGGTTGCCGAGGCCTATCTCCTGAGCGATCTTGGTGGCGTTGATGTAGTAGACTGTAATGTTGTTCTTGGCGAAGTATTTCTTGATGTGATTGGGCAGGTTCTTGGCCAGTTCGTCGCCCTCCCAGATGGTGTTGAGCAGGAAGGTGCCGTTCTTCCTCAGGCCGCGGGTCACATCGTACATATGCAGGTAAGCCTGTACGTGGCAAGCCACGAAGTTAGGCGTCTTGATCTGATATGTGGAGCGGATGGGCTCGTCGCCGAAGCGGAGGTGCGAGCAGGTGAAGCCGCCGCTCTTCTTGGAGTCGTAGGAGAAGTATGCCTGGCAGTACTTGTCCGTGTTGTCGCCAATGATCTTGATGGAGTTCTTGTTGGCACCCACTGTACCGTCGGCACCGAGGCCGTAGAACTTGGCTTCGAATGTGCCCTTGGCTCCGAGAGCCTTCTCCTCCTCCATGGGCAGCGATGTGAAGGTCACATCGTCCACGATGCCGAGCGTGAAGTGGTTCTTGGGCTCGGGGAGCTTGAGGTTGTCAAACACGGAGATGATGAGCGTCGGCGTGGTGTCGCAGCTGCCCAGTCCGTAGCGGCCGCCTACGATGATCGGCTGGTCGGGCTGGCCGTAGAAGGCGGCTCTCACATCGAGGTAGAGCGGTTCGCCCTCGGCTCCGGGCTCCTTGGTGCGGTCGAGGACAGCGATGCGCTTGACGGTCTTGGGCACTGCGGCGAGCAGGTGCTTCACAGAGAACGGACGGTAGAGGTGAACGCTCACCATGCCGACCTTCTGGCCGTTGGCATTGAGGTAGTCGATGGCCTCGCGGGCTGCCTCGGTGGCGGAGCCCATGAGGATGATGACGCGGTCGGCATCCTCGGCGCCATAGTAGCTGAAGAGGTGATACTCGCGGCCTGTGATGGCGGAGATCTCCTTCATGTATTTCTCCACGATGCCCGGAACGGCGTCGTAGTAGGGATTGCTCACCTCGCGATGGGCGAAGAATGTCTCGGGGTTCTCAGCCATGCCGCGGGCTACGGGATGCTCGGGAGAGAGAGCACGGGCGCGGAACTCGGCAAGTGCCTTCTCATTGAGCAGCGGACGCAGGCTCTCGGCGTCGATCTCCTCGATCTTCTGATATTCGTGGGAGGTGCGGAAACCGTCGAAGAAGTTGATGAACGGTACACGGCTCTCGATCGTGGCCAGGTGGGCTACGGCGGAGAGGTCCATCACTTCTTGTACACTGCCCTCGCAGAGCATGGCAAATCCCGTCTGTCTGCAGGCCATCACATCGCTGTGGTCGCCGAAGATGCAGAGGCTGTGGGAAGCCACAGTGCGGGCCGATACGTGGAACACGCACGGCAGCAGTTCGCCGGCTATCTTGTACATGTTGGGAATCATAAGCAACAGTCCCTGTGAGGCCGTGAAGGTGGACGTGAGGGCACCTGCCTGAAGCGAGCCATGCACTGCGCCGGCAGCACCACCCTCGGATTGCATCTCCTGTACGGTCACCGTGTCGCCAAAGAGGTTTTTCCTTCCCTCGGCAGCCCACTCATCGATGTGCTCGGCCATGGGCGATGACGGCGTGATGGGATAAATGGCAGCCACCTCTGAGAACATGTATGCTACATGGGCAGCGGCTTGGTTTCCATCACATGTAATAAATTTCTTTTCCTTACTCATGATGATGTATTGAATGATATGTTATGTTTATGTCCTTATTTATGGCTTATTAATAGAGGAATCCGAAGAGCCACAGGGGGATGTCCCTGTCGTGTCCCACCTCGCTGTTGTAGCGGGCGTAGTAGGCGCCTTCCTGCTGCTTCACACGGCGGTTTTTCTCGCAGACGTTGATGATGTGCCCGTCGATGATATACTGCCCCGTGCGCTTGCTCTTGGCCACGGTGTGGTGACGCCAGACACTGTTGGTGAAGAATGTCTCCATCACCTCCTGCTCCTCGGCCGTGCGCGAACTGATAGCGTAGAGCAGGTTGGTATTGTGTATCATGATCTGCACGGGCTTCTTGGGGAACTCTTCGCCCTTCTTGTAGACGAGGTTGATGAGGCGCGCCTCCTCGAGGTCCTTGATATAGTTCATCACCGTGGCCCGGGATGTGCCTATCTCGTTGGCGAGCTTCGTGACGTTGGGCGCCGTGATGCCCTCCATGCCCAGCAGGTAGAGCAGTTTCTTGATGCGGGCCAGATATTTCAGGTCGATCTGCTTTATAAAGAGGATGTCCACCTCGATCATCATGTTGATCGACTTGAGCAGCTGCTCGGTAAAGTTGTGTGTCTCGAGGAAGAAGGGATAATAGCCGTGGTGCAGGTAGTCCTGGAAATAGTTCCACGGCCTTACCTTCGGCAGAATGGACTTGAGGATCTGCTCATGATTGTCCAGCACCTCCTGCAGCGAGAACGGCCGGAGGTTGAGCCCCGTCTGCGAATTGACAAACTCGCGGAACGAGAAGCCGTGAAGCACATACACGTCGCTTATCCTGTCCAGCTCGTGCTGGTCCTCGCTCTCGGGCGGCATAACCGATGAGATGGCATATATAATATGCAGCCTCTCGAAGCGGTTGTAGCACTCCACAAGGTCGTGGGCGTAGTTGGGCTGCTTGAACACCTGATCCACGATCAGCACGCGCCCGCCGTAGTGTACGAAGTCCTCTGCGAAATCGACGAGGCCACGTCCCTGAAAGTAGAAATTGTTCATGCTTATGTAGAGGCACTGCTGCAGCTGCGGGTCAAAGTGGGAACGCGCATATTGAAGCAGGAAGGTCGTCTTACCCACACCGCGCGGGCCGCGGATGCCTATCATCCGGTGACTCCAGTCTATCCTCTCCATAAGCGAACGCTGCACGGGAGCATTGAGATGACTCAGCATGTAAGCGTGTGACTGAAAAAATTTCTCCATAAAGGTAAGGTCTCGCATAGTTCTAATCGCTTATAATTTCCGGCAAAGTTACGAAAATCCCGCGATATTTGCAAATAACGCTTTACAGATTAAATATATTGCCCCGTAAAAAATAAATCTCCTCCTCCGCTTCACATTTTTTTCCGGCATACTCCGGCCGCGGAGGCGGAGCCCGTCTATTTGCCTTAATCCATTGGGGGAGAATAAGCGGAATTTTTATAACTTTGCATCATTACCGGACGGCAGAGGGGAGAATCTTTCTCCGCCATGGCCTTCGGGAGAAGCGTACAGTTATGGGCAATGCAAACAATTCACTCCTGTGTATCAGGGCGGGGCTCAATGAGATAAGCCTCACCGCCTGCTCTTACTACGGCGACGAAGCGCCGGAGCAGGAGTCGCGCCCCGTGGACCTCGATGCCTCGCTCAATGTCAACCTGCGCGACTTCCTCTCCTCCTCGCCCCTGGCCCGTCGCCGCTATGCGCGTGTCGCCGTACTGGCCGACGCGCCCTATGCTCTCAAACCGCTGAAGTATTTCTCCGTGGGCGATGAGGACCGCATCTACCGCCATTGCTTTCACGACACCGCCGGCAAGCGGGCTTTCTTTGAGCCCGTACCAGTCCTCGGCGCAGCCTTCATTTTCGGCTGGGACGAGGCCGCCTACAAGGTGACCTGCGACCTGTTTCCCGACATCTCCGTCCATATCGGCGTCGTCGGGCCCGCCACACATTTTGCCACCGCTGCGCGAATGGCCTCCGGCGAGCGGCTCTACGCCTGGGTGCATGAGAATCAGACGGATCTCTTTGCCTTCCGCAACGGGCGACTCCTGCTGGGCAACCGCTACGAGACGCTCACCTCCGACGACTCCGCCTATTATATAATGCTGGCCGTAAAGGTGCTCCGCTTCGACATGCAGCACGCCGCTTGCAGCTACATCGCCCCCGCTCCCATTGCCGGCGCACTGCAGAGCCGCCTCTCCATGTTCCTCTCCGAAGTGCGTCAGCTCGACGCCGACACCTTTTTCGCCGGTACGGCGCTCCATCCCGTCGGGGAGTTGCCGCTCGACCTGCGCTCATTCATGATGTATAAATTCTGACGCCACATGAGGATAGTTACGGGGAAATACAAAGGCCGTCATTTCGAGATACCACGCACCTTCAAGGCGCGGCCGACCACCGACTTCGCCAAGGAAAACCTGTTCAATGTGCTGCGCGGCTACACGGACATCGAGGGCAAGGACGTCCTCGACCTGTTCGCCGGCACGGGCAGCATCACGGCCGAGTTTCTCTCGCGCGGCAGCCATTTCGTGAGCAGCGTGGAGCTCGACCGCGAGCACTGCGCGTTCATCGCTTCCGTCCTGCGCACGCTCGGCGCCGACAATGCGCGCCTGCACCGCTACGACGCCCTGCGCTACATCACGCACAGCTCCGACACCTACGACATCATCTTCGCCGACCCGCCCTACAAGCTCCCACGCCTGGGCGAGATACCCTCGCTGGTGCTCTCTTCGCCCATCCTCCGCCCCGACGGACTGCTCATCCTGGAGCACGGCAAAAACTATGACTTCTCCGCCCTCCCGGGTTTCTTCGATCACCGCGCTTACGGCAGCGTAAACTTTTCCTTCTTCCGCCATCCCGCCCCCGCGGCCGAATAATCCGCTCCCTTAGACCGTATAAGCCGATCTTATGGACCGAATATTTTGCCCGCGAGACAGATTCATCGCCTTCGGAGATCAAATAATCGCCTTCGGAGATTAGATAATTTCCCTGCGGGGCTGAATCATCCGCATATTAAGTGGTGCGAAGGAAAGAGCGATTCGCCCTTAGTCATGCCGCACTATTGAGAACTCACGTCGTGATGTAGGTAAGCGGGCTCTCGCCTTAGTCATTGCTGCGCTTTTGAGAAGAAGGCCCCTGATACCGCAATATTTGCGCACGTATTAATCCCTCGAAAAACGCCATTTTTACCCTTTTCCAAATAACTGAAAATCAGCGCCTGCGAAAGGCCAAAACTACATTTGAGACGTTTTGAAACATCTCAAATGTAGTTTTCCTCAGGTCCTATGTGAGTATCCCAGCATGCGGGACGGTTTTTTGAGTGTAGGGAATGGCCTTTTCG
>OMUV01000153.1 GCA_900314335.1 uncultured Prevotellaceae bacterium | reverse complement strand
GCAATGAATGCTTCGCGGCAGGCAATGAATGCTTCGCGGCAAGCCTTTACCACATTCTGATGAATGACACCTTGCCCGCGGCGTGGAATTTATTCGTCCGGAAAGCCCTTTATTTCTCCGTGATGAGCATCATGGCCTCGTCTCTCAGGCTTGCGGGCAGGGCGATGTTCCTGCGCCGGAGGCTTTCCATCCATGCGGCCACTTCCGAGGTGCGGAGGCTCTCGAGGGTTTCCTCAAATTGTTCCTCCTCTTCGGGGCTGTAGTCGCTGCCGCTGCGGCCGGCGAAGGCGTTGAGCGCCTCGTCGTCGAAATCGGGAATATCCTGGTCCATCTGGGCGCGGAGCACTTCCCCCGCGGCACAGACGTCGCCGCAACTGACACACTGGTCGTCGCAATCGGAAGGGCGTTTTTTGACCGGTATCTCGTCGAAGGGATTGCGCCTGATGTAGAGGGCGAACACGATGATGCCCACGACGAGCACACCGATGAGAATGATGGGAAATATGTTCATCTCAGGCCTCCTCTTTTACCGTGAATCCGGCCTTCGCGATGGCCTGCCAGTAGCCGGGATAGGATTTCGCCACCACTTCGGGATTGTCGACCGTCAGAGGGCCTTTGACCATTGCGAGGGGAGCGATGCTCATGGCCATGCGATGGTCTTCGTAGGTGGCTATCACGGGATGCGCGTCGGCCTGTACGGCCTGTACGGTCCGCCCGTCCCAGTTCACCGTCCCCGCGCCGTCGTCCTTGATTACAAAGCCCAGTTTCCTTAGTTCCGTCTCCATGGCGGTTATCCTGTCGGTCTCCTTGACGCGCAGATTGTCGAGGCCGCTGAAGGAGAAGCGCACACCGAGGCCGCAACAGGTGGCCATGAGCGTCTGCGCCAGGTCGGGCACGGCGCCGAGGTCCCGCACGAGGCTCTCTGGCAGGCTTCCGCCCTTGCGTGTCAGCACCACGTCCCCGTCCCGGTAGTCCGTAGCGATGCCGAGCGGGGCGAAGAGCTCCGCCACGGCGCTGTCGCCCTGCAGGCTGTTACGGCTGAGCCCTGTGAGGCGGATGGTGCAGCCTGACGCGGCGCTCAGAGCGGCTATCTCGTACCAGTAGGACGATGCGCTCCAGTCGCTCTCCACGCTGTAGGCCGTGGCGCGGTATCCGCCCTCGCCGATCTCGATCACCTGCCCCTCGCCCTCGCGGACGGTGGCCCCGAAGAGCCGCATCATGGCCGCGGTCATCTCTATGTACGGCCGCGAGGCGATATGTCCCTCCAGCCTCAGCGTCAGGCCGCCGCTGAGGCACGGCCCGATCATCATGAGCGCGGAGATGTATTGCGAACTGACCGTTGCCGGCAGCGCCACCTCGCCTCCGTGCATGACGCCTCCGCCCACACGGAGCGGGGGAAAGCCCTCGCTCTCCATGTAGCTGATCTCAGCGCCGAGGCTCCTCAGGGCGTCGACCAGGATGCCTATGGGGCGGTGGCGCATGCGCTCCGACCCGGTGATGACGCGCCTCATGGGCGAGAGCGAGAAGTAGGCCGTGAGGAAGCGCATCGCTGTCCCCGCGCCGTGCACGTCGACGGGAAGGCTGCCGTCGTTCCTGAGCGCCTGCTGCATCACCTCGGCGTCGTCGCAAACGGCCGCGTTGCTGACGCTGCTGCCTCTGCCCGCAAGCGCCGAGAGCAGGAGGGCGCGGTTGGTGAGGCTCTTGGACGCGGGCAGGTTTACCTCGCATGCCCCGACAGGGCCTCTCTGATTGACATTATATCTCATCGTAAAATGGATTCCTGTAAATTATCCGGCAAAAATATAGAATTATTTTTTGATATGTCGAAAATTCGCCGTACATTTGCACTCGCAAAGCCGGAGATACAGGCAAGAGCAATTCTTGAGTACCAAAGGCAGAAGCAAGCGGGGTGTAGCTCAGTCCGGTTAGAGTACACGTCTGGGGGGCGCGAGGTCGCTGGTTCGAATCCAGTCACCCCGACTTACGAGAAGGAAGCAAGATATTGGCCGTCGGTCAAACGTCTTGCTTCTTTCTTTTTCTGTTTTCGCAATCAAATTACCCTACTTTTTGTCCAGGTGACCTCTTCCGCGAACAATATTCCGCGCGGCGGAATTCCTTTACAATCCCATCCATAAAACGACCGTGCGGGGCATGATTGGCTTCATGTCCCGCACGGCGTTATGATTGCAGTCCGCGGCTGCGGCATTCCCGGTTCCGGCGTCCCGCATTCATACGGCGGGGGAAGCGGGCGGCAGCAGCAGGCGTCAGTTTACGATGTCATCAAAGTTTACCTCGTCGTTCTTGCGCTTCTCCTTCTTGGCCTTGTGTTCGGAGGAGGGCTCGGTAGCCTTGCTCTCCTTGGCCTCGGTGGCGTTTGAGCCGCCGGCCTCGCCCTCTTCCTCAAAGTTGAGATCGAAGGTCATGCTGTCGCGCGCAGCCTTGACGGAGTCGACGCGGGCCCTGGAGCGCGGCACATAGCCGCACGACCAGCAGGCGGAGGAGAGGTCCTCGGGCGCAGCGCCGAACTTGCGCTGGTACTTGGAGAACTGGGAGTCGCCCCACACCGACTGCATGAAGTAGCCCACGATCGGGAGGGCTGTGCGGCTGCCCTGTCCGAGCGCGCCGGTGCGGAAGTGGATGGAGCGGTACTCGCCGCCTACCCACGCCCCGGCCACGAGGCCCGGAGTAACGCCGACAAACCAGGCGTCGCTGTGGTTGTTGCTCGTACCAGTCTTGCCGCCGAAGTCGGTCGTCTTGCGATACGGACCGACGTAGCCGCCCAGCGGCATCGACGTGCCGCCGGCCAGATTGAGGCCGCCCTCCAGCATCTTCTGCATGAGGAACGCCGTCTTGTAGGACACGGCCTGTGTGCTCTCGTCGGGCGCCTTATAGATGACGTCGCCGTTGCGGTCCACGATCTTGGTGATGAGCACGGGATCATGCTGCCGCCCGTCGTTGGCGATGGTGCAGTAGGCGTCTACCAGCTCGAGCAGCGTGACATCCGAGGCCCCGAGGGCGAGCGACGGCGTGTTGTCGAGCGGCGACTTGATGCCCATGGCGTGGGCCGTGTTGATGATATTTCCGATACCTACCTCCTGTCCCAGGCGCACGGCGATGCTGTTGATGCTCTGCGCGAAGGCCGAGATGAGCGGTATGCTGTCGCCTGAGAAGTTGCCGTTGGCGTTAGTGGGCGCCCAGCGTACCATCTTGTGCTGCCGCTTGTCGTAGACATCCATTGCGAAGTATTCGTCCCTGCGGCGGTCGCACGGCATGATGCCGCGGTTCATCGCCTCTGTGTAGACGAAGAGCTTGAAGGTCGAGCCGGGCTGACGCATGGCCCTCACCTTGTCATATTTCCACGACTTGAAGTCGATGTCGCCCACCCAGGCTTTCACCTGTCCCGTGGCGGGCTCCATGGCCACAAGGCCGGCGTGCATGAACTTGACCATGTAGCGTATCGAGTCCATGGAGGACATCTCTTCCTCCTTCTCGCCATCGTAGCTGAAGAGCTTTACCTTGTGCTTCTGATTCATGTAGAAGTCTATCGAGTCGGGGTTGCCGTCATATTTCTGGGTGAGCATCTTGTAGTAGTCGGTCTTCTTGGCCAGATCCTCGATGAAATGGGGGATGACGTTGTGATTCTCGTCTCTCCATGGGTCGTCGTTGCCCCAGTGGTTGCGGAAGTTGCGCTGCACGTTCTTCATCTGCTTGAGGAGGGCCTTCTCGGCGTAGTCCTGCATTTTGACGTTGAGCGAGGTGTATATCTTGTATCCGGCGCCGTAGAGGTCGCAGTCGCTGCCCAGGATGCGCTTCACCTCGTCGGCCACGGCCTCGCGGAAGTAGAGCGCCTTGCCGTCGTAAGGGGTCTCCACGCTGAAGTTGAGCTCGATGGGGAGCTGCTTGAGCGAGTCGCAGGCCTCGGCGCTGAGGTCGCCGTGGGTCATCATGTTCTCCAGCACCACATTGCGGCGGGCCTTGCTGTGCTCGGGGTTGAGGCGCGGGTTGTAGTAGCTCGTGGCCTTGAGCAGACCCACGAGAACGGCTGCCTGCTCGGTGGTGAGATTCTTGGGAGTGGTGTTGAAGTAGGTCTTGGCCGCGGTCTTGATGCCGTAGGCGTTGGAGCCGAAATCGACGGTGTTGGCGTACATGAGCAGGATCTTCTGCTTGCACCTGAGGTTCTCCTGCTCCGACGTAAAGATATCCTCTATCCTGTACGCCACCTCGAGGGCCACGGCGATAGCCCACTCCTTGCTCTTCATGATCACGATGCGCAGGCCGGGAATGTGGCCCAGCAGACCGGTGGAGTACTGGGTGCGCACACGGAACATGTTCTTCACCAGCTGCTGCGTGATGGTCGAGGCGCCGCGAGCGTGGCCGTGCATCATGTCCTTGCCGGCCGAGAAGAGGCCGCGGAAGTCTACGCCCCAGTGCTGGTAGAATCGCTCGTCCTCCGTGTCGATGAGCGCGCGGTAGAAGACGGGATTGATGTCATTGTAGCCCACGGGTGTGCGGTTCTCATTGAAATATTTGCCTATGAGCTGTCCGTCATCGCTGTACACCTCCGAGGCGATGTCCGTCTCGGGGTTCATGATGCTGTAGATGGACGGCGACTTGCCGAAGAGCCAGAAGAAGTTGAAGTAGACCGCCGTGAAGTAAAGGATGACGAAGGCGAAGAACGATAGAACGCCTGCGATGGCTTTGCGCCACCAGGGACGCCCCTTGAATTGCCCTACGTACCAGTGTCCGAACTGCCGGAGCTTCCCGGAAATGACCCTCAGGCCATTTTTTATTTTGCTGACAAATTTTCTGCTCATTATTTCCTTTGGATTGTGCCGCGCAAGACGGCATTCTACCCTGCAAAATTACTAATTTACCGTTATCCGCGGGTTTCCTTAAGTATAAAATTTAGTATGCCGTCGTAATCGTCGGCCTCAAACCAGAGGATATCCTCGTCGCGCTTGTACCAGGTCATCTGTTTCTTGGCGTAAGTGCGTGTGTTTTTCTTGATTTTCTCTATTGCCTCGTCTCTGCTCATCAGACCGTCGAAGCAGGCGAACAGCTCGCGGTAGCCCACGGTGTCGAGAGCGGGGAGAGCTCGCAGCGGCCAGAGGCGGCGCGCCTCGTCCTCGAGCCCCGCCTCCATCATGCGGTCGACCCTGCTGTTGATGCGCTCGTAGAGCTGCCCGCGCTCCATCCTGAGCCCTATCTTGAGGGTTCTGAACGGCCGCGGCTGCACATGGCGGACGCGCAGCGAGGAGTAGAGCTGCCCGGAGGAGTAGTAGATCTCGAGCGCATGGATGACACGGCGCGGGTTGCGGAGGTCGGCCACGGCGTAGTAGGCGGGGTCCACGCGCTCGAGCTCCGCGGTGAGCGAGGCGAGCCCTTCCGTAGCCAGCCGCTCCTTGAGGCGGGCGCGCACCTCGGGCCTAACGTCGGGGATATAGTCTATGCCGCTTATCACGGCGTCGACATAGAGCATGCTCCCGCCCGAGAGGATGACGTAGGGGTTCGCGGTGTGCAGGGAGGCTATGAGCGGGAGCGCTTCGGCCTCGTAGCGCGCGGCGCTGTAGGCATCCCGGACGGACGCGGAGCCGACAAAATAAAAGCGCGCCCGGGAGAGTTCGTCCTCTCCGGGTCGCGCTGTGCCTATTTTCATTTCGCGGTATATCTGTCTCGAGTCTGCGCTCACGATGGGCGCATGGAGTGCCTCAGCGAGGCGGACAGACATCGCGGTCTTGCCTATCCCTGTGGGCCCGATGACAGCTACGAGCCAGTTCAACGCATGCCGTTTAGATCGTCGCCCGGCAGGCCATCGCTGATATCGAGGCCGGCATCGCCCAGATCCTCATCGTCGAAACTGTCGCTGCCGTAGAAATCCTCCGAGTCGAAGCCCTCGGCATTGGCTCCCGCCTTGCCCTTGGCCTTAGTGTCGCCCGGCTGCTCCATGATGATCTGCTCGGGCGCATCGCCTATGCTGCGCGTTACCTTAGCCTTGGCCAGATGCTGCGAAGGCACTATCTCGAGCAGCTGTATGTAGAGCGCGCGCTCGTTGAACGTGTCGAAGATGAACTTCATCCTTGCCGGCACATCATCGATAAGAGAGCGCAGCGTGGTGTCGCCCATCGTGTAGACGTCCTCGTCGTAGAGCGATGTGCCCATGTCTTCGCGGGTTATCTCGCAGCGCTTGCCCCATTCATCGTCCGTGAGGTAGAAGCTCGTCATCTGATTGTCGGCGTAGCCGCAGGCGTTGAGTATCGCCTCGCAGAAGTCCAGAAACGTGGCATCGGCGTCGATGGTTATCTCCCTGAGGAAGTCGTCGACTTCGTCGCTTATGATACTGAATCGGAACAGCATATTTATCTCGTTTTAGCCCTTGCGGCCGGAGCCGCGGGACGTGGTGATTGTTGCTTGCCCTGAGGGCCGTTATTTGATGATGCCGCGCTTGGCGGTCTCCACGAAATTGATGATGTATACTATCTCCTTGGTCATGGGGAGCTGCTGGCGGATGTCCTCGAGGCTCTCCGAGCGCAGTTTGCCGCTCTGGTAGAGCAGGCGGTAGGCCTCGTGGATGTTGGCGATGGTCTCATCGCTGAATCCGCGGCGCCTCAGGCCCACGATGTTGAGCCCCTGATATGCGGCAGGCTCTCTGGCCACCATGATGTAGGGCGGGATGTCCTGGCTGAAGCGGGTGCCGCCGCCGATCATCACGTAGCCGCCCACATGGCAGAACTGATGGATGAGCACGGCGGCGCTGATATTGGCGCAGTCGTCGATAATCACCTCGCCGGCCACCTTGGTCGAATTGCCGATGATGCAGTTGCTGCCCAGCGTGACATCGTGAGCGATGTGGACGCCCTCCATGAGCAGATTGTCCGAGCCGACGATGGTCCTGCCCTTGGCCGCCGTGCCGCGATTGATGGTGACATTCTCGCGGATGCGGTTGCCGTCGCCGATGATGGCCGTCGTCTCTTCGCCGCGGAACTTGAGGTCCTGCGGGATGGCGCTGATCACCGCTCCGGGGAAGATCGTGTTGCGGTTGCCTATTCTGGCGCCGCTCAGGACGGTGACGCTGTTCATCAGAACATTGTCGTCGCCGATCTCCACGTTTTTATCGATGTAGCAGAATGCACCTATTTTACAATTCTTGCCGATTTTCGCTTCGGGGTCTATGTATGCCAACGGGCTTATGTCGCTCATGTCGGATGCTGTATGGGAGATGTTATTATGTAGATTACTTGTTCTTGACTATCTGGGCCGTGAAGGTAGCTTCGCATGCCACCTGCTCGCCCACGAATACGAATCCTTTCATCGAGGAAACGCCGTGGCGCACGGGTGCCAGCAGACGCACATTGAATATAAGCGTGTCGCCGGGCACCACCTTGCGGCGGAACTTGACGTCATCTATGCGCATGAAATAGGTGCTCCAGCGCTCCGGTTCGTCGAGCCCGCTGAGCACCAGCAGACCGCCGGCCTGAGCCATGGCCTCCACCTGAAGCACACCGGGCATCACCGGCTCCTGAGGGAAGTGGCCCTGGAAGAACGGCTCATTGCTCGTCACATTCTTGATGGCCACGATCTGATTGGAGCCCATGGCTATCACTTTGTCCACGAGCTGCATCGGGTAGCGGTGGGGCAGGAGCTGGCGGATGCGGTTGACATCCATCAGCGGCTCCTGATTGGGATCGTAGGCCGGAGCCTGCACCTCGTGGGCGCGTATCTCACGCCTGAGGAGGCGGGCAAACTTGTTGTTGATCGTATGTCCCGGACGCGTGGCTATGATGCGGCCCTTGATGGGACGCCCTACGAGAGCCATGTCGCCCACTATGTCGAGCAGTTTGTGGCGCGCCGGTTCGTTGCTCCACTTGAGCGGACGGTGGGAGATGAAGCCCAGTTTCTTGGCGTCGCGACGCTCCACCTTCATCTCGTCGGCTATCTGGTCCAGGCGCTCCTGCGGCAGTTCGTCCTCGTAGATCACGATGGCGTTGTCCAGGTCGCCGCCTTTGATCATGCCGGCCTTGAGCAGAGGCTCTATCTCGCGCATAAACACGAAGGTGCGTGCGCTGGCTATGTCGTTCTCAAAGTCGGACAGGCTGCCCATGGTGGCAAACTGGCTGGAGAACCACTTCGAGCCATACGAGATCATCGCCGTGATGCTGAATTCATCGTCCGGCAGGATGACTATCGACGAGCCCGTCTCTTCGTCCTTGACCTCGAGCTTCTTCTTGATGACATAGATGTCCTCGGGCGCGTTCTGCTCCTTGACACCCACCTTGAGGATATTCTCCATGAATATCTGGGCGCTGCCGTCGAGGATGGGGAACTCGGGGCCGTTGACCTGCATCAGGCAGTTGCTCACGCCCAGAGCGTAGAGCGCAGCCATCGCATGCTCGATGGTAGAGCAGCGGGCCTCGCCATTGGCTACGACCGTGCCGCGTGTCGTCTCCACCACATTCTCCGCGATGACGGAGATAAGAGGTGCGTCGGGCAGGTCTATTCGTTGTATCTTGTATCCATAGTTCTCGTCGGCGGGATTGAATGTCACGGTCAGATTGAGGCCCGTATGCAGGCCTTTGCCGTAGAGGGAGAAGCTCCCGCCCAGTGTTTTCTGTTTCAGCATATCGTTGTATTGTTATTTTTCCTGTTTGTCTTTTGTCAAAGTTTTTACCTGCTCTTCCAACTCGTTGAGACGGCGGAACATATCGGGCAGGTTGCGGAATACGGCGGCCGACTTGGCGAAGCGCCTGGCGTCGATGGCCGGAGAGCCCAGCAGGGTGCGTCCCTCCTTGATGACAGGGCCTGCGATGCCCGCCTGAGCGCCGCTATGGGTGCGCGAGGCTATCCTGACGTGGCCGGCAATGCCCACCTGGCCGCCGAACATGCACCATTCGCCCACCTCGGTCGAACCTGCGACACCCACCTGGGCCGACATCACCGTGTTGGGGCCTATCACGTCGTTGTGGGCTATCTGGACGAGGTTGTCGAGCTTCACACCGCGGCCCACACGCGTCGTGCCCATCATGGAGCGGTCCACACAGGTGTTGGCGCCTATCTCCACATTGTCCTCGATCACCACATTGCCTATCTGGGGTATCTTCTCGTAGCCCGCGGGCGTGGGAGCGAAGCCGAAGCCGTCTGCGCCTATCACACAGCCCGAATGGAGGATGACCGACGAGCCTATGTGGCAGTCGTGATATACCGACACGCCCGGGTAGATGATGCACCCGGCGCCCACGGTCGAGCCCTCCTCGATGGTCACATTGGGATAGATCTGCGTGCCGTCGCCGATGGTCACATTGTCGCCGATGTAAGCCAGCGGACCGATGTAGACATCCTTGCCCACATGGGCCGTCTCGCTGACGAAGGCGCGCTCGCTGACACCGCAGCGCTTGGGTTTGCTCTGCTCGTAGAGGTTGAGCAGACGGGCCACGGCCTCGCGCGGCTCCTTGACCCGCACCATCGTGGCCGCTACGGCCTCGCGCGGCTGAAGGTCCTCGCTTACCAGCACGATGCTCGCCTTTGTCGTGTAGAGATAGTGCTCATATTCCGGAGCGTACAGGAAGCTCAGGGCTCCTGCCTCCGCCGTGTCTATGTTGGAGAATGTGTGCACCTTCGCATCGGCATTGCCCTCGACCTTTCCGCCGAGATATGCGGCTATCTGTCCTGCTGTAAATTCCATTCTTTGATTTTTTAACGTTGGCAGTCTATATAGACATGATATTATTAATGCAAAAATACAAAGCTCGCGGGAGATATGCAATTTTACTGCGACTTTTTTTAGTTTGCTACCGCAGGCCGCATCTCTTAAAAGCAAATGAAAATAAAATATAATCCGTGCCCTGAGGTGTCGGCGGTTTTGCTTAACTTTGTTCTCATATTTCAAATATCAAATCTATAGACATGGGAGGCTTCTTCGGTACGGTTTCCATGAAACCGTGTATTAACGACCTGTTTTACGGTACTGATTACCATACTCACCTCGGCACGCGCAGGGCCGGACTGGTGACGCTGGGGGACGACGGCGAATTCAAACGCTCCATTCACAATCTGGAAAACGCGTATTTCCGCAGCAAATTTGAGGACGAGCTCGACAAGTTTACCGGCAATGCCGGCCTCGGCGTCATCAGCGACAATGATGCCCAGCCCATTGTCATCAATTCTCACCTCGGGCGCTTTGCCATCGTCACGGTGGCTCACATCACCAATGTTGCCGAGCTCGAGAGCAAACTTCTGTCGCATCATCAGCATTTTTCCGAGCTTTCGTCGGGCCAGACAAATCCTACCGAACTGGTCGCGCTGCTCATAGTGCAGGGCGATACGCTGGTAGAGGGCATAGAGAATGTTTTCAGGGCGATCAAAGGCTCTTGCTCCATGCTTCTGCTCACTGATGACGGCTCCATTATTGCGGCGCGCGACAAACTAGGGCGCACACCTATTATAATAGGGCGCAAGGAGGGCGCTGTGGCGCTTGCCAGCGAGACGACATCGTTCCCAAATCTCGGATACAGCTACGAGCGTGACCTGGGGCCCGGAGAGATAGTGAGGGTGACGCCCTCCCGCATAGAGCAGCTCCGCCGGCCCAATGACAAGATGCAGATATGCTCCTTCCTTTGGGTCTATTACGGTTTCCCGACTTCGTCGTACGAAGGGGTGAATGTAGAGAAGGTACGGTTTGCCTGCGGTGAGACGATGGGGCGTTGCGAAGACGCCGATGTCGACAGCGTCTGCGGCATCCCCGACAGCGGTGTGGGCATGGCCTACGGCTATGCTGCGGGTATGCGCCGGCCGTATATGCGGGCCATTTCCAAATACACGCCCACCTGGCCGCGCAGCTTCACGCCGAGCAATCAAGAGCGCCGCAACCTGGTGGCCAAGATGAAGCTCATACCCAACGAGGCCATCCTCAAGGGGCAGCGCATGCTCTTCTGCGACGACTCCATAGTACGCGGCACGCAGCTGCGCGACAACGTACGCATGCTTTTCGACTGCGGCGTCAGGGAGGCGCATGTGCGCATCTCATGCCCGCCGCTGGTCTACGGATGCAGATATATCGGCTTTACTTCTTCCCGCTCTGACCTGGAGCTCATCACGCGGCGCATTATCAAGGAGGAGGAAGGTGACAAGGACAGCCGGCTCGAAGCCTACGCCACGGCCGGCACTCCCCAGTACGACCGCATGGTGGAGATTATACGCCGAAAGCTCGGACTTACGACGCTGCGCTTTAACACCCTTGACAATCTCGTGAAGGCTATCGGCCTGCCCAAGTGCAGCATTTGCACACATTGCTTCGACGGCTCGAGCTTCTTCTGAGTCGAGGTGCCGGTCCTGTCCGTCGGCTCGTAGAAGCTCGGTAAGGATGGCATGAGTACTAAGACTACTCCCGGTGCTATCCGGGGATTCGCGCCCGGCTTATCGGCGCTGCATTATTTCGAAGAGACCGGATAGTAATCGGTCTCTTCGAAATGGTCTTCTGTCGAGAACCAGTCAAAATCAGCATAACCATTGCTGTCCTTCCGCCTGTTGTAGCAGAAGAGACCGTAACGCGCACCGACAAATATTGATAAGTTGTAGCCCAGCGTGGTGCTTTGGCCCAAAGGCAGAAAAGTCTTGTTGTCTGTTGAGTAGAAGAACTGTGTCCGGCTTGTGCCATAGGTGATAGAGGCGCGGAGGTAGACGATGTCGGCTTTGCCGAGCTTCTGCTTCACTTCTTGCGGCTGAAAGCCCCTGTTGTCGGTCAGTTGGTCCTGCCACCACACTAGATAGGTCTTGCCGTTCTTCTTTTCTACGGCGATGGCAGCGTATGGGTCTTGCAGGATACAGATGCCCGCGCGGTCACCCTTCTTGAGGTGGGTCACATCGAGGCGCACAGTGCCTGTCGATGGCTGAAACGGCCGGTCATGGAAGGCGAAGATGCGCTGCGTTAGCATATTCCCGGCTTGTGTCAGGCGGTCGGCGCTGCCGGATGGCCGCAGACGCAACCACCCTGGCCGCTCCGTCAAGCTCCATCCTCCTTTGTGGGGATTATGATTCCACTGCCACTGCATGCCCGGAGAGCCCGAGCGGAAACTGTCGTTGGTGGGGAGTGTCGTCTTGGGGAAGCTCTGTCCTACGTTAGGCTTTACATACGACACATAGGGCACACCGCCGTCCCCGACTACAGGCCAGCCGTTGACCCATCTCACGGGCTGCAGATTAGGCATGCGCCCCAAGGCTCCCAGGTCTTGCTGCAGTATGGTCCACCACTCTCCCTTCGGGGTTTCTATGAGCGCGCCCTGGTGGACTGTGTTAGGTCTCCCGTTGATGACCTTCTCTACGAGCATCTTCTCCTCGTAGGGCCCAAAGATGTTTTTCGAGCGCAGCACAGTCTGACCTGACGGCCAACCGCCGTAGGTACCATATATATAATAGTAGTCGCCTATTTTGTAGAGGTGGCAGCCTTCAAGCATGGCGCCTGCTGTCAAGAGTGTCTTCTCACGAATGAAGTTAAACTGCTCGTCAAGCTCGCACATGCGGATGGTGGTGCTGCCGCAGACCACATAGACCCTTCCGTCCTCGAACAGCATTCCCGGGTCGTAATACAGACGGTCCAACTTCTTCTTCTCCCACTTGCCTTCGGGGTCTGAGGCAGACAGCACATATCCGCCGGCATCGTTGCCATTGATGAGAATGTAGAATTTGCCGTTGTGGTAAGCCATGGAGCAGGCCCACATGCCCCTGGCATAGGCGTTGTGCCCGCTGCGCAGATTATAGTTGTCCGACTTCGAGAGCTCGTCAAGGGGCTGCGCACAGTATTCCCAGTTTACCAAATCCTTCGACTTCAGCAGTGTGCATCCGGGGAAGTGATGCATCGTTGTGGTAGCCATATAGTAGGTGTCACCCACACGCACCACATCGGGGTCGGGGAAGTCGGCAAAGACAATGGGATTCTTATATGTGCCGTTGCCCTGGTCGCTCATAGAGAGATTTTTGAAATCGGCATGCGGATAGTTCTCTTTGTAATACTCGGCATACCAGTCCATACATGCTTTTCCGCAAGCCTCCTCCAGTCCGCCGAAGGCCGGTGCTACCGTGCCGTCAGAGAGCAGTGTGTCTATGTCCAGCAGTACTCCGGTGCCGGAAAGCGTCATCGATATGTTGCCGTAATAGTCTATGCAGGCCTTGAAGGCCTTGCCCCACTTTGACGTGGAGCCGGTAGCCCAGGTGCCATAGTTCGACTCCACCCAAACACCATGCTCATTATAATGTCCAGTGCCTTTCTTTTTAGGGCTCCAGTCTACTTCCGTGATGATGACGGGATTGGTATCGACCACAGGCACCTGCTTCCTAAACTGCGCTATCTTGGCTTGCGGGTCGGGGTGCTCGTCACTACAGCCGTACCATCCGCAGTAGTCGTGAACGGCATATCCTATATTGTAGCCCTCAATGGGATGCGCAGCATATCCGGTATAGTTGGACTGCCAGCCGGTGCCGGGCACCCAAATAATGCCCGTAAACCCGTTGGCTCGTATCTTGTCCACTATCGGCTGAAAGAAGTCGTGCAGGGCCTTCGGGTCGTCCTCACCTCGGGCATTCTTGAGGTTCACCGGTTCGTTGGCGAGCTCTATACTTATCTGTCCGGAGTATTTGCGGATAGAGTCGCTCTGTGTGAAGAGGTCCCAGACCGTCATCAGATAGTTGTTGTAGTAGTCTCCCACCTTTATGTCTCTCGGACACACGCCGGGCGGCCGCACCACAACATACATGCCATGGTTCATGGCCCGTTTGGCCAAAGGGAAATAGAGCGAAACAAGGTAGTCTTGCAGTCTGCGAGGGTTGAACTTTCGGATGTCTGCCTCGCCCGATGCGTCACCGGCTTGCCCTTTTGAGCCGCTCCATACATAGGAGGGCGACGGGTCGTTGGTCCACACCGGGTCCATGTGCAGCCTGAACACCGTGCATTTCGACCGCTGCATGCCGTCAAACAGTTTCTCGAAGTATTTGATGCAGGGCGTTACGGAGTCGTACTTCCAGCCCCAGCGCCCGCCGTTAAACCAGGCATTGGGTGTATCCATCACGCCATGCAGCACGACATGGTTGCCATGGCTGTCTACCAGCCATCTCCCTTCCTGATGCAGAGTGGGCAACGGCTCTACGCCCTGAGCCCTCCCGGCTACGGCAAGCAGCGCCACGCAAGCGCTTATCACTATCTCTCTGAGCATTTCCGTATTAGATATTGCATAGTTCCGTATTTGCCGGCGCAAAGATACCATGGCTCCGGCATGATGTGTCAAAACTAATAATTTATCTGATATGTTAGCTTCATTGTGCGCGATTTTTTCCTGTTTTCTTCAATGTGACGCACAAACCGTCCCATTCTTCCGCTGCGATGAATATAACCCAAACACGAAACCCTGCCATCAGGAAAATAAGAAATCCCCAAGGCCTTTGACTAGACAGACAATAGCTGCTAAGAGGTGGCGAAAATAATAAAAACCTCAAAATCCTCTTTGTGACAGAGGCAAGGGCTACGTCCTCAGACGCATGAGGTAAGGTGGCTTATGAAAGGCTTCGCCTCTCCCAGTACCTTACCTTGGTCAGCTGATACTCCTTCGTCCAATCTTGCCTTTGCCCCAATGAAAAACATTTTCCGCATGCGCCAAAAAAAGCAAGGCACTTCGGAAAAATTATGTGCCTTGTATTTTTTCCAAAGTGCCTTGTATTTTAAAATATGTGCCTTGTTTTTTTCGGGCTTCTCAGATAGTTGTAAATCACGTAGTTACAAAGGAGTAAAATCCGCTCTATGAGAGGTCGGATTTCGCATTCTAAAATGGATGAATAAGCACTTCAAACTTCATAAATATGCATCTTGAAACAGCGCCTTTTGCTTTGCTAATCGATGCATATATAAGAAATCGCCCCACAGGCACGATGGCTTGTGGGGCGACTATTAGGATAGCTCCATGCCGCTCTGAGGAGGGCGGTATGGAGTAAGGCTGATTAGAGTTTCGTAGGAGCTTTCTTTACGATGGCTTTCTTGATGTTGAACTTAGCCGTGCCGAGGATCGTGTTGGCATCGCTGCCCACCTCTGCGGTGTATTCGCCGGCGTCGGTGAGCCACTGCATGTTGGCTTCGTCAAACGAGGCCAGATCGTCCATGCGCACGGGGATGACCAGCGTCTGGCTCTCGCCCGGGTTGAGCAGGCGTGTCTTGGCAAAGCCCTTGAGCTCGCGAAGCGGTTTGTCGAGCTTGCCCTTGGGAGCGGCCACGTATACCTCGGCCACTTCCTTGCCGGCCTTGCTGCCGGTGTTCTTGACGGTCACTGTCACGTTGATGACATTGCCCTTGGGCTGAGCCTTGACGCCCGAGAAGGCGAACGTGGTGTAGGAGAGGCCGTAACCGAAGGGGTAGGCCACCTTGACACCCTTGGTCAGGTAGTGACGGTAGCCCACATAGATGCCCTCGTCGTAGTCCACATAGCCGTAGTTCTTCCAGTCGGCCTTGAAGGGCTCGTTGTTGTAGTTGGAGGGGAAGTTCTGCGACGGCACGTCCTCATATTTCACGGGGAAGGTGCTGGTCAGTTTGCCGGAGGGATTGGCCTTGCCGGAGAGGATGTCGGCGATAGCGTAGCCGCCCTCCTGTCCGGGCTGCCATGCGAGCAGGATAGCGTCGGGCTGAGCGCTCCAGGAGGCTGTCTCGATGACGCCGCCCGTGTTGAGCACTACGATGACCTTCTTGCCCTTGGCGTGGAAGGCGTCGACGATGTTCTTGAGCGACTGCGATTCGTAGTCGGTCAGATACCAGTCGCCCTTGGTCACATGACGGTCGCCGCCCTCACCGGCGTTGCGGCCGAAGGTAACAATGGCCACATCGCAGTCCTCGGCGCGCAGACGCGCGTTCTCGGGGGTCACCTTAAAGTAGCTGTCGGAACTGTTGTAGATGCTGCTCAGCTCGGGCGAAACCTTGTAGCCGCCCTCTGAGAGGCCCTGGAAGAGGCTGATGGTGTGCACCTTGTTGACATCGCCGGAGCCCCAGCCGTTGGCGTAGAGGTAATAGCTCGTGCGGCCGTAGAGGGCTACCTTGAGGCCGGAGGCGAGAGGCAGGGCGTTGCCGTTGTTCTTCAGGAGTATCATACCCTCCTCGGCGGCCTTGCGGGACACCTGAGCGTGGGCCTTGAGGTCGGTCACCTGCGGAGCCTTGTAGCCCTTGCCCGACGGGGTCTTGGCTACCAGTTCGAGGATGCGGCGCACATTGCGGTCCACGTCCTTGATGGAGAGCTTGCCACTGTTGACGGCGTCGACGATCTGCTTCTGCTGCTCATAGTTGCCCGGCATCATGAGGTCGTTGCCGGCGTGTACCTGAGCCACGGTGTTGCGTGTGCCGGTCCAGTCGGTCTCTACCATGCCCTTGAAGCCCCACTCATTGCGCAGGATGCCGGTGAGCAGGTTGTAGTCTTCCTGGGTGTAGACGCCGTTGATCTTATTGTAGGAGGACATGATGGTCCAGGGGTTGGCGTCCTTGACCACTCTCTCAAATCCGCGCAGGTATATCTCGCGCAGCGCCCTCTGGGAGACGTTGGAGGTGTTCTCCGTGCGGAATGTCTCGCAGTTGTTGGCGGCGAAGTGCTTGATGGAGACGCCTACGCCGTTGCTCTGCACGCCCTTGGTCATGGCCGTAGCCATTGCGCCGGCTATCAGAGGGTCCTCGGAGTAGTATTCAAAGTTGCGCCCGCAGAGGGGATTTCGGTGAATGCAGAGGGCGGGGGACAGGAAGATGTCGCATCCGTAGTCCTTCACCTCTTCGCCCATTGCGCGGCCCACTCTCTCCACAAGGTCAGTGTCCCAGGAGGAGGCGAGCAGCGTGGCCACGGGGAAACCGGTGGCGTAGAAGGTGCGCGAGTCGCCCTGACGCGTGGGGCGGATGCGTACGCCGGCGGGGCCGTCGGTCCAGTAGGTCTCGGCGATGCCGAGGCGCTCTATGCCGTGGCTCTGGCCCACTGCATCGTTGTAGGCGTAGGGCACTTTCTCGAGCTTGCCGTTGACTATTACTTCCGTACCGCCTACGAGCAGGCGGGCTTTCTCCTCGAGCGTCATGGCCTTGAGCACCTTGTCGACGTTCTTGCTGTTGAGCTGGGGAGCCTTGCTTTGAGCCGGAGCGACGCACGGTGCGATGGCGAGCAGTGCGGCGGCGGCCATTGATATTATTTTATTCATAGGTCATTTGTTGTTGTGTTCCAGTCTGTAAAGTTACTGATTTCTTGTCACACGTGATTTGGCGTAGCCTTATATAAGCAGCGCCGACGACGCTGTAGAGCATCGCCGGCGCCATTATTTAAGCCCAGCCAAGCGCTTTATTAATCGCAGTTGGCAAGTTTGTTGTCAGAGCCGAGCACATCGGTGATCTTGTGCTTGTAGAGGTCGGTCATGTAGTTGCGAGCTACGCCGCAGTACTGACGCGGGTCGAAATACTCGGGATGGAGCGACAGTGTCTCGCGAACACCGGCGGTGAAAGCCAGACGAGAGTCGGAGTCGATGTTGATCTTGCAAACGGCGCTCTTGGAAGCCTTGCGGAGCTGATCCTCGGGTATGCCGACAGCGTCGGGCAGGTGGCCTCCGTACTTGTTGATGATGTCAACATACTCCTGAGGTACGGACGAAGAGCCGTGGAGCACGATGGGGAAGCCGGGGAGCTTCTTCTCGATCTCCTCGAGCACATCGAATGCGAGAGGAGGAGGAACGAGGCGGCCGGTCTTCGGGTCGCGGGTGCACTGCTCGGGCTTGAACTTGTAGGCGCCGTGGCTTGTGCCGATGGAGATGGCGAGAGAGTCAACACCGGAGCGGGTGGAGAAGTCGATCACCTCCTCGGGACGTGTGTAGTGGCTCTCCTCAGCGCTTACCTCGTCTTCCACGCCGGCCAGAACGCCGAGCTCACCCTCTACCGTTACGTCATACTGATGTGCGTAGTCGGCTACCTTCTTGGTCAGGGCGATGTTCTCCTCATAGGGCAGAGCGCTGCCGTCGATCATCACGGACGAGAAGCCCAGATCAACGCAGTCCTTGCAAAGCTCGAAGCTGTCTCCGTGATCGAGGTGAAGCACGATCTCAGGATGTTTGCAACCAAGGCTCTTGGCGAACTCAACGGCTCCCTGTGCCATGTAGCGCAGGAGTATCGGGTTGGCGTACTTGCGGGCGCCCTTGGAGATCTGAAGGATTACCGGCGAACGGAGCTCGGAAGAGGCTGTGATGATGGCCTGAAGCTGCTCCAGGTTGCTGAAGTTGAAAGCAGGAATTGCATACCCGCCCTTTACAGCCCTCTTGAACATCTCACGTGTGTTCACAAGGCCGAGATCTTTGTAATTTACCATAGTCTGAATATTTTAGTGTTGATAATGTTTCGCTTTGTTTTAAGCACTCACAAAGGTAGTTATTAGTTTGCTAAGGAGAACGCCCTGAGTGATTTTTTTCGCGCTTTCTCGTGCGCACTTAGCTAAATTGTCGCTTTTTCCCGTCGCTCTCCGGCCAAATATCAACCCCGCTTAGCACTCCATGCTACTCCTCTGCTGCGGCAAAACGCTTCCCGTCCCATACAAAGGTCTTTGCGGGGATGATGTAAGGGGTGATCTGCTTCGTCTCTTCGCTTGTCAGGTTGGCCGTCGAGAGCGAGAATGTGATCTTCTGCCCCAGGCTGTCGGCCGTAGCGGAGACGAATGCGTCGGTCAGGATGTCGCGGGCGTTGCTGAGGTTGCTGCGGGTGCTGTCGTCCCTGGTCTCGGGCGCTCTGAGAAAGTCGTCGACGCCCGGGAGGCTGATATAGTCGCTTGTCCTGAGGCGGTGCCAGTCTTTGTCGTAGAAGGTGATGACGCTCTCCTGGGCCGGCGAACGGTAGGTGTAGATCATCACGATAAGGGGCGCATTGTCCTGACCGCTGAGGAGCATCAGCTGCGCGTCGCTCGCCTCGCTGAGGTGCAGGGAGAGCGTGCGCTCGTTCATGCCCGTGATGCGGCTCCGGCCGCTGAGCTTGTTGGTCACGGCGTTCTTCATGCCGCTCTTGTAGAAGTCCAGGCAGTCGAGGCGGTTGTTGCGGCTCAGCAGCGGGATGATGCTGTCGGGCATCGCGGCGAAGAGAGCGCCGATGTCCTCTGCGGAGGCCGTGAGGCTCACGAGGGCGAGAAGCAGTGTAAGGAGTTTCTTCATCGCGGCGAAAGTACAAAATTTTTACGACATTATGGCCGGAGATCCCTTCTAAACGATGCGGAAATATTGCAGCCCCGTGAAACAGGTGCGGCGACGGTGATTCAGAAGTGGCAGGTCACTCCGAGCTTAATCTCGAAGGTGTTGGCGCGCACGGTCTTGTGGTAGGAATAGCGTGTGACGCGCATGAAGTAGCTGCTGCCCAGTGTGGCGCTGATGGTGTTGTGGAAGTCGAACTCCCACATGGGCGAAACCTCGGCCAGAGAGGCGTTGCTCTTGTCGCCCTGCGCGTTGAGGTAGAGCGGATCGGTGTGCTCGAGATCCTTGTGCTCGTAGCCCTTCCACGTGAAGAGCCGGTAATAGTTGGCGTGCAGGATAAACCGCCCGAAGTTGCGGAACTCCATGTGCGTCTTCGTCTTGACCGAGAAGCCGGAGCCCATGTTGTAGTCCCTGTCTATAACGTTGTAGTAATCGCTCTTGGTGCCGCCCAGCAGTATGCCGCTGAGGAAGAGCCGCTGCTCCAGGCGCGTCAGTACGCCGTGCTCCGGCAGATTGATGATCACGCCCGGGCCGAGCGAAGCCGCCTCGGAGATGCGGTAGGGCGTCAGCTCTGTCCCGTCCTTCACGGGCTTGGAGTCGTAGTAGTTGAAGTGCTGGAACAGGCCCGCCATGATCTCCATGTCGCCGTTGGTCTCATAGTTCTTGCCCCAGAGGCGGCCTATCAGGTGGAGGCGGTTGATGAGCGGCTGATTGGCCGAGAGACCGACGGTCGTCTCGAGGTAGAAGAAGTCGTAGGGCTTCGTGTCGTCGGCGTGGATCGGGTCGCCGTACTCGAGGAAAATGTTGACGTAAGGGTTGAACTCGCCGCGGAACAGCGCCCCGTCGTCGCTCAGGTAGCGCGAGCCCACGGAGACGGACAGGTCGATGGGGTAGCGCTTGCCGTCGTAGTATTTGTTATGGTCGGCCTTCACCCTCCAGGCCTGGCCGCTGAGGATGCGCTGCAGCCCGCCCATGGGATTGATGACGGTGGCGGCCAGTTCCCTCCAGAAGCGGCTGCTGCCGCGCTTGCTGTCGTCGAGCACCATCTCGCTCAGGCGGTGGGTCACCTCGCCCAGCGCTATGCCGCCCATCGTCGTGGCCATCACGTCGTTGATAGCCGCGGGCTCCACCTCGCCGCAGAACTCCCACATCAGCGAACCGCCCAGAGCGAAGGGCACGCTCTCCCAGAAGGTCAGGCCGTTGCTGCGGGCCGAGTTGAAGTAGAGATTGCCGTGATAGGGGTGCGAGAACAGATTGGTCGAGAAACTGTCGTTGTCCCACACGAAACCGTAGCGGACATTGTGCTTTATGCTGTGCAGGCTGATCTTGGCAAAGTCCTCATTCATCACAAACCGGTCGAAACTGTTCACCAGCACATTGATGCCCGTGACCTGCGCGGCGGCGCGGAGAAAGTTTTTGCGGCCGTCGTTCCAGCGCGCAAGCGAGTCGGCCGCGGAGTCGTCGCTCTCGGCCGTGGGCGTCTTGGGATTGAACGGCGAACCGCCGCGCGGCCACTGCATGGTGACGCCGCCCTGCAGCAGGAGGCGATTGCGGTAGAGCGAGGCGTGGTGATAGTGGCGCACATTGGCGTAGCCCGCCGAGGCGATGAGGCCGAGGTAGCGATTGAGCCGGTACTCCCCGTTCACCCTGCCCTCGATGGAGAACAGCCGCCGGGGATGGCTCCGCTCGTGCTCCTCAAACGACTCGATGTGGCCTACCCCGATGTCGCCGCTCAGGGCCCAGCGCGGTGAGAGCGCTATGTAGCGCCCCATGCGATAGTTGAGCTCTCCCGAGAAGTGGTGGCTCATGCCCGAATAGAAATAGCCCGTGCCGAGAGAGGTGTAGGCGCTGCCGTTGAGGAAGCGCACGGCTATGTTGGCCAGCGACGTGGTGCCCGCGAAGAGCTGCGCCTGGATGCGTGTGCGAGGATTGATCTTCACGAGCCCTATCTGCGCGGGAGCGGTGTCGCGGGCGTAGTTGACGATGCCCACCTGCAGACCCTTCGAGTGGACGCCGGAGAGATTGAGGGCGCCTATCTGGAGCCCGGCAAGGGTGTCGGCGTAGTTGTAACTGCTTATCTGGAGGCCGTGCGTCCGCCCTGATGAGATATTGGTCAGCAGCGACAGCTGCATGCCGTGATTGATGCCGTAACTGATGTTCGTGGCGGGGGAGAACTGGAGGCCCCGCATCGGCGTGGAGGAGATGTTGTAGAGGCCGCCCACCTGCGCGCCGCGGAGAGAGTGGGCGTAGTTGGAGATGGCGGAGAGCTGCAGGCCGCGCATCGTGCCCGTCACATTATTGCTCAGCGGCGCGATGAGCGCTCCCGTAGCGTTGCCGAAGACGGCCGTGATAAAGCCGCCGACGCCCACGCCCTTCATCTCGTGGCCTGCGGCGGTGCCGAACAGGTTCACAGCCACTCCGTGGAGCGTGTCGGCGTAGGACTGAAGCCCCAGGGAGAAGGTGGCCGTCGTCGTGCTGTCCGCGTTCTGACGGTAGGTGCTGAGCGAGATGTCGTGCAGGTGTCCGTGGGGCCGCTGCGCGCTTGCCACGGCGGCGAGAGAGCAGATCAGGGCTGCCGCTATGAGGGTTTTCAGGGAGTTTGCCATTGTGTGGGAACGGTTGCTCTGCAAATTTAATACAATTCTTTATCTCCTGAGGCCCGCGTGCGGCCTGTTTGTACCGAATGATATAAAAGAGGAGTAGAATAAACCATAATTTTCGCCATTTCCACCATACCGGGCGGCCGGAGACTACAGTGCGCCGGCCCGTGAAGGGTCCGGGAATAGCCCGGGAAGGGCAAAGCGCCTCCGCCCCCGCAGAGAAGCACAAAAAGAAGAAAGCCCCGCGGCGGGCAGGGCATACGAGGGCATAAAACAAAGTGCATAATAAGAAAAAGGGGCATTAAAAAGAAATCCGGCATTGCCCGCGAGAGGCAATGCCGGAT
Source organism: uncultured Prevotellaceae bacterium (assembly GCA_900314335.1). GTDB lineage: Bacteria > Bacteroidota > Bacteroidia > Bacteroidales > Bacteroidaceae > UBA6398. The sequence goes on along the minus strand of OMUV01000153.1, from coordinate 5,023 downwards.
TTACGGTATGAAGAATGTTTAGTCTCACTCTTACATCATGCCGCCGCCCATGCCCGGATTGGGCATTGCAGCAGCAGGATGCTCTTCCTTCTTGTCACAGATGACGCACTCGGTGGTCAGGAACATGCCTGCTACGGAAGCGGCGTTCTCCAGAGCTACGCGGGTCACCTTGGCAGGATCTACGACGCCCTGCTCTCTCAGGTCGCCGAAGGTCTCGGTCTTGGCGTTGAAGCCGTAGTTGCCCTCGCCCTCGCGTACCTTGTTGACGATAACGGCGCCCTCAAGGCCTGCGTTGGCGCAGATTTGGCGCAAAGGCTCCTCTATGGCGCGGCGCACGATAGCGATACCGGTGGTCTCGTCCTCGTTGTCGCCCTTGAGGCCTTCGAGAGCCTTCTGAGCGCGGATGTAAGCCACGCCACCGCCGGTCACGATGCCTTCCTCAATGGCGGCACGTGTAGCGCAGAGAGCGTCGTCGCAGCGATCCTTCTTCTCCTTCTGCTCAGTCTCGGAAGCAGCGCCTACCTCGAGTACGCATACGCCGCCGGCGAGCTTGGCCAGACGCTCCTGCAGCTTCTCCTTGTCGTAGGAGGATGTGGTGTTCTCGATCTCCATCTTGATCTGAGCTATGCGGTCCTGAATGTTCTGCTTGTCGCCGGCACCGTTGACGATGGTGGTGTTGTCCTTGGTGATGGTCACCTTCTCGGCGCTGCCCAGCATCTCCAGCGTAGCCTGCTCGAGCTTGAGACCCTTGTCCTCGCTGATCACGACACCGCCGGTCAGGATGGCGATATCCTCAAGCATTGCCTTGCGACGGTCGCCGAAGCCCGGAGCCTTGACAGCGCAGATCTTGAGCTGTGCACGCAAACGGTTTACTACCAGTGTAGTCAGAGCCTCGCTGTCCACGTCCTCGGCAATGACGAGCAGAGGACGACCGGTCTGTACGGCCGTGTTGAGGATGGGCAGGAAGTCTTTCAGATTGGATATCTTCTTGTCGTAGATCAGGATGTAAGGCTTCTCCATCACGCACTCCATCTTCTCGGGCTCCGTGATGAAGTAGGGCGACAGATAACCGCGGTCAAACTGCATACCCTCGACGGTCTTGAGCACGGTGTCGCGGCCCTTGGCGTCCTCGATGGTGATAACGCCGTTGGTGCTTACAGCGCGCATACCGTCAGCTATCAGTTTGCCGATCTCGGGGTCGTTGTTGCCCGAGATGGTAGCTACCTGCTCTATCTTCTCATAGCTGCTCTCGATCTTCTCGCTCTGCTCCTTGATGTTCTCTACCACCTTGGCCACAGCTTTGTCGATACCCTTCTTGATGTCGAGCGGATTGGCGCCGGCAGCCACATTGCGCATGCCCTCGGTCAGGATGGCCTGAGTCAGCACTGTAGCAGTCGTCGTACCGTCGCCGGCATCGTCACCCGTCTTGCTGGCCACGCTCTTCACAAGCTGTGCGCCGGCGTTCTCAAACGAGTTTTCCAGCTCTATCTCCTTGGCTACTGTAACACCGTCCTTGGTGATGCGGGGTGCGCCAAACTTTTTGTCGATTACCACATTGCGGCCCTTAGGACCGAGGGTTACCTTGACTGCGTTGGCCAGGGCGTCAGCGCCTTCCTTCAGCAGTTCGCGAGCTTCTACGTTATATTTTAATTCCTTTGCCATGATTTCTAAGATTTATTGTTTTGTCGTGTTGTGATGTTAATGGTTAAGCTAAGATAGCGAGTACGTCACTCTGGCGCATGATAAGATATTTCTCATCATCGATCTCGATCTCGGTGCCTGCATATTTGCCATAGAGCACTTCATCGCCGGCCTTGAGCACCATCTTCTCGTCCTTGGTGCCGTCGCCCACGGCTACTACTTTGCCCTTGAGCGGTTTCTCTTTGGCCGTGTCGGGGATGATGATACCTGCCACCGTCTTCTCCTCAGCGGGGGCCGGTGAAATCAGAACTCTGTCTGCTAATGGTTTAACGTTCATAATTCAGTCTGTTTTTATATTGTCAATTATTATTTTCCACGTCAGTAGGCTGCCCGGACTATCGGGCGCCGACAATGAATATGCCAAAAGCGTGCCAAAAGTGTGGCCCGCCGTGCTTCATAAGGGACAAAATTGCAATGTGCGGTGAATAATGACAATTTGTCACCGTCTTTTTCGCTTTCTGACGCGCTTTCGCGCGATGGCCGTCTGCCTGTCCGCGGAGGCGGCCCCGCATATCTGCCGCCGCATTCACAGCGCAATAAGAAACAGAAGGTACATGGTTCATGCACGACAGCTGCGACGAATATGCGTGACAGCTGCGACGCATTTGCATGACATCTGCGATTCATCCGCATGACATCTGCGATTCATTCGCATGACAGCTGTCATACATATAATATATAGGAGAAGAAATCGGATTAATGGGAAGCGGGAGGTGCCCGCAGGAGCAGAAGAAATTCTACTCGCAGATAAAATAATTTATCTCGCAGTGGACGATCGTTCTTCTCGCAGCAGAATAAATTTATCTCTGAGTAGAATTTGCCCGCCTCGCAGAGACTGTAAATCATATAGCTGGAAAGGGTTGTTGTGCGCGGGAAATAACTGGGCACACTTACATCGCGCGTTTCTTCGCACCATCTCTCATGCGGCGGCTGGCCGCTGAGGCAGCGGCCCTCCCATCTAACGCCGCGCATTACAAAGAATGATGTCCTATTATCGAAGTCCTCGTTGCCCGGCGCGGCCGATATAATTACGCAGTCCGAAGCAACTGGCGCTGCCCCGCTTATTTGAAAAGGCAATTCCCCACACTCATAAAACCGTCCCGCATGCTGAGATGCTCACATAGGACCTGAGGAAAACTACATTTGAGGTAGTTTTTCTCGTCTCAAATGTAATTTTGGCCTTTTGGGGGCACTGGTTTTCAGTAATTTACAAAGGGCCAAAAACGACCCTTCCGGAGGCCATGAGTATGGGCGGGGAGATTGATGTGCGCGGGAAATAACTGGGCACACTTACATCGCGCGTTTCTTCGCACCATCTCTCATGCGGCGGACAGCCGCTGAGGCAGCGGCCCTCCCAGTTAGGCTTCGCCTCATAATTAATCGCACTTTTTGTCCTTCACTTTAACTTCGCGCAATACATTATCACTCGTCCTTTCGCACTTACTCGCGGCGGCGAAGCGGGCCGCGCTGCAGCGGCCCTCTCAGCTAAAGCGTTCCAAATGTACAGAGCGCGCTTCTTCGCGCTGTTTCTTTCGCGGCGGCGGGAGAATACGTGCTCCGGTGATGGGAATATGGTCGGCGGCGGGGCGGATAAGGGTGCAATTAGGGCGGATTTCCGGCATTCCGGGGCGGAACTTTTTGCTGCGAAGGAGCATTTTTCTAAAAAAGAGCAAATCTTTCCCGAAAAAGTACCTAAATTTGTGCTTGGTAATTCACTAACCCATTTACAAGAAGTATGAAATATCGAGCAAATATAGTGGCCGCCACGATGCTGACGCTTTCGCTGCCCCTCGGGGCGCAGGCTGCGGGTCGTATGAGCGTGCCCACCGAGATCATCGCGCCGCAGGACAACACCGTGTTCCAGACCAAGCGCCCGCCCGTGGAGAAGCGGCTCTTTGTCTCCGACGTTATCGAGAAGAAGATCAGGCAGGTCAAGAAACTGCTGCGCGACAACCCGTATCTGGCGTGGATGTTTGAGAACTGTTTCCCCAACACCCTCGACACGACGGTCTACTGGGACGGAGCGGACGACACGTTCGTCTACACGGGCGATATCCACGCCATGTGGCTGCGCGACTCGAGCGCACAGGTGTGGCCCTATGTCCAGTTTGCCGCCAAGGACAAGAAGCTTCAGCAGATGCTGCGCGGCGTGGTGCTGAGGCAGTGGAAATGTATCAACATCGACCCCTACGCCAACGCGTTCAACAAGGAGCCGAATCCTAAAGGCGACTGGATGGGCGACAAGACGGACATGAAGCCCGAGCTCCACGAGCGCAAGTACGAGATCGACTCGCTCTGCTATCCTATCCGTCTGGCCTATCATTACTGGCAGGTGACGGGCGACGACTCCATCTTCGGCGACAGCTGGGTGCAGGCCGTGCGCAACATCTTGCGTGTGTTCCACGAGCAGCAGCGCAAGAGCGGCTTGGGGTCGTACAGGTTCCAGCGCCAGACAGAGCGGCAGCTCGATACGATGTGCAACGACGGCTACGGCAATCCCGTGCGCCCCGTGGGCCTCATAGCCTCGGCCTTCCGCCCCTCGGACGACGCCACCACGTTCCTTTTCCTTGTTCCGTCCAATTTCATGGCCGTCTCGTCGCTCCGTAAGGCCGCCGAGATCCTGACGAAGGTCAATCACGAGGACGCTCTGGCCAAGGAGTGCACCGACCTGGCCACCGAGGTGCATGACGCCCTGATGAAATATGCTGTCTACAATCATCCCAAATATGGCAAGATCTACGCCTTCGAGGTAGACGGCTTCGGCAATCAGTTGCTCATGGACGACGCCAATGTGCCGAGCCTCCTCGGTATGGGCTATCTGGGCGATGTGCCCCTCGACGATCCCATCTATCAGAACACGCGGCGCTTCGTGTGGAGCAAGGACAATCCGTACTTCTTCCGCGGCAAGGCGGGCGAGGGCATCGGCGGCCCGCACGTGGGCTACGACTATCCCTGGCCTATGTCGATCATGATGAAAGCCTTCACCAGCACGGACGACAACGAGATAAAATGGTGCCTCGAGATGTTGCAGCGCACGGACGCCGACACGGGCTTCATGCACGAGAGCTTCAACTGCAACGACTCCAAGAAGTTCACCCGCTCATGGTTTGCCTGGCAGAACACACTCTTCGGCGAGCTCATCCTGAAGCTTGTGGACGAGGGCAAGACCGACCTGCTGCTGAGCGCAAAGAGATAGAGTTTTAATAAGGTGTTACAATATGCGTCACGCCTTCGGAGGTTCGCCCCCGGAGGCGTGACTGCGTATGCGGCAATGGCGAGACGAAGCTTTTGAAAGAATTCTGCCGCGGGCGTGATGCGGATG
>OMUV01000150.1 GCA_900314335.1 uncultured Prevotellaceae bacterium | reverse complement strand
CACTCTGTTACTCACTCCAATCTGCAAAGAAAAAATTTTTCAAGATTTTTTCGCCATCTCTTGCCGACATCCGCCAAAAGCACCTGAACGTACTAAAATGCTGGGAAGATTTATCCGCACAAAAAATCGCACAAAGCAGGCATTCCGGCGGACATTTTCAAGGCCGGCTTATATAGACACGCATATAAGAAGTCCGCAGAAAGCGGAGCGCGCCTTCTGCGGACTTCTTATAAGGGGATCCCAAATCGGGATCAGAAATCGCTAAATCGTATCAGGGCGATCAGAGAGTCTTCTTCTTCTCGACCAGGGCATCGATGGCAGCTACGGCCGTGATATTAACGATATCGCGCACGGAGCAGTCGGCATCGGTGAAGTGGATAGGCTTGTTGAGCCCCATCTGTATCGGGCCGATGACCTCCACGTCGGGATAAAGGGCCTTGATGATATTGTAGGCCGAATTGGCGCCGTTGAGGCACTGGAACACGAGCGTATTGACCTCCTTGCCCTGCAGCATGCTGAATGGGTACTTCTTGTCGCGGAGCTCGCGGTTGAGCGCATAGGACACCTGCATCTCGCCGTCGACCACGAGGTCGGGATGCTGCGAGTGGAGAATGTCCACAGCCTCGTGTACGTGCCTGGGGCCGCTCTCGTTCTCGCTGCCGAAGTTGGAGTAGGAGATCATGGCGATGACGGGCTGGCGGTTGAAGAAATGGACTGTGTGGGCGCTGAGCAGCGCGAGGTCGACCAGCGTATCGGTGTCGGGGTGACGGTTGATGAGCGTGTCGGCCAGGAAGAGCGTGCCGCGCTTGGAGTTGACCAGATGCATGGTGCCGAAGTGTTTGAACTTGGGATTGATGCCGATCACCTCCTTGGCTATCTCCTCGACGTCCTTCTGCCTGCTGGTGAGGCTGGTAATGAGCGCATCGGCGTCGCCGGTCTCCACCATCATCATGCCGAAGTAATTGCGATTGTACAGTTTGTCGGAAGCCTCCTCGTAGGTGCATCCGTTTCGCTGCTCGCGCTCGTAGAGCAACTTGGCGTAACGCTCACGCTGTGCGGTATGCTCCTCGTCGCGCAGGTCGAGGACCTCGATGCCCTTGAGGCTGAGGTCGAGCTTGGCGGCCTTCTCGGAGATCTCGCGCTTGTTGCCCAGCAGGACAGGATAGCAGATGCCCTCGCCTGCGGCCTGAACGGCGGCGCGGATGATGCGGCTGTGTGTGCCGTTGGTGTAGACCACTCTCTGCGGGGCGCGGCGCGCTGTGTCGTAGAGCGTGCGGGTGAACTTGCTCTCCTGACCCATGAGCTCCTTGAGGCGCAGGCGATAGGCCTTCCAGTCGGTGATCGGGTTGCGCGCCACACCGCTGGAGATAGCGGCCTTGGCCACGGCTATGGACACCTCGGTGATGAGGCGCGGGTCGACAGGCTTGGGAATGAAGTAATCGGGGCCGAAGGTAAAGTTGTTGACAGCGTACTCGCGGTTCACGATGTCGGGCACGGGGCGCTTGGCCAGGTCGGCCAGGGCGTGAACGGCGGCGAGCTTCATCTCCTCATTTATGGCGGTGGCAGCCGTGTCGAGCGCACCGCGGAAGAGGTAGGGGAAGCAGAGCACATTGTTGATCTGATTGGGATAGTCGCTGCGGCCGGTGGAGATGAGGCAGTCGGGACGGGCGGCGCGGGCATCCTCGTAGGAGATCTCGGGCACAGGGTTGGCCAGAGCGAAGATGATGGGCTTGTCGGCCATGGTGCGCACCATTTCCTTGGAGAGGATATTGCCGCGCGACAGGCCTACGAACACGTCAGCGCCCTTGATAGCCTCGGCCAGCGTGTGCACGTCGGTACGCGTGGTGGCGAAGAGCTTCTTCTGCGGTGTCAGGTTGGGACGGTCGGCTGTGATAACGCCGTGGCTGTCCAGCATGAGAATATTCTCCTTCTTGGCTCCGAGGGTGACGTAGAGCTTGGTGCACGAGATGGCAGCTGCGCCGGCTCCGCTCACCACGATCTTTACATCGCCTATGTTCTTGCCGGCCACCTCGAGGGCATTGAGCAGTCCGGCCGAAGAGATGATGGCCGTGCCGTGCTGGTCGTCGTGCATCACGGGGATGTCAAGCTCCTTCTTGAGCCGCTCCTCTATCTCGAAGCACTCAGGGGCCTTGATGTCCTCCAGATTGATACCGCCGAAGGTGGGCGCAATGGCCTTCACGGCCTCGATGAACTTTTCAGGGTCCTTCTCATTGACCTCGATGTCGAAGGCATCCACGCCGCCGTAGATCTTGAACAGCAGGCTCTTGCCTTCCATCACAGGTTTGCCGGACATAGCTCCTATGTCGCCCAGGCCGAGGACGGCGGTGCCGTTGCTTATCACGGCGACCAGGTTGCCCTTGTTGGTGTATTTGTACGCGTCGTTGGGATGTTTCTGTATCTCGAGGCACGGCTCTGCGACGCCAGGCGAATAAGCCAGTGACAGGTCGTACTGCGTGCGGTAGGGTTTGGTGGGGACTACCTCTATCTTCCCCGGTTTTCCTTTGGAATGGTACTCCAAAGCGGCTTCTTTTGTAACCTTAATCATATATCTTTAATCTGTTCGTTTCTTGAGCACATTATGGTTGGTCTATGTGCAAAAGTAGTTTTTTCCTACATAAATGATTTTGCCGCAAAGCCCTTTGAATACTAAAAAAAGTTGCATACGGAGTACATCCCCATGTCAAAGCGAGCATAATGTCACATTCTGCAACGGCTGATTGTCATAATATCGGGGAAACCTTCTAATATATATATGTATATGCAAGTAGGAATCGAAGGAAACGCATGTATGGACATGCGACAGCAGACAGGAGGACGAGAAAAGGGTGCAAGAACTATTGAAGCGGATAAAAAAGGATTAGAAGTCGTTATTATCTAAACCAATCTTCTACAAATCCCGAAGCAATACCGGCAACAAAGATACATACTACAATCATAAGTGCAGAAAATAAAACGCCTTTCCCGCATGCATTAAAAAAGCATATGAAACCAACAATAATAAAGATATATCCTAAAAATTCAGCCAGGCAACTAACTAATAAATTTTGCCTTTGATGACTGGTCCTTATTCTGAGGTTGGCCGAAATTCTTCTCTTTCATTATGACATAGATTTTCCGCAAATATACAAATGAAATAGAGCATGGCGAAAGACATAAAATTTAATATCAGACTATCAGTAGACGGTAAGCAACAGCTTGTTACCGCAGCTACGGATGCGGAAAACCTACGAAAGCAACTGGATAATGCACAAAGCAGCGCTACAGACCTACGACATAAACTTCTACAGTTTTCTAATCTTACTACTATATTCAGCTCGCTTTCTGCATCCATTCAGAAAATAAACAGCGTTACCAAGGGGCTTGTTCAGGCATATTCCGGACAAGTGCAGAATGAGCAGCGACTGGCTGAAGTCATGCGCGAGCGCATGGGCGCGAGCAATACCACTATTGAGAGCATGTATAAGATGGCGGAAGCGCAAAAAGAATTAGGTATAATTGACGATGATGCGCAGCTGGCGGGAATGCAACAGGTAGCTACTTTTTTACATCAAGCCTCGAGTATAGAGGCGCTTCTTCCTGCGCTGGCACAGACCGTTGGACCTGAACAGGTTGAAGCATTGGTCGCGCCCTATTGTGAACTTTCTACCGAACTTGCGGCGACAGAGTTCATAGAGCTCGCGCATGCCTGCCTTCGGCATCTCAAGACGCTTTTCATGGCTGTACAAGACAATGCTTGTCCGCAGCACGTCCATCTCGAGTGTTCGGTCTACATGACGATAATATCCCTGTCTACTTATGCCAAGATGACCACAGAGAAATGACACCGCATTCTTTTTAAGAGTAGTGGTAACCTCCATCTGCGACAATTCTTTGATCACTTGGCACCGGATTTTTTCTTATAGGGATGTGAAATGTCTTTTCTGCCAAATCGATTATCATCTCATCGGCCAAATTCTTGAGCTTCTCTTCGTTGAGCTCCTTACTTAATTTCTTGATTTCTATGCCCTTCTCCTTGCGCAGACGAACAAGCTCCTCTTGTAGGGAACGGACATCTTCCGGAATGTTTCTCTCTCTTGCCATTGCAGTTAATGCTTCTAAATCAGGAAAACCGTAGGACGACTTCCAACTATATAGGGTCGTCATTGGAATCCCCTTAACCCTGGCAAAATCTTTTAAGCGTTTGCCACTTTCTAAGTACTCTTTTAATAACAGAATATTTCCTCTTCAGTGTACTGATTCATTTCTTTTTCTTCTTTTTTTGTTTCAACGAAGTGTCAACTTATTCAGTATACTACAAAGGCGGTCGAACGGGATAAAGTAGGCAAACAATATCGACGAATAGGGAACGGCACTTGGAACAGAGAGAAGTCTGCTTCAGGTGTCGTTTTAATTTAAGACAAAGTAGGCTTGCACCTAATTATTATTCCATGAAAGCAAAGGAGGGGGACTTACAAGTATTTTGCTTGTTCGCGCTTGGGCAGTGAGGCCAACACGCGATGGTAAGCGTCGTCTACAAGTTCAAAGATGCGCTCGTCGGGCATGTCATGATTGAAGTAGACCGAAATCCAATGGCGATGGTTCATGTGATAGCCCGGAC
>OMUV01000015.1 GCA_900314335.1 uncultured Prevotellaceae bacterium | reverse complement strand
CAGCTGTCATGCAAATGCATCGCAGCTGTCATGCAAATGCATCGCAGCTGTCATGTGAATGCATCGCAGCTGTCATGTGATCGCATCGCAGCTGTCATGAATTAACCATGTGCCTTGCGGGATTTATTGCGCGGGAGCGGACGGGGATTGCCTGCGTTATAGCAGTGCCGTTCAGCCGTGCTCCGCGCTTTCTCAGATATTCTCGGCGCCGCAGAACGGGCAGCGGCCCTTGTGGCGCAACTTGTGGCCGCAGCGGCCGCATACATATTTATAAAGGCGGTTGCCGCGATATTTGACAAAGGCGAATATCACATAGGCCACGAGCAGAGGATAGCCGACGTAGATGAACGTGGTGGCGGCCAGCACCAGATAGACCACCATCATCATGCCCAGCAGGGAGCAGAGGTACGGCAGCGCGTCGCCCCAGCCCATCTTGTGCCCCACATCATCGATCGAGGCCAGCGTCAGGATGATCATGCCCCAGAAGGTGACGATGAGCAGCGAGATGATTGGCGGCGTAACAAACGGATTGAGCGTGGGATGGAAGTAGAACTCCTGCCATGTCTCGGGCACAAAGTGCTGGACGGAGGAATAGATGACGGCCATGAATGCCACATCGATGCAGAGGGCCGTGGGATAGACACTGTCGATGTCATTGAAGTGGACGATGCGTGTCTTGCGGCGGCGTATCTTGCGCAGCAGGAGCACCCCGACGGCGATGATGGCCACGGCGAAAAGGGCGATATTGCGGCGGTTGCCCATGACGTGGATAAAACGCGAGATGGGGTCGTCGGGCACGACGGAGGAGAGCATCTCCTTCTCGCTCACCCAGCCGAGGGTGCTCTGGTCGCGGGCCAGTTTGATCCACGTCGTGTCGGTCGTATCGGTGGGCACTGTGACCATGTCGGCCACCACGACGATGTCGCGGCGGTAGACGACGCTCGTATCGCTGAGCGAGGTCATGATGTCGGCCGGCGACTCGGGCAGCAGGCGAAGGCTGTCGGCGGTCACCTCAAAGTTGTAGTCGATGGTATAGTGGTGATGGTAGGCGAACTCGATGGAGTCGCGCTGCTCGGGCGTGCAGTCCCACGCCAGATCGACGGCCGGCGAGGGATAATGGCAGGCCGACGGCAGCAGAGCGGCGAGCAGGAGCAGTAGGACGATGTATCTATTGTGCGGCATATACCTTCATATAGCAGCGGCGGCAATCGAACCGAAGCGGGAAGCGGCGTCCGTCGGCGAGGCGCAGGGCCAGAGGGTCGCGTGGCGAGTCCTTTTGCTTCAGGCAAATGCCCAGTTCGCGCCTCACACAATAGCGGCAGGTCATAATAGGCGCGTCCCCGGGCTCCTTCACCTCCCACGCGGGCTCGACAGTCGCGGCGCCGTGGGCACGATAATAGGCCGCGGCCTCCTTGTTGGAGACATTGGCGGAATAGTCCACCCGTGAGGGGAAACTGACGTCGCCGCGCCTGACGGGGGCAGTTCTCTCCGGCTTCATGTCGATGGCGCGGAGCGCGTCGACGAGCCCGCGGCGCGCCGTGGAGAGGAGCGACGAGGGGATGAAGCCCGTGCCGTCGGCAATGCTTATTATGCCGGCGCGGTAGCCCGTGCCGCCGAGCTTGGAGAGCTGCGAGCGGATATTAGCCTCCTGCGGAGTGCGCGCCGCCTGATAGGGGAAGTCGATCCTGACCTCCGCGCTCCGGCCCCTCTCGTCGCGGCCCTTGAGGAGGTAGCCGTCGGGAGCGCTGAGGAGCGTCATGTCGAGCGACAGCGTGCGCGTGGCCGTGGGCACAGCCAGCGCGGCGGTGAAGGCGGCATCGTGATTGCGGAAGAGGCGTGTGTGCGGCCTCAGGGCAAGCGGCATGCGGTAGGGGAAGAGCTCCATGCCCTCCGCCCTGTTGACCCGGAAGCCCTCGAGACGGCCGTCGGAGGTGAAATAGCAGAGCCCGTCGCCGGCGCTGAACCTGACATGGCCACTCACAAGAATGCTCCTTGATTTGATGAGGCGCACCTCGCCCACGCTCTCGCCGATGTTCTTCGGCGTGGAGATGTTGGCCATATGTTCGGCAGGAAAGAAATAATCGGTAAAGCCGCGGTTGAAACTTTTCTCCGGCCGCGGTTCAAATGTGACCTCCGAGACGCCTGCGGAAGCCCTGCAATAGTCCTCTCTCCGCTCGAGGATGGCGTCGATGAGGCGGCGGTACCAGGCGGTGATGTTCTTGACGTAAGCGGTGTCCTTGAGGCGGCCTTCGATCTTGAAGGAACTGACGCCCGCATCCATCATCTGCTCGAGGTAAGCGCTGCGGTTCATGTCGCGGAGGGAGAGGAGGTGTTTCTGATCGAAGAGCTTCCTGCCGTCATCGGTAATCAGGTCGAAGGGCAGGCGGCAGAACTGGGCGCAGGCACCGCGGTTGGCGCTCCTCGAGAAACAGTGTTGCGACGCATAGCAACGGCCGCTGAGGCTCACACAGAGAGCGCCGTGAACAAACGCCTCGAGGCGCATCGCGGGGCAGGCCTCATGGATGGCGCGTATCTCCGGGATGCCCAGTTCGCGGGCCAGGACGACGGTAGAGAAGCCCTCGGCCCCGAGGCGCCGCACCTTGTCGGCGTCGCGGTTGTCCATCTGTGTGCTGGCGTGCAGGGCTATGGGCGGCAGGTCCATGGAGAGGAACGCCGCGTCCTGCACAAGGAGCGCATCGACACCCATCTCCGCGAGGCTGCACGCTATGTCGCGGGCCTCGGCGAGCTCGGAGTCGTAAAGGATAGTATTGAGCGTGACATAGACCCGCGCCCCGAAAAAATGGGCGTAGTCTACGAGCGGACGGAGAGCGGATAGAGAATTGGCGGCCTCCTGCCGGGCGCCAAACTGCGGACCGCCGATGTACACGGCATCGGCCCCGTGATTGATCGCCTCTATTGCCGTCTCCACATCGCGCGCCGGCGAGAGCAGTTCGATGGGCCGCGGCGCGGTGAGGGGGCTATTTGTTGACATAGTAATTGAGCCAGTTGGCATAGAATGCATCGGCCGGCTGCTGCCACGAATAGATGATGCCGTCCTGAGGATTGTCGTTGCAATAGTAATTCTCCGGCGGAGCTATCTGCAGGCCGCGGCTCAGGTCGCGACGGTATTCCGTGTCGAGCGTCGAGGGAGAATACTCCAGATGGCCCATCACAAAAAACTCGCTTCTGTTCTTCGGCTTCACGATGCCCACACCGCTCTTCGGCCCTTCGGCATAGATCTCCAGGTCGTCCACCTGGTCGATGTCCTCGCGCCTCACCTCCGTATAACGGCTGTGCGGCATATTAAAGCGCGAGGGGATGCCCCGGAAGATAGGCAGGTGCTGCTGCATGAGATGCTGCTCGTAGACACCGAACAGCTTGTGCCCGAGCTCGTATTTGGGCACACCGTAATGATGATAGAGCCCTATCTGCGCGCCCCAGCATAGGTAGATGGCGGACCCGATCTCCGTGCGCGACCAGTCGAAGATCTCCGTGAGCTGGTCCCAGTAGGTGACGCTCTCAAAGGGGATGCGCTCGAGCGGAGCGCCCGTGACGATCATTCCCTCGTACTGGCGCGAGGAGAGCTCGTCGAAGTAGCGGTAGAAACGCTCCATGTGCTCCTCCGAGGTATTCTTGTATTTGTGTCCGCGTACCTTGACGAGGATCAGTTCCACGGGCAGCGCCGTCTTGGAGAGCTGCCGCGCGATGTCGTTCTCGGTCACTTCCTTGACGGGCATGAGGTTGAGAAGGAGGATCTTGAGCGTCCTGACACCGGCGGGGACGTCTGTATAAAGTGTGATGCCGTGCTCTGCGAGTTTCTCCACCGCAGGGAGGCCCTTGGGTACAAATAGAGGCATTGTTATAGATATTGAGAAGGCCATACTTGCAGCCTTCGTCCTGATTGTTGTGATACACTCTCTCGGAGCGCGCCTGCGCCCGGCCTGCCGCGGCCCGGGAGCGGCGGCATGGGAGAGGGGGCACACTCTGATACATGCAAAAATATAGAAAATCCACGGTTTGAAAGGGATATAAATGATAAAAAACACTTTCGCAGTAATAATTCGGGTCAGCACGGTGCCCGGCCGCATTATTTACCCCGCCGCGGGCGTCGCAGGCGCCTCCGGCTTCCCCGCAGGCCTCTCCCCTTCCGCAGGCCTTAAAACTGCACACAGCCGCCCGTCTCTGCGCAGAGTCTGAAACAATATCGGCCTCATTTTGCCTGACTTTGCGCGGGATATGCTATTTTTGCAACGAAAATAGGCAAAAATACCAAACCACAACAACATGGAAAAGGACAACATACGTGCTGAGGAACAGGAGCAGACCCGCCAGATAGGCCATCGCCTGCACGGTCTGCGCGAAGCCCTGGACATCAGCGCCAGTGAGGCGGCCGAGGTATGCGGCATCACGGAGGAGCATTACCTGGACATCGAGAACGGCAGGCGCGACCCGTCGGTCTACATCCTGATGCGCATGAGCCGCCGCTACGGTGTGTCGCTCGACGCACTGCTCTACGACGACGAACCCAAGATGAGCGCTTACTTCCTCACGCGCCGCGGCCGCGGCATCGCGGCAGAGCGCCGCAAGGACTACAAATATGTCTCGCTCGCCTCCGGATTCAAGAACCGCAAGGTCGACCCCTTTATCGTGGAGATCAATCCGCGCCCCGACGACAGCCGCTTCACTCCCAGCTCCCACGACGGCCAGGAATTCAACTATATCCTCGAGGGACGCATGGAGATAATGATAGGCGGCAAAATACTCACGCTCGAGCAGGGCGACAGCATCTATTTCGACGCCACCCGTCCCCACTGCATGAGAGCCCTGGGCGATGAACCGCTCAAGTTTCTCTGCATCGTGATATAATATCAGCATAGAGCAATGATAGAACGTTTTATAACACAGACACACTTCAATTCGACAGAAGACTACAGGGAGCACCTGCATTTCAAGATACCCGAGAATTTCAATTTCGCCTACGACGTGATGGACGAGTGGGCGCGCGAGAAGCCCGACAAGCTCGCCATGATATGGACGCACGAGAACGGCGACTGCCGCCGCTTCACCTTCGGCGACTTCAAGGTCTACACCGATCGCACGGCCGCTTACTTTCAGAGCCTCGGCATAGGCCGCGGCGACAAGGTGATGCTCATCCTCAAGCGCCACTACCACTTCTGGTTCAGCATCCTCGCGCTGCACAAACTGGGCGCCATAGCCATCCCCGCCACACACATGCTCACCACGCAGGACATCGTCTACCGCAACAACAGGGCCGGCATCAAGGCCATCGTATGCGTGGGCGACGAATACGTGCTCTCTCAGGTGGCCGCCTCGAAGGCCGGGAGCCCGACCCTGAAATACATGATAAGCGTAGGGCCCATCGTGCCCGAGGGCTTCCACGACTTTGAGAAGGAGTGGGTCAATGTGCCGCCCTTCCGCCGCCCCGAGATAGCCAACACCAACGACGACACGATGATCATCTACTTCACCAGCGGCACAAGCGGCGAGCCCAAGATGGTGGCGCACAACTTTCTCTACGCCCTGGGCCACCTCACCACGGGCGTCTTCTGGCACAATCTTACGGAGGACAGCATCCATCTCACAGTAGCCGACACGGGCTGGGGCAAGGCCGTCTGGGGCAAGCTCTACGGGCAGTGGTTTGCCGGCGCCGTCGTCTTCGTCTTCGAGCATGAGAAATTCACCGCACCCAAGATTCTGAGGATGATCGAGAAGTATCACATCACCTCCTTCTGCGCCCCGCCGACCGTCTACCGCTTCATGATACGCGAGAACCTGAAGGAGTACGACCTCAGCTCGCTCCGCTACGCCTGCACGGCCGGCGAAGCGCTCAACGCGGCCGTCTATGACAAATTTTACTCCATGACAGGTCTGGAGCTGCACGAGGGTTTCGGACAGACGGAGACCACACTCACCCTCGGCACGATGCCGTGGATGAAGCCGAAGCCTGGAAGTATGGGCATGCCCAATCCGCAGTATGACATCGACCTAGTACGCTCCGACGGTTCCTCCTGCGAGGACGGCGAAAAGGGCGAGATAGTGATACGCACGACCGGCGGAAGCCCGATAGGCCTCTTCAAGGGGTACTACCGCGACGAGAAACTCACGCAAAGCGTATGGCACGACGGCGTCTACCACACGGGCGACGTGGCGTGGCGCGACGAGGACGGCTACTACTGGTTTGTAGGCCGTGTGGACGACGTCATCAAGAGCAGCGGCTACAGGATAGGCCCCTTCGAGGTGGAGAGCGCCCTGATGACTCACCCGGCCGTCGTGGAGTGCGCCATCACGGGCGTGCCCGACGAGATACGCGGCAACGTGGTCAAGGCTACCGTCGTCCTGGGCAAGGAGTGGAAGGCCAAGGCCGGTCCGGAGCTCATCAAGGAGCTGCAGAATCATGTGAAGCATACCACGGCGCCCTACAAATACCCGCGCATCATCGAGTTCGTGGACGAACTGCCCAAGACAATCAGCGGCAAGATACGCCGTGTGGCCATCCGCGAGCGCAATAAAGAGAATGCCTCCGGCAAGCCCGGCGACAGCAAGCCGCAGGACAGCAAGAAAGGCTGACCCGCGCCCGCGCACTCTTTCCTCCGCCCCGCTCACGGCATACTACCTCCGTGTGCGGGGCGGCGACGTGCGTACACAGGAAAGGCCTTCCCGCCCCGGCGGAAATTCTGATGCGAACAGAAAAAATTCTGTTGCGATCAGAATTAATCCTCATGAGACAAGAAAAATTTCCCGTTGGAAGAGAAGAAATTCTACTCGCAGCTAAAAAAATTTATCTCGCAGCAGACGACTCGTTATCTCGCAAATAAAATAATTTATCTCGCAGTAGAATTTACCCGCCTCGCAGGGGCTGAAAATCATATAGTTGGGAAGGAGTGTTGTGAGCGGGAAATAACTGGGAGGGCCGCTGCAACGCGGCCGGGGAGCGAGCCAGGGAAAACTAATGAGCGGCTAAGCGGCTAAAAGTTAGTATAGCGCGATACGCCTCGCACTTGCTCGTGCGGCTGGCGGGCCGCGCTGCAGCGGCCCTCCCAGTTAAGCCTCGCGCAATACATTTTCACTCATCCTTTCGCGCTTTGCCCGCAGCGGCCCTCCCAGTTAAGCTTCGCGCAATACGATATAAGCTTTTATCATATCGAAGTCCTCGCTCCCCTGCTCCGCCGATGTAACTTCGCCGTCCGAAAACAATAGCCTTTTTCCCCATTATTTGAAAAGGCATTCCCCTCTTCTCAAAAAAACTTCCGCAAAACCCAAAAACTACATTTGAGATGAGGAAAAACATGTTTGAGACGTTTTAAATTATCTCAAACATAATTTTAGGCTTCCGGGAGCGCTGATTTTCTGCCACTTACAAAGGGCTCAAAACCGCCCTCCGGAGGCGCCGCGAGGGCCGGCGGAAAATAGCTGTGAAGGCCGCTGCCTCAGCTGCCCTCACAGCTAAAGTTCTCGCAAAACCATTCAAAATCCATCGGCCCGGTAAGCCGGTGTCGGATATTTTCGTAAATTTGCATCTTGTCCCTTTGCCGAAGGCCCTTCGGGCGCGGCCTCAAAGACGGGCAAGGGGTACAATTTATCATTTACCTGAACAATATCATTATTTACCAAAACGGGAGCCGCGCGGGGCTGAACCGCGCCGCGCGCTCCGATAATCAGACTAATATGCAGATGCAGATCACAAAAAGAAACGGCGAGCTCCGCCCCTACGACTCCGCCAAGATAGCCGAGGCCATACGCAAGAGTTTCCGCAGCCTCCATCGCGAGGTAGACGAGGCGCGGCTCGCGGAGATCGTGGCCGAGGTGGAGGCCGTGCTGGTGAGCGACCCGGCGAAGCGCGCAGTGGAGTGTATTCAGGACCTTGTGGAGCAGCGGCTCATGGCCCACGGCTTCTACGAGGAGGCCAAGAGCTACATCCTTTTCCGGGCCGGCCGGACCGAGGAGCGCAGGACGATGCGCTCCATCGCCGAGATGGCCGGCGACGAGGGGCTCCTCGACACGCTCGGCGGCATCAGGCGGGACTTCAGCGCCGCCGAAGGCTACGACATGGGGCGCCTCTTAGACAAATTCACCGGATTTCTCACGCCCTCCATGCGCGGCCGCGACAGACTGACCGCGCTCGTCAAGGCGGCGGTAGAACTGACCACGAAGGAGAGCCCGAAGTGGGAATACATAGCAGGGCGGCTGCTCGCCTACCGGCTCGAGGGCGACATCCGCGCCGTCGAGGAGCGCGAGGGCATCACCTCGGTAGTGGCCAAGGTGGACTGGCTCACCGGCAGAGGGCTTCTGGGGAGCTACATCCGCGAGGGCTACACCACGGAGGAGCTGACCGAGGCCGCCACGTATATCGTCCCCACGCGCGACCTGCAGCTCAACTACTCCGGGCTCGACATGCTGATGCACCGCTACCTGATACGCACGCACGACGGGCAGATAGTGGAGCGGGTGCAGGAGATGTTCCTCGGCATAGCCCTCCACCTGGCGCTCCGCGAGGAGAAGGACCGCATGGCGTGGGTGAGGCGGTTCTACGACATGCTCTCGCTCCTGCAGGTGACGATGGCCACGCCGACGATGGCCAATGCGCGCAAGCCCTTCCACCAGCTCTCGAGCTGCTTCATCGACACCGTGCCCGACTCGCTCGAGGGGATATACCGCAGCATAGGCAACTTTGCCCAGGTAAGCAAGTACGGCGGCGGCATGGGCATGTACTTCGGCAAGGTGAGGGCCGCCGGCAGCACGATAAGAGGATTCAAGGGTGCGGCCGGCGGTGTGATACGGTGGATAAAACTGGTCAACGACACCGCGGTGGCCGTCGATCAGCTCGGTGTCAGACAGGGGGCTGTGGCCGTCTATCTCGACGCCTGGCACAAGGACCTCCCCGAGTTTCTCTCCCTGCGCACCAACAACGGCGACGACCGCATGAAGGCCCACGACGTATTCCCCGCCGTCTGCTATCCCGACCTGTTCTGGCGCTGGGCATCGGAGGACATCGATCACGAATGGCACATGTTCTGCCCCCACGAGATCGAGACGCTCAAGGGATACGCCCTCGAGGACTACTGGGGTGAGGAATGGGAGAAGCGCTATCTGGACTGCGTAGCCGACAAGCGGCTCTCGCGGAGAGTGATGCGGGTGAAGGACATCGTGCGCCTCGTGCTGCGCTCAGCCGTCGAGACGGGCACACCCTTCGCCTTCAACCGCGACACAGTGAACCGCCTCAACCCCAACCCGCACAAGGGCATGATCTACTGCTCCAACCTCTGCACGGAGATAGCCCAGAACATGAGCGCCATCGGGGACGGAGCGACGGAGACACGCGTGGTGGACGGCGAGACGGTCGTCGTGAGCACTACGAAGCCCGGCTACTTTGTGGTGTGCAATCTCGCCAGCCTCTCCCTCGGTCACCTCCCGCTCGAGGACGAGCAGGCTATGCGCCACACCATTGAGACGGCCGTCAGAGCGCTGGACAATGTGATCGATCTCAACTTCTATCCCCTGCCCTACGCGCGCCTGACCAACCGAGAGTATCGCAGCATCGGGCTCGGGGTAAGCGGCTATCACCACGCTCTGGCCAAGAGGGGCATAGCCTGGGAAAGCGAGGAGCACCTGCGCTTCGCCGACACCACATTTGAGCTCATCAACCGCCTGGCAATAGAGGCAAGCGCGCGCCTCGCCGCCGAAAAGGGCGCCTGCTCCGTCTACGATGGCAGCGAATGGCAGAGCGGCGAATACTTCACCAAGCGCGGCTACACTTCCCCCGCATGGCAGCGCACGCGCGCTCTGGTGAGCCGCTACGGCATGCGCAACGCGTACATCATGGCTGTGGCTCCGACGAGCTCGACGAGCATCATCGCCGGCACCACGGCTGGCATCGACCCGGTCATGAAGCGCTTCTACCTCGAGGAGAAGAAGGGCGCTATCCTGCCGCGCGTGGCGCCGGAGCTCTCGAGCCGCACATGGTGGCCCTACAAGGACGCCTACCTCATCGACCAGAGCTGGAGCGTGAGGGCCGCGGGCATCCGGCAGCGCCACATCGACCAGGCGCAGAGCATGAACCTATACATCACCAACGACTACACCATGCGCCGCCTGCTCAACCTCTACGTGCAGGCCTGGAAGGAAGGCGTCAAGACAATATACTACGTACGCAGCAAATCGCTCGAGGTAGAGGAGTGCGAGAGCTGCGCATCTTAAAACGACAAGACAATGGAAGACAAACAACTTAAGCCCAATGCCCTCTTTAATCCCGACGGCGACACGGACCTCAGAAAGCGCCGCCTCATAGGGGGCAACACCACCAACCTCAACGACTTCAACAACATGCGCTATAGCTGGGCGAGCAACTGGTATCGCCAGGCGATGAACAACTTCTGGATACCGGAGGAGATCAACCTGATGCAGGACACCAAGGACTATCCGCATCTCGAGAAGGCCGAGCGCACGGCCTACGACAAGATCCTCAGTTTCCTGGTCTTTCTCGACTCGCTGCAGAGCAACAACCTGCCCTCCGTGAGCGAATACATCACCGCCAGCGAGGTAAATCTGTGTCTGCACATACAGGCCTTTCAGGAATGTGTCCATTCGCAGAGCTACAGCTATATGCTCGACACGATATGCAGCCCCGAGGAGCGCAACGACATCCTCTATCAGTGGAAGAGCGACGAGCACCTGCTGCGCCGCAACCGGTTTATCGGCGACTGCTACAACGAGTTCCACGCCAACCCGACGCTCTTCACGCTCACCAAGACCATGATGGCCAACTTTATCCTGGAGGGCATTTATTTCTACAGCGGGTTCATGTTCTTCTACAACCTCAGCCGCAACGGCAAGATGCCCGGTTCGGCCCAGGAGATAAGGTATATCAACCGCGACGAGAACACGCACCTCTGGCTGTTCCGCAACATTCTCCTCGAGATGCAGAAGGAGGAGCCAGAGATGTTCACGCCCGAACGGGTGAGCGTCTACGAGAGCATGATGAAGGAAGGCGTGAGGCAGGAGATAGAATGGGGCCGCTATGTGATAGGCGATGACATCCCCGGCCTCAACACCCGCATGATCACCGACTATATCCGCTACCTCGGCAATCTGAGATGGCACAGCCTCGATATGGGATGGCTCTTCGAGGACAACCGCAGCGAGCCCGCCGACATGCACTGGGTGGCCGACTACGCCAACGCCAACATGGTCAAGACGGACTTCTTCGAGGCCAAGAGCACGGCCTACGCCAAGAGCACGGCCATCGTCGACGACCTGTAGCACTTCTTTCCGCCGCGATGCCTGCGGGAAATCATCCTGCGCGATAAGCGCGCAGCGCGCCGCCGCTTCGCTCCGCCGCGATATATTCTGCTCCGCCCCTTCTTCAGGGACGGAGCAGTTTTTATGGGAAAATATCACATTCGTTCATATCTCCGCCTTATTAATGAGCAGAAAGCCGTAACTTTGGCCTCATAACTTTGCTGATATGACTAACCGAATCGTTTTTCTTGACTATCTGAGAGTGCTGGCCTGCTTCATGGTGATCGTGGTCCACTCCTGCGAACCGTTTTACCTGGGCGGCGACGGCCTGGAGATCCTCAACCGCAGCAACGCCCTCTGGGCCACGCTCGTGGACAGCGCCGTGAGGGCCAGTGTGCCGCTATTCGTCATCACCTCGAGCTACCTACTGCTGCCGCTCACCAAGAGCCCGCGGCAGTTCTTCGCCCGCCGCTTCCAGAGAGTGGTGGTCCCAGCGATGGTGTGGATAGTGATCCTCAGCCTCGTGTTCATCGGCATGGGCCACACGCCCGGCGAGGCTTTCGGGCCGTTCGTCTTCAGCTTCAATCAGAACTGGGGCCACCTCTGGTTCATCTACATGATCATCGGGCTCTACCTCATCATGCCGGTCATCTCGCCGTGGATCGAGAAGGTGAGCAAGCGGGAGGAGCAGGTCTACCTCGGCATATGGCTCTTCACGACTCTCATCCCCTTCTTCCGTCAGGCGGCGCTCGCCATGAACGGCAGCACGGAACTGTGGGGCGAGGCAAACTGGAACGAGTTCGGCATGCTCTACTATGTGAGTGGATTCATCGGCTTCGTGCTTCTGGGCCATTACTTCAAGAAATGTGTGCCCGCCATGAGCTGGCGCCGGACGCTCGCCATCGCCATCCCGCTCTGGGTAGTGGGCTACGCGATAGTGGCCGGCTGGTTCTGGGCCGTGATGCCGAAGGACTTCCCCGTGAGCGCGGGCCTGGAGAAGGTGGTGCTCATGGAGCAGAGCTGGCGGTTCTGCGGCACCGGCGTGGTGCTCACGACGATAGCCTACTTCATGATCGCGCGCAAGTTCACCTACAGCGGCCGCTTCTACCGCACGGTCGTGACGGAGCTCTCCAAGGCCAGCTACGGGACATACCTGATGCACCTCGTGTTCATCATCCTCTACTCGGGCCTCTTCAAGCCCATTGTGCCCACGGGACTGTGCATCCTGCTCACGGCCGTCTGCACCTTCGCCACCGCCTCGATCCTGTCGATAGCCTTCAGCCGCATCCCCGTCGTGGGGCAGTATCTGTCGGGCTATAAAGGGTAGATCTCCGGCACCTTCCGCCTCTTCGTTCTCAATACATCAGAGAGGGGCAAAACAATACGGCATGCGCTCTGGGTGAGCACATACCGTAGTAGTTCTGTATATTTTCCGTTCTCTTCCCCGGGTAGCGATGACCCTTAGAGCGCGTCGCCGCGCCTGCATGAGGCAGGACTGCGCGGCTCAGACGGTCATCTGCTCTTCGTCGGGCGTCACGATGAGCCCGTCGCGCATGTGGATGGTGCGGTCGGTCTGTGCGGCGAGCGTCTCGTCGTGGGTAACGATGACGAAGGTCTGTCCGTACTTGTCCCTCAGGGCGAAGAAGAGTTTGTGGAGCTCTATCTTGTTGCGCGTGTCGAGGCTTCCGGACGGTTCGTCGGCCAGCACCATGTCGGGATTGTTGATGAGGGCGCGGGCCACGGCCACACGCTGCTGCTCACCGCCCGAGAGCTCGGCGGGCTTGTGGGTGCGGCGGTCGCTGAGCCCTACGAAGTCGAGGAGCTCGCGAGCGCGGTCGCGTGCAGCCTGTCGGGGAGTGCCCTTGATGAGAGCGGGGATGAGCACATTCTCCTCGGCGCTGAATTCGCCCAGGAGCTGATGCTGCTGAAATACGAAACCGATGTGCTCGCCGCGGAAGCGGGCCAGCGCGTCGCTCTTCATGGAGCGCACATCCTGCCCGGCGAGCACCACAGAGCCCGACGTGGGGCGGTCGAGCGTACCCATTATCTGGAGGAGGGTCGTCTTGCCCGCGCCGCTGGGGCCCACGATGCTCACGACCTCGCCCTTGTCCACATGGAGGTCTATGCCGCGAAGCACCTCGAGATTTCCAAAACTCTTATGAATGTTCCTCAGATCTATCATCGCCCTGACAATAGGGATAAATATGTACACCTGATAGGACTCGAACCTACACAACCGAAGTTACCAGATCCTAAGTCTGGCGCGTCTACCAATTCCGCCACAGATGCGTTGAATTAATGCAAAAGTAGGAAAACTTTTGCGTATGACAAACCAAGCCGGTGATTATTTCCTACTTGGAGGAGAGGATGATGTCGATGGCGCGCTCGATGATGGTGTCGCGCGAGCGCTGATAGTCGGCCGAGGTAATGTCGACCCTTACATCGGGCTCTATGCCGTCCTCGGTGAGCTGCATGCCGGCGTCGTAGATGGGGCAGGCCGAGAAGCGCACGCTCCAGCCGTTGGGCAGTTCGCTCTGGAAGGGCATGCCGGCGCCGCCGCCCGTCCTGTCGCCCACGAGGGTCACATTGGGCAGGTCTTTGACATACATCACGAAATTATTGCCCGCGCTGAAGGTGGAGCGATTGGTCAGCACCACCACGGGCTTGCGCCAGTAGATGCCCTTCATGCGGTCGATATATATGGCCTCGGGCTTGGAAAAATCATTGTGCCTTGTGCCCGTCTTGTGCTGCATGTAACCGGCTATCTGGCGCTTGGTGTAGAAACAGGAGGCCAACTTTTCGGCGGAAGTGATCATGCCGCCCTGATTGCTCCTAACGTCGACGATAATGCCGTCCGTCAGGGCGAACCGCCGGAATATCTCGGTGAGATTGCCGTCGCCGATCGAGTTCTCAAACGTGGAGACCCGCAGGTAACCGATATTGCCGTCGATCACCTTGTAGTGCATACCTGCGGCAATGGCGTAGTCCGTGCCCATGTAGACCCTCAGCAGCGAGTCGCTGTAGTTGGCGGGATAGTTCTCATACCACTGCCAGTAGCGCGCCACGTCGTGCGAGGCGTATAGGTTGACGTGGCCGTCGCGCAGGGTGGCGAGCATATTGCCCAGAGTGTCGAAGAGCTGGATGTTGGTCATGTTGGGCGTGATCCTGCTGCGGTAACGGGTGTGCACCTCGTCCCAGTCCACGCCGTAGAGCTTCTGCTTGGCGTCGAAGAAGCAGTAGTGCTGATCCATGGCCTTCCAGAGCGCCTCGAAATTGCCCATCGGCGTATTGTGGGGCACGTCCTCCGTGATGCAGGATGCGAGGAGGGCGAAGGCAGAGAGTATAAGCAGCAGAGAGCGTCTCATCGTCAGAAGTTTGATTTATGATATTCCTCATCCCTCACCTTGATGATGCGGAAGTGGCGTACGTATCCGAGCATGAACAGCGAGCTCCAGGCATGGCTCTTGAGGTCGTTAACCTTGCTCTGCCTGATGTCCGCCCGCCAGCCGAGGCGAATGGTGCCCACCTTTCTGATCGGCACATCGAGCGTCAGCAGATTGCGGAACGTGGGCGCGTTGCCCGGCCATGTGACACAGACATTGTGCTTGTGGTGACCCAGCGAGAATATCTCGTAATAGGACTGGCCGTACTGGGGCGAGAACATCAGCCCCAGCAGGGGCATGTCGATCTGATAGCGCGCCGTGAGGGGGATGCCGAAAAGGGGGAAGGAGTAACTGGCCGCGGCCGAGGCGTCCACGTCGCCGGAGAGCTTGCCCTGGGCGGGGTTGTTGCCGTTGCGGGTGTTGTAGACGGCGCCCACGGAGAGGCATGTCCCGGCGCCGAGCAGCAGCGTGAGGCCGCGGGCGGGGCTGAGGTTGTAGTGCCACGCGTTCTGCCAGTCGAGGTCGCCCGAGAGGTAGGAGGCGTCGTGGGTAGGATTGTGCGCGACGCTGAAGTTGCCCTCCACGGCGTGGCGCACACTCACCCTCCCGCCCATCATGCGCGTCATGCGCCGGCTCTCGTAGAGGAAGCGGCCCTCCGTGCCGGTGTATTCGAGCGGCGAGAGGTACGTCTCCATCCTGTTGACCGACCCGATGCCCACCATCAGCGAGCGCGCCACATAGCGGTTGGCATCGCTGTCGGGCTGCAGCGTCACGGCGCGGGCCGTCCCCGCACAGAGCGTGAGGGAGAGGACGAGGAGAATGCATGTTCTCAGCAGGAGGTTAATGTGAATCACGCGCAAGTCAGACTTTTTTCGCTTCAGAAGCAAAGATAATGAAATTTATCTCCTGTCTGCCTGATTTTTGCGACTATATGGAATTATTCGGCCCG
>OMUV01000171.1 GCA_900314335.1 uncultured Prevotellaceae bacterium | reverse complement strand
GTATACTGGCGAGATGTACGCAGAAAAGGTTAAGGAATTAATGAATCAAGAACTATCTAAAAAGAATTAGTTACGTCCGAGAAACATAGTTAATTATTAATTTAATAAGTTATTGATAAAAGATGAAAACTTACACATTAGATCTTTCCGATTCCGCATCTGCCATATTGTTTTATCATACTACTTATTGGGATGAAATATCGATTATATGTGAAATTCCAGCAGACACTAACTGCGTAAAAGTTATTGGTACAATTGACTTCAAAAGTGTGGTGTTTGACAAGAAATTCTATAACGCATTTAAAGGGAAAATAGACATTTTTGATTTGAGTGAACTTAAATCATCAAGTTCTTATAGTCAGTTAAGGTTAGGTCTTAATCAATGTTCTGAATTTGGTTATGGAGGAAAGATACGTATAAATAAATATGAATGCCTTTCCCATGTCAAGGAAATTATTCTTCCTGACAGATTAGAAAATATGCCAATGATACGTGGTCTTCAAGAGTTGAAAAAAATTGTCGGGCTGGGACTCAATACGTTTAACAATGAAACTCGAACAGACGGTTACGGAGGCTCAAACTTAAGCGATTGTCCAAAACTTGAAGAAATAGTTTTCGGCTCTAACATTAAAAATATTACATTAAGAAACAGTACCATAAAGAGAATAAATATCCTTGAAACGAATGGCGAATTACAGTTGGAGCCTTATGGTATGGCTTATAATAAGGAATTAGAAGAAGTTCATATCCCTCAAGGACTTAAAAAACTGCCCACAAGATTGTTCGAAGGATGTACAAAATTAAGAACAATCACAGGAGGTAATGATATTGAAGAAATTGGATTTGGTGCCTTTGGAGGATGCACTAATTTACATAGCGTTCCATTTAAAATTGAGTTATTAAAGGAAAACCAATTTATTTCTTATGATGAATGGATGCAGTATGAACCCATTGACCATCAAACAGAATGGTGGAATCATGGAGATTGTGCTCATTGTCCTAAAGGTAAATGGTCAGAAGAGCATCACAGATGGGAAAAGAAATGTAATTATTCTATAAAGGAATACTGTCGTGATAATGAGCAACAGATGTGGAAACCATATAAAAAAGGTGTTGTCTTAAGAAACGGTGATATTTGGTGTTTTGACGATTTTACCTATTATAAGAGAAAATGGACTAAAACAGAATTAGAATCATTGTCCTTTTCTATTCTCATCCCTAAATGGGTAAATGTACATAAATATGTAGAATTCATATCTCCCAGTATAACATTTATTTCAGAAGGAGATCATGTGAATATCAATTATAATCCACAGGACAAAAAGGCATTAGAACTAACATTCCCTTGTAATAAATTGTCAGAAATGATTGACTTTTATTTTGAGGATATATCATATGAACATATTTTGGATGAAATAACACGGAAAGTGGATGAACTTGATATAGATGCTATAATTGATTCATATGAGACTAAATTTAGTCATGAATATTTTAAGATGAATTCTGATACCGAGGGTGAAAGCTACCGTCTTGACCGAGATGCCATTTATACAGATGAATATCTTGCAAAACTTCTACCTCCTATTCATGACTATCGCGATGATAGAACAGCTTGTGGTCTAAAAATCTATCTAGGCGACACAAATCCTTATAAGAAAAAATATGAATTTGAACAAATCTTGAGCACTTTCGATAAAAAGGAAGGAGATGATTTATTACATTCTTTTCGCGGAACTGGTAACATTTTTAGAAATGCAGACTATTTAAAAACTAAAGATGCTGAGGTACGTAAAGAAGCAAGAGAAAAATATAATAGGAAAGAACATATAGATTATTTGGTCAATTGCAGAATCTCGGAAATCATAAATAAAAAAATAGAGATAGAATCAAGACTACATATAAGGCAAGCCGAGAACGAATCTTATAATCATAGTAGATGACTGACATAGTACATAGATATCATTATATAGCAATCTCACATAAGGTTTATTCCCGTCAATCCTGAATATTTGCCAACCATTTCCTATAGTAAAAAGGGGGCTTGTGTTGGATTAATAATTTAATCACGGTTGACAGCAGAAGAGCCCCAAACTAACATTCAGAGGTAATGCAGATTGTAAGTAGGTTAATTGTTCCCAAAATGAAGCCCAAAAACGATGATGGGAACATTAGATGACTAGAGCCATTTGCCAACCAGCATGACTACCACGACATCAGATATGAAGAATCCCAGGACGAAGAAGAACCACTGGGCATAGTGGCCCTAAAAGCTTGCTGTTTTATCTGGCTAGTTTCCCCGACATCGATAGTAGGTAGGGGTATTAGGCTATTATCCTATAGGATTTTATAAAAGCATTTATTATAAGATAGATACATAGATATTACAATTAATCGGGTAACAAAATAGCAACATTTCTGAAAGCGATTTTAGATAATGCACCATATTGGTGATTGTGGGATGAATATAGTGAATTGCTTACACGCTTCGATATTCAAACTTGGTACTTAAATGGAGGATAAGGTTTGCGACAAGTCATTGTCTTGATTTTAGCTGTGGCTTTCAATCTCACAAATATTGGTGTCAATTTTGTGATTTTTAGTCTCAATTGAACTAAAAGGCAAAGAAAATTGCCGCATTTTGTCATATTTTTGTTTATTCTTGCACGTTTTACATGAAAAATTAGTATTTTTGCTGCATTAAAATTTTGTATAATGGCAAATAAAGACCTCAATAGATTGAAAGTGGTGCTTGTTGAACAGCATAAAACAGCAAAATGGTTAGCAGAGCAAATGGAAAAAGACCCTGCAACTATTAGCAAGTGGTGTACCAACAAAGCACAGCCTTCATTAGAGACTATCAAAAAGATTGCAGAAATCCTACAGGTTAAAATGAGCGACCTTGTAAGCAATGAACAACCTTTATAATTGAAGCAAATGACAGAAAAGATAAATATTCGCAAACTGGAAGCTGACCTTTGGGAGTCGGCAGACCTGCTTCGTGCAGGAAGTAAACTCACATCAAGCCAATACTGTATGCCGGTGTTGGCATTGCTGTTTCTAAGATACGCATATAGTCGCTTCAAGATGGTTGAAGCTGAATTGCTGAAGAATCGTCCAAGTCGTGGTGGTCGCGTAATGCCTGTTGAACCAAGTGATTTTGCTGCTAAAAGTGCTCTCTACCTTCCTCGTGAGGCTCAGTTTGACTATCTGGTAAATCTGTCGGATGACCAACCTTTGGGCGAAGCTGTCAATCGCGCTATGACTCTGGTCGAAGAACAAAGCGAACAGTTGACAGGTATTCTGCCTAAATCATACACTATGTTCAGCGATGAACTGTTGCGTGAACTCCTTCGTATCTTTAATAACAAGACACTCGACGAAATCGGTGGCGATGTTATAGGTCGTATTTATGAGTACTTCCTCAGCAAGTTTGCTAAGGCTGTAGCATCAGACGATGGTGTGTTCTTCACTCCTAAGTCTTTGGTAAAGATGCTCGTAAATGTACTGGAGCCAGAACAGGGCGTAATGCTTGATCCTGCTTGTGGTTCGGGAGGTATGTTCGTTCAAACTGGCGACTTTGTGAATGCTGGTGGTATGAATGCCAATACACAGATGACCTTCTACGGTCAGGAAAAGGTGGAATACAATGCCCAACTCTGTCTGATGAACATGGCAGTACACGGTTTGAATGGCAGGATTGTCTCTGGTGATGAGGCTAACTCTTTCTATCATGATGCACACAACCTTGCAGGAAAGTGTGACTACGTGATGGCGAATCCTCCATTCAATGTAGATAAAGTGAAAGCTGAGTCCGCATCTGCTGCTGGTCGTTTGCCATTCGGCTTACCAGGTGTTAATGCTAAGACAAAAGAGATTGGTAATGCCAACTATCTCTGGATTTCATATTTCTATGCCTACCTCAATGACCATGGCCGTGCAGGATTCGTGATGGCATCATCGGCAACAGATAGTGCCAACAAGGATCGTGACATCCGTGAAAAACTTGTTTTAACAGGCGATGTGGATGTTATGGTAAGTGTGGGCAACAACTTTTTCTATACCCTCTCGCTCCCTTGCTCGCTGTGGTTCTTTGACAAGGCAAAGCGTTTAGAGAATAAGAATCGTGTACTTTTCATCGATGCCCGCAACTATTATACGGTTGTTGACCGTACTCTTAATGAGTGGTCAGAGTGGCAGTTGAAAAACCTGCAAGCTATTGTACACCTCTATCGTGGAGAGCAGGACAAGTATAAGTCGCTTATCAATGAGTATTGGAATGCACTTAGCGAACATGCCGAGAAGCATGACTCTTATTCTTGGCAAGATCGTGACATGACTTTCGAGAAAGCCCTTGGTGTGCTCAACTCCGAGGAGGCGATGTACAAAAAGTATATCAAAGACCAACAAGATGCCCTCAAAAAGACAAAAGGGAAAAAGGAGAAGGATGAACGGAAGGCTGTCATTGCCTCCAATGAGGCGGAACTTGCTGTTACTCTTGAAGCCAAGGATATGGTAAACGAAGCCATTTGGCTCACTTCAAAGTTCGGTCTTGAAGGCGAATATCAGGATGTGCTTGGTCTTTGCAAAATTGCAACCATCGACGAAATTAGCGAGAAGAACTACAGCCTTACCCCAGGTGCATACGTGGGTGTTGCTGAAGTCGAAGACGATGGCGTTGACTTCCATGAGCGTATGAATGAAATCCATACAGAACTCGCCTCACTCAACAAAGAAGCCAACTTGCTAATGAGCGAGATCATGAAGGAATGGGAAACTCTTAACACGAAGTAAATCATGGCAAAAGAGATAAAACCAATAGTGTCAACCGATATTTCAGCAATGGGTGCAGTAGTTGGAAATTTGATGACTGACCTCCGTCAAATCATTGACGAAGCGCGAATCCATGTGGCATCTACAGCCAACTATGAGCTTACCATGATGTACTGGCATATTGGCGAGCGAATTAACCGCGATGTGCTTGGAAATGAACGAGCTGATTATGGAAAGCAGATTGTCGCGACAGTGTCACGACAATTACAGAATATCTACGGACACAAAGGCTTTGACATGAAAAGCCTGTATCGTCACATGCAGTTCGCAACCCTTTTTCCTGATTCTCAGATTGTCTCGACAGCGTCGCGACAATTATCATGGTCGCATTTCGTGGAGCTACTGCCATTGAAAGACGAACTGCAACGTGATTATTATTTCACGCTGGCATCAGCCAATAGATGGAGCGTTCGTCAGCTTCGCAAAGAAATTGATGGAATGCTATACGAGCGTACTGCATTATCTTCAAAGCCTGAGGAAGTTGTAAAACAGGAACTTGCCAATGTTAGAGATAATAAAGTTGTTTCTCCTGATGTAGTGTTCAAAAGCCCTTATTTCCTTGAATTTACTGGATTAAAAGGCTTGTATAGCGAGAAGGACTTGGAAGACAGTCTTGTCGCACATCTGGAACAGTTCATTCTTGAACTTGGAAATGGATTCTGCTTTGCTGAGCGTCAAAAGCGAATGATTATTGATGGAGAGGATTTCTATCTTGACCTGCTATTCTATCACCGCAAACTACATCGCCTTATTGCCATTGATTTGAAACTCGGTCGTTTCAAAGCTCAATACAAAGGTCAGATGGAGCTGTATCTACGTTGGCTTGAGCAGAATGAAATGGAGCCAGGTGAAGAAACTCCACTTGGTCTTTTACTCTGTACTGAAGGTAGTGAGGAACAGATAGAACTTCTCCAACTCGACAAATCGGGAATAAAGGTGGCTCAATATATGACAGAACTGCCTCCGCGCGATGTCCTCGTACAACAGATACAAAAGTCCCTTGAAGTTGCAAAAGTTAAATGGGGAAATGAAAGAAGGGAGGATGAGGTATGAGTGAGTTTTTGTTGAGTGAAGTCTGTGAACTCATTGTTGATTGTCCTCATACAACAGCTAACGATGAAGGTAAAGGGTTCCCATTAGTACGTACTCCCAACATTGGTAAGGGAAGACTGGTCTATGATGGAATGCATCGTGTTTGTGAGGATGTTTACAACAAGAGGAATGCCCGTGCCATTCCGCAAGAGAATGATTTAATCTTTGCCCGTGAGGCCACGGCTGGCAATGTCGCATTGATTCAAAAAGGAGAAAAGGTTTGTCTTGGACAAAGGACTGTACTTATTAGGCCTAATCAAGAAATGGTTAATCCAGCATTCCTAACCTATTTCCTTTTAGCGCCTAAACAGCAATATAATCTCTTGAGTACTGCAAATGGTGCAACAGTAGCTCATGTCAACCTTCCAACCATAAGAAACTTGAAGATTGACTTGCCAGAACTACCTACTCAGCACCGCATTGCCTCTATCCTCTCTCGCTACGACTCATTGATAGAGAACTATCAGAAGCAGATAAAGCTATTGGAAGAAGCAGCTCAGCGGCTCTATAAGGAATGGTTTGTTGACCTCCACTTTCCCGGACACGAAAACACAAAAATCGTCGATGGTGTGCCAGAAGGATGGGAGAAGAAAAGGCTAGTTGACATGGTCGATGTGCAATATGGATATGCTTTTGATGGCAAACTGTTCAATAGCAATGGCGAAGGTGTGCCCATTTTACGAATAAGGAACATCCCTGATGGAATCACCTCTGATTATACAACAGAAGAAGCGCCAAAAAGCTATATAGTCCATAATGGTGATATCGTAGTTGGTATGGATGGAATATTTCATATTAATAGTTGGAGTGGTGGCAATGCATACCTTGTGCAACGAGCCTGCTCTTTCAGGCCAAAAACAGAAGATGTGAAAGGATTTATATTCCAAGCAATACAAGAACCAATAAAGTTTTTTGAACAAACACTTGTTGGTGCTACTGTAGCTCATCTTGGAAAAAAGCATATTGACTCAATCGAATTCTGTGTTTCCAAGAACTTTGAGTTATATCAACCATTTTCAAAGTTCTATAACCAGAGGCAAGGGTTATTATCCCAAATCCGCCTCCTCACCGAAGTTCGTGACCGTTTGCTTCCGAAGCTGATGAGTGGAGAAATAAATGTAGAATCACAAACGAAATCATGTTAATACGATGTATAAAGATAAACCTATAGATAGTCAAATTCGTCAGATTTTTCAGAACAATCCTAATTACAACTTTTTACAAAGTATCGAAGTTAGTGATGGCGGTATTAGAGGTATACATCCATCAAAAGTGGAATTCAAGTATCCTATTACTGCTATAGCAGGTGTTAATGGCTCTGGTAAATCGACATTGTTAGCATTGGTATGCTGTGCCTTCCATAATACCAGTTCTTTTGTCCCTTTCAATAAAAATATCAACTACTATACATACAGCGATTTTTTCATATTTGCTCCAGAGGAAAAAGGTCTTGTTTCACAAATAAAAATAAAATCTACATATTTAACAAATATCACACCAAAGCCTCCAAAAGTAAAAGGAGAAGATATAAGGAAAAAGAAGCCAAACGGAAAGTGGAACGATTATAACACAAGACCAGAAAGAGTTGTTTCTTTCCTCGGAATTAATAGAATACTTCCACCATCGGAAGATAACAAATATCGTGCTTATAGAAGTAACTTTAAGGAAAAAGCATTAACAGATGATGAAAAACAGTATTTGATTAATTCATTGACAACTATTTTTGGTCAAGGGTACTCAGATATCAAATTAAAAGAATACAAGAATTGCCGCCTGTTCTATGTCACTAATATAAATCAATATACTGGATATAATATGGGAGCAGGTGAAAATGCTGTTCTTACATTGCTCTATGAAATTCTAACAGCAGGCGAAGGGGCTTTGATTGTTGTTGATGAGATAGAGTTAGGCATACATGTTAGTGCTCAGAAGAAGTTAATAGAGGTGTTAAAGGGAGTATGCAAGAAAAAACATTGCCAAATTGTTTGTTCAACTCATTCACAGTACATATTGGATTCTCTCCCTTTAGATGGAAGAGTTTTAATTCAATCGTCTGGGGTTAGAACTACTATAACGCAAGAAATATCTTCTGAATTTGCTTTATCCGCCTTGTCTGGGCAAAATCAACCAGAGATGTCTGTATTTGTTGAGGATGAAGTTGCACAATCTTTCCTGCAAAATGTGCTATGTGAAGAAATCCGTAAGAGAATTGATGTTAAGATCATAGGTTCTGCTGATAATTCTATTCCAGCCCAAATGGAAGCGCATTTCAGAGAAGAAAGTAATAACTTCTGTGTCATTATGGATGGAGATAAGAGTACAAAGAAAAAGGAAGTGATAAAAAGAATCATAAAAAAACTTGATGATCGTCAGGAGTCTGAAGCGGAAAAGATTTATTATTTCGATAGCAGAATTACCTATCTTCCAGGTGATTGTAATCCTGAAAAATATTTATTACAATCAATAATAAAAGCATCAAATAAACAATATCTTGAACAGGCATGGTCTAAAACATCTGATGAGATTATAGACTTTTGTCATAAAGGTATTGCAGCAGGAACTCATAGCGAGTTTTGGAAAATTAGCAATTTGTTAGCTCTCCCTTTGGATACTGTAAATAATGATATTTTACGTTTCTACAAAAATGCTTATGGAAATGAGATAAATACAATAGAAGAATATCTTAGACAGCGTTTAACCACGAATTAGTATATACTCAGTTTATGGCAAAAGACTATAGCGAAGATCAATTAATACAGAAATCGACAGCCGAACTCTTGGAAAAAGAACTTGGCTGGAAGCCTGTGTATAATTTTGACAATGAGGCACTTGGCGAACAATATACGCTGGGACGCAAGACACATAGCGAGGTCGTGCTGACACGTCATCTTCGCATGGCTTTGAAACGTCAGAATCCATGGATGATGG
>OMUV01000126.1 GCA_900314335.1 uncultured Prevotellaceae bacterium | reverse complement strand
CATTTATATATCAACAATTTGCGAAAGTAATGTTTCCCGAGTGACGAAGTCAGGAGAGGCGACGATAACTGGGAGGGCAGCGACCCTCCCAGTTATTATTCGCTCAATGCCACGCCGGTCTTTTCGCCGCGCACTTTTTATGCGGCCGGCATCCTAACTAACGTCGCCTAAAGCTATTATATTCGAAATCTTCCTTACTACGAAATGAATTCATCATTTCGTAGTAGATAACTTTCCCCTTTTTGGAGACAGCATTCTTCTCACAGTAAGATTGTGAAAGCGTATAAACAGCGAGTCTTTCCCGCATACGCAGCAAGGCCGCAGAGGAGCTGTTCCCCTGCGGCCTTGTAATGGTCTGAAATATATTTGTAATTCTCTGAAACGCTTGCGGCCTTGGCTGCCTTACATTCAAGCGGGCGGAGAAGCCTGGGCGGCCTCCGGATCAGTGGCGCTGGCGTCTCACGGTCACGCGGGCGGCTCCGGAACCGCTGTTGGCGCCGCGGCTCTTGCGCGAGCCGGAGACGGAACCGCTGTCGGAGTTCGAGCGGCGACGGCTGGAGAGTGTGCGGCGCGACTTCTTGTCGGTCGGCGCTACGGTGTCCTTCTTTATCTTGGCCGAGTCGGCGGAGTCCTTGCCCCAGATGTGCTGCTCGAAGTCGGTGAGCTGCTTCTCGATCTTGTTCTGCTCCTTGGTCATGGCCGAGTCGGTGGTGCAGTAGTTGGCCAGCACGCGGCCCTGAAGGTTGTTGGTCTTGTAGATCTTGCCCTTGTAGCGGTTCATGGCGAAGTAGTCGTCGGCGCTCATGGTGGCGGCGTTGTTATAGTTGCTGCCTGTGAGCGGGAGCTTGGTGAGGTAGGGCTCGAGGTCGGAGTATTTCACCCAGAACATGGGGTAGCGCGCGTCGGCGCCGCCGAAATCGTCGGCCCTCTTGAGCACGGGGCAGAGCGCCACGACCTTGGTGTGGAAGGTGGCGGTGCGCTGGTCGAAGTAGGAGCTCTCCTTGATGAAATATTCGGTCACCTCGGCGGCGGGAATATCGCTGTCGTTGATATGCGTGCGGCCGTCCTTGGTCTCGTAGTAGATGTGGTAGCGGTCGAGGAGGTCTTTGGCCTTTACGATATTGGCGTCGTCAAATTTCTCATTGCCGCTCAGCGTGTAGGCGTAGGCCTTGATCTGGCCGCGCATGATGAGGCGGAAGATGTATGTGAACAGGTTGATCTGGTCGCCCTCCTGCTCGAGGGGATAATAAAGCGTAGCGTTGGCGTCCTGCGTGAGGTCGATGCTGCGATAGATGTCGCGGCGCCAGGATACGTCCTTGGGCATGTCGGGAGCCACGGGGAAGTCGAGCTGTGCGCGGTCGTCGCTCACCTGCTGCGGCTTGGCGGCCGTAGTCTGGCGGCGCGGCACGAACTTGGGGCGGGCAGTCTTGCCGTTGTCCTTGCCCGTCGCTGCGGCGGGGGCTGTGCGCGCCGGTATGGTGGGATTGGCCTTCGCCTTAGTGTCGGCAGCGGCCTTCGTGGCGGTGTTGGTCTTGGCGGCCTTATCCTGGGTCGTGGCCTTGCTCTTGCTGCTGCTTCTGGGCTTGGAGGAGGTGGACTGCCGGTCGCGGCGCACGGTGAGAGCCGGGCGGCCGCCGTCGTTGTTGCTCTGGGCCGACGCGGTCTCAGGGAGCAGAGCCGGCAGCACGAGGAGCATCACTCCCGTCGCGACGTTTCTGATTATCTGATGTATTCTCATTGTTCCTGTGTTATTATCGTGTCAGTTTACGATCACCTCAAGAGCCTGAGGCAGGGTGCGCTCGATCTTGTCGGGGCCTGTGGCCTTGATGCGGGTGATATAGAACCGGCGGCCGCGGGAGAGCATGCGGAACATGTTCCTCTGCCGCTCTGTAAAGTTGGACGAATTGGAAATCTCGGGCACGGCGTTGCCCATATTGTCGAAGAAGACCGTCTCGAAGCCCTGCACGCTGAAGGGGATGTTGAGCAGCCCGTCGTCGATGGCCGCACCTATGCCGCGCGAGCTCATGAGTATGCTCTTGCTGAGCGGACGTCCGCCCTTGTACTGGCTGGCGGCGCCCTTCTCATCGCTGAACGCGATGTAAGCGGTCGGGTCGGGCAGTTTGCGCACATGGAATGTGAACTTGCCCATCTCCACCCTGCGACCCTCCATGTCCGAGGTCACGGTGATCACGGCGTCCTTGCCCACGGCTTCGGGGCGGGCGATGTACTTGCCCTCGCCTGCCGGTGTCAGCGAACCGCCGCTCATCGACACGCCGATCTTGCTGAGCGGCACACCGGGGGCGGAGACGGACATCGGATTGCTGTAGCCGGCGTAGAGCACATTCATCAGATCGGCCGAGACGGTGGCCGCAGGCGCCACAACGCTGTATTTCTGGGAGAAGTTGCGGCGGATGATCTGTCCGCTGCCGTTCTCCATCTCGATGAAGCCTGTCAGATTGAAGTCGCCCGTGCGGCCACAGGTGAACTCATACTTGCCGTCGGAGCTGACCCTGCGCCCGCCGATGTAGATGCTGGGGCGCTTGGTCGTGTCCACTGCGGCCATGATGATCTGCGCGCTGAACTTGCCGCCCTGCACCACCGTGCTGGCGCTCGGGATGACGAATGCGCTGAGCTGGTTGACACGGATATCCTTGATGTCGATGTTGGCCACGAGATTGCGCAGCGCCACGCCCTCGGCGTAGCGCACGTCGTTCTGGAGCTTGCTCAGCAGGGCTACGGCTGCGGCGGTCGGCGTGTTCTCAAACATGTACTGCTGCCAGTTCTTGCCGAGGTTGCCCGCGCGCTTCGGTACGACGGTGGCGAGGTTATGATTGATCACCTTCTGCTCGTCGCGGTCGGTGATCATGCTTGTGATACGGGTGCGATAGGTATTGATGGCGCGGTAGAGGCGGCTTCCCTGGCCCGAGGTGGGATTGAGCATCACATATGTCGAGCTTTCGAGGTCGTCCTTATTGCGTATGTCGAGCACATTACCGTCGGCGCCGTCGCTGTGAAGCACTATAGCGCGCTTCAGAGCCTCGGCGTAGTCGTAGAGTGAGTCGCTCATGGCTTTTACCTGCCTGGCCCTGTTGAACCACTCCTTTACCTTTACAGGATTGGCCGCCATCTGGGCGTCGAGGCCGCGGTACATCGATTCGTTGTCTGAGGTCGTGCTGGCCGTAGAGCGCCTGATGTTGTCCTCCACGATCGTGAAACCGTTGAGGACGTCGGGCGACACATTGAGAGCAAGCATGGCCAGCAGAACGATGTACATCAGGTTGATCATCTTCTGCCTGGGCGATACGGGTCTTCTCTTGATTGCCATTTTTCTGCTTATGCGTTTCTTATTTCAGAGAGCAATAGTATGCCGTAGCCTCCTCTCTTAAGGTTCGGCCGCTGCGGCCTGAGCGGAAGCGGCGTTGCGCATGTTGATGGTCAGGGCTTTTATCATGCGGCCGTACATGGCGTTGAGCTCCTCTATCTGCTGTGCCATGTGGCGGGTCTGCTCGTTGATCTGGTCGATGGTGCCTATCTGCGCGCTGATGCTCTTGAGCTGGAGCTCGTAGACGGTGTTGATGCCGGTGAGGGTGCGGTTGAGATTGACCATCTCCTCGCTGTCCGTGCTCATCTTGCGGCTCTGTTCCTCCACCTTGGAGAGCACTTCGGTGAGGTCGCGGAGCTTGTCGAGGTAGCTCTGCATCACGTCGGGCATGTCCTTGCTCACGGCGGTGGCTGCGTCGATGACGGAGGTGTCGGCTACTGTGCCGGCCACGGCGGCTGTCGCTCCGGCGCCCGCTGCGGCCATTCCGGCGCCCGCTGCTGTTGCCGCTGCGCCCGCTGCGGGTGCTCCGCCGCCGATGATGGTAGTTCCTGCGCCTGTTGCGGCCTCAGCGGCCCCTGATGCGGCTGCTACGCTGCCGGTTCCGGCGCCGGCCACACCGCCGCCGATGATGATGGTGCCGCCTCCGGCTACGGGTATGCCGCCTGTGGCGGCTGCGCCGTTCTCTGCGGTAGCTTCTTCGCCCTCTGCTGTCTCATTATCCTCTGCTTCCAGGTCGCTCTCCTCGGGGAGGTCGGGCGTATCGTCGGTCTTGTCAAACGGGCGGTCGAATGCCGACAGGAAGAACACCACCACCTCGGTTCCCATACCGATGAAGAGCATGATGTCGGCCCCGTAGAGGTGGGTCAGCTTGAAGAGCGCGCCGAGGATCACGATCGACGCACCCCAGGAGTAGGCGTAGTTGAGGAATGTCTGCCCCGGCACACTGTCCATCCAGTGCTGCAGGCGGACTATGATATTAAAACTATTGGCTTTCATATCCTAATATGAGGGTTTATTTCTTTTTGTTGTCTTTGTTGGTCGACGACTCGGCGCCGGCGAGCGAGCGCACGCAGCGGAAGCCTATATATGAGCGCGGCTGATTCTGATATTCGTAGGTGCGCCATGCGGAGCGGATGAGCGATTCGGGATCTTTCCACGAGCCTCCGCGCACCACCTTCTTCTTGAGGCGGTAGGGATCCTCGCGGGCGGCGTTGTATTTGAGCTCAGGATTGATGTCGCTCATGTTCTGTACGCCTGCCTCGGTGTATTCGGTGTTAGTCCACTCGGCCACATTGCCGGCCATGTCGTAGAGGCCGTTGCTGTTGGCGCCGTAGATGCCCACCTTGGAGGTTATCAGGTTGCCGTCATCGGTGTAGTTGCCGCGGTCGGGCTTGAAGTTGGCGTAGAAGCATCCCTTGTCGTTCTTCATGTCGGAAGACTTCCACGGGAACGGATTGCCCTCCTTACCGCGGGCGGCGTATTCCCATTCTATCTCGGAGGGCAGGCGGTAGCGCTGCACATTGCGGGCCTCCGGGCCCAGTCCGCGCAGCAGATATTCCGTCCTCCATGCGCAGAAGGCGTTGGCCTGCTCCCAGGTGACACCCACTACGGGGTAGTCGTTGTAGGTGGGCGAGGAGAAGTAGGTCTTAAGATATACCTCGTTGTCGGCGTTGGTGAAGTCGTTGACCCAGCACGTGGTGTCGGGATAGACGTTCACAATGTAGGTGTTCAGAAAGTCGTACATGCTCGAGAGCGGACGCGTGATGGTCTGCCTCACGATATTGCCGTCGTCGTCGATATAGGCGGTGTCCTTGGAGATCATGACTACGGCGTTGGGGTCAGCGGGATTGTCGGTGTCGAGAGAGCGCTCGGCGGGGTCCAGACGATACTTGCGCATGGCTGCCTTGGCGTAGTCGAAGATCTCATAGCGGTAGTTGAGCTGCTTGACATCGAGCATGCGCGAACCGTCGATGGGATGATAGGTGTAGACGCTCTCGATGGCCCGCTCCTCGTCTTCGGTCGGTTTGCGCCAGGGGATGGGCTTCTTCCAGTTGAGGTGGGGCGTCACGGGGTCGCCGTATTTGTCCTCCTCTATCTTGTAGGTCTCATCGCCGCCGTAGCTGGGGTCGGCCAGACGCTCGCGGATGATGCTGTCCCTCACCCAGTAGACAAACTGCCGGTACATCGAGTTGGTCACCTCGGTCTGATCCATCCAGAATCCGTCGACCGAGATGTCCTTCTGCGGTATTACGGTGCCCCAGAGGCT
This sequence comes from uncultured Prevotellaceae bacterium, assembly GCA_900314335.1. Classification (GTDB taxonomy): domain Bacteria; phylum Bacteroidota; class Bacteroidia; order Bacteroidales; family Bacteroidaceae; genus UBA6398. Next base: position 4,597 of record OMUV01000126.1, on the reverse strand, counting down.
GTCCTGCTCTGAGAGGCCGGTCTTGAGGTATCCGCGGGGTATCTTGACCATGCCGTAAGGCTGCGGTTCTTCGTTGCGTATGCTTCGTTCGCCGGTCACTTCGCCTCCGTCCACCGACGCGCTCTTGGAGGAGAAGCACGAGGTGAGCATCAGGCAGCCGAGAAGGAGGGGAAGGATACCGAAATGGAGCAAAAACTTATGTTTCATACTTATCTATCTTAGAGATAACGCACGCTCTTGTGGCGTTGACGTCCTTTTTTATACAGATTGAGGTCGAGATCATATTTCATTATAATCTCGTGCGCCCCGCTCTTGAGGTCGGGCATGGAGGTGTAGGCCTCGTAGGAGTAGCTGAGCGTCACACCGTGAAAGAGGCCGCCCACGAAGAGCGAAGCAGAGTGCTCCGGGCTCCACGAGGCGCCGGCAAACAGTTTCTTGGTGTCGCTGTGCAGCTCGATGCGCCCGCTGATGTCGGCGCGAAACTCGCTGCCGTCGTAGCGGCAAAGCACGGCGGGGTGTATAGTTAATAACGGATTTCTCAGGGCAATATTGTAGCCCGCTGTGAAATAATAGGTGGGGTCGATCGGCAGCTCGTTGGTCTCGCCGAGCATCACCCGGGGCGAGAGGATGTGCAGCATCGAGAAGCCCGCGAACCAGCGCTTGTGATAGTACATCAGGCCCGCGCTCATGTCCACCTTGGAGCCTGTCACCTTGGTGGTGGGGATGGCGGGGTCGTTGGTCTCCTCCACGTCGGCCCCCGTACCGTCGAAGGTCTCCGATATCAGGTCGGCCTGGGCGCCGATGCTCAGTTTGCCACCGAAGAGGCGGTTGATATAATAGGAGTACTGCGCCGAGAAGCGCTTGTGGGTGAAGAGGCCGAGCTCGTCGTTGAGGAACGTGAGGCCCACGCCGTTGCGCTTCCGCATCACAATAAACGGCATATCCACGCCCGCATACATCGTCTTGGGCGCGTGGGTGAAGCCTGTCATCTGCATAGAGTAGGCTCCCGTGATGTTGAGGGCGTCCTCCTCGCCGGCCGCTGCGGGATTGTACGACGGCCGCATCATCCAGAAGTGGGTGAATTCCGGGTCGTACTGAGCCATAGCGACATGGGTTGCCGTCAGGACTGCCAGAATAGTCAGGAGCTTTTTAAGCATAATACATTTTTATAACTGATTATTGTGCCTCTTATTGTATCCCCTCGGGATTTTTATCTGCTTTTCTCCGCATTTTCCCTTCTCCCGCCCGCTACGGCGCATGCCCGCACTTGCCTCATGCCGCCCTCCCGGGACACATTATTATATATATGACTATAAGCCATCCCGGCGAAGGCCTCCAGTCCCTGAGAATAATCCCCTCAGCTCAGGTCGTAGCCTGCATCCTTCAGGCTTCGCCAAATGTTACGCGGCTTTAAGCCGGACGTCTTACGGCTTACAGCCGAAGATAGCACATTAGTGACGGGAGCGCAGGCACAATATAAAGCGCTCGGCAAGTCGCCGACGACTTGGGCATGCGGACACATAAAAATCCCTGCGCCCAGAGGAAGACGCAGGGATCATAGATGCCGAGGCTCAGGGCTCCCTTCTTAGCCTCTGGCCCCGAAGTCCGGCGCAGGCATCAGCGAGCTATGAATTTCTTCCCGCCGCTGATGTACACCTGTCCCTTGACGGGATGGAGCACACGGAGGCCCGAGAGGTCGTAGACAGCCTTGTCGGCGCTGTCCACATCGGTGGTCGTCACCTTCTTGATGGCGGTAATCTCGTCGCTCACATTGCGGGCCACGGTCACACCGCGCGACTGTATCGAGGCCAGCCATACGGGGTTGTTGCACTGCTCTCCGGCGACGCTCAGCAGGCTGTGATTGTCGCAGCCCGTCACGTCGGCGTCATAGCTGGCCCATGTGTCGGTGCCGTTGAAGGCGCTCACATGACCCTTGCCCGAGATCAGGAACAGGATGCTGTTGTTGTAGGGCATGATGTTGCTGATGTTGTCGGAAGGAATGGCCGAGTTGGAGGTGTTGTAGGTGGTCCAGGTGTCGCCGCTGATGGAGGTGAGGCCGCCTCCGGCGTTCGTGCCGTCGCCGGCGCTTGTGGTGAGCCAGATGGTGCCTTTCTCATCAGCCACGATATCGGTCACGTTGTTGTAGGGCAGGGCAGAGTTGCTCTTGTCGTAGAGAGTCCAGCTCTTGCCGTCATACTTGTAGAGGCCCTTGCCCGCAATGGTGAGCCAGATATTGTCCGCCTTGTCGGCGATGACCTTCTTCACGGCCTGGCCCTCAATGGGCGAGCCCGCGCCGCTGAGGTTCTCCCAGCTGCTGCCGTCGAAGCGCAGCAGTCCGCCGGTTGTGGCGGCCAGCAGACGCTCCTGAGAGTCGAGAGCTATGTCGCTCACACCCTCGCGTGCTATCGGGCAGCCGGCGGTGGTGAATGCCTGCGTGTCGGTGCCGTTGCTGCGGATGAGGACTGTGTCGCTGTGCGATACGGCGGCCCATGCTGTGCCGCTCTTGCCCACGGCAATCTTCGTGATGGTGTTCACGGTGTCATTGCCCGCCACGATGAGATGGCTGGCGCCGGCCTTGTCCACGAATATCAGACCCTCGGGGCTGCCTATCCATGTCTCGGCGGCCTCAGCCTCGGGCAGGATGATCTCGGTGTTGCCTGCGGCCTTGAGCTGCGACGTATAGTCGACAGCCTCCACCTTACCTTCGGCGAACTTGTATAGGCCCTCGGTGGTGCCTATCCACAGGACGCCGCCGTCAGCGGCGATGGCGTTGACCTTAAAGCCGTTGTCCTCGGCCGGAAGAGCCGTGGAGCTGACAGCCTTGCCGTCGTAGCGATAGAGCGTAGCGCCTGCGGCAAACCAGATGTTGCCCTCGGCGTCGATGGCGATGGCGCTGATGTGGTCGGAGGCTATGGCTGAGTTGGCCTTCGTGAGGCTCTGCACCACCTTGTCACCGTATTCGATGACTCCGCTGTGCGTAGCCAGCCACTTGTGGCCCGCAGCGTCGATGGCCATGCCCTCGATGTCGCGTATGCCCTTCACTGGCTCCACCTTACCGTCAGCGTACGAGCCGAAGAGGTCGCCTGTGACATTCTCACCGGCATACCAGAGCGTGCCCTCGCTGTCGTAGGCCAGAGCCTTGACAAAGGCATACGAGCTGGGCAAAGCCTCGGAAAGCATGACGTTGGTCCACGCGCTGCCGTCGTAGGCGTGGAGCTCGGCATTGCCTACCACCACGCCGCCCTTACCGTCGCTGATAATGGCGCCGTTCAGGTTTCTGAGACCATTCGCAGTGAAGTACTGCATCTTGCCGCCGGATATGCGCACCACACCGGCATCCTTGCTGCCGGCCCATATCTCGTTACCGTTAACACATATCGAAAGGAATTCATTTCCAAAGGCCTTGGAAGGTCCTTCTGTTTCCGCATCAGAGAGTGCGTAGAGCTCCGATTTACCGGAGGTCGCATTGAGGCTGACTATACCACCCTGAGTGGCAAGCCATACGTTCCCATCGCTAAGAGCGATGCCCGATACCCGAGTGACCGGGGAAGCAGCTTGTGGAGCAGTTGCGGCCGCACTCGTCGCGGTGACGAGAGTCGGAACTGTCAACAACGCTGCGCCTAACAGATAATGTAGTAAGTGTTTCATGACAGCTGCTGCTATTAATTAGTTAAACATGAGTGAATTATACATATATAAATATATGCTCTATTGAATGGATATTTTCCTGACATTCGTCTTGCTGTCCAACGAATGATGATCCTTGCTGCCCGAAGTAGTAATTCCCTGTTTGCCCAAGACGGATTTCTCAGACTTTAAGATTGTGACTGTCCCGCCAAGTTCGGGATGGAGAGCGTAATAGCCGCTTTCCTCGATGTTTTGCGAATGTGCTACGCTGCTAAATAATATAGCTGCCATAGCCGAAACTAATAACCCTTTCATTGTTTTTAGTTTTTAAGTGACGAACTAGAGGATTGGCGATTACTATGCCCCAAAATTGCATATATACTTTTGAATGACCAAATAAATTATGAGAAAAATCGCAAAAAAGAATGAATATGATTTTAGTGGCTATTTTGCTATTTGACAGGGGTGTTTTGAAGGTTTTTTATCGAGTGAATTGGAAACTTATTTAAGTGAATGAAGTTTGAGAGTCGCTTTAGCCGGGAATAAAAACGCGCGACGCGGCCCTCCATGCTATCGCCGCGCTCATCTTCTCAGTTCACTTAGATTATGAATCTTCGCTCTTATGAGGCCGCCGCGCGAAATGAGATATATGGTATAAAATGCACAATTCTGCGACCCCGGAAAGGGCGATTTTAGCCCCTTTGTAAATATATGATTTTCAGTGCTCCCGGAAGGCCGAAACTACATTTGAGACGTTTTGAACTACCTCAAATGTAGTTTGCCTCAGGTCCTATGTGAGTATCATAGTATGCGGGATGGTTTTTGAAGTGTGGGGAATGAGTGCTCCCGCACGATGAATTTGCATAGTAGATGCATTCCGAAGCGCGGGCGAATGCATGATATTATTTGTACGTGCATTCCGAGAATCGCATGCCGCTACCGCCGCAATGATGCATTATATATATGTATG
>OMUV01000027.1 GCA_900314335.1 uncultured Prevotellaceae bacterium | reverse complement strand
GCAAAAGTGGCTGAAGATCGTGTTGAGCACCTCGTCGGGCGTTGTGCCGCCGCCAATCTCCGTCAGGGTGTCGGCGGCGTCGCGCAGGTAGAGGCTCAGTATCTCGGCGGGCTCTCCCTGAAGCAGTTTGCCCCGCATCTCCTCGATTTGTGAGAGAGCCTTGCGGAGCGTGTCGTAGTGGCGGCGGTTGACAATGATCGTCGTGTTGCCGCTGAGCTCGCCGTGGTGCGGGAGAATGCCGGTGAGAAGCTTCCGGAGGGCGGGGATGCCTGTGCCGCGGCGCGCGGAGATGCAGCAGACGTCGGGCGTGGTGCCCAGAATGGCTGCTGCGCGGCTCTTCACGTCGCGGCCTATGGAGTCAAGGCCTTTGGGGTGGAGGTCACACTTGTTGACGGCGATGATAACCTTCGCGCCGCTGCCGATGCTGCGGAGCACATCGAGGTCGTCCGCGGCGCTGTCGGCGCTTACGACACAGAGGATGATCTGCGCCTTCTCTATCTGCTCTATGGCGCGGTCTATGCCCGCCTGCTCGATGTCGTCGTCGGTGGTGCGCAGGCCGGCCGTGTCGATCATCCGGAATTCGGTGCCCGCGATGTAGAGCGTCTCCTCGATGGTGTCGCGTGTGGTGCCCGGGCGGGCGCTGACGATGGCGCGATTGTCGCCCAGCAGCGTGTTCATCAGCGTCGATTTGCCGACATTCGGCCTGCCGATGATGGCCACGGGTATCCCGTTTTTCACCATATTGCCTTCGGCGAATGAGGCCGTGAGGCGTTTTATCTCATCGATCACTGCGTCCGTGGCCGCGAGCACCTTGTCCTGAGAGGCAAACTCGAGGTCCTCGTGATCGGAGAAGTCGAGCGAGAGCTCGAGCATCGAGATGAGGTGAATGAGCCGCTCGCGTATCTGGTCGATGGCTTTGCTCAGCGAGCCGCGCAACTGATGGATGGCGATGCTGCTGAAGGCCTCCGAACGCGCGGCGATGACATCGGCTACGGCCTCCGCCTGGCTCAGGTCCATCTTGCCCTTGAGGAAGGCGCGCTCCGTGTACTCGCCCGGGCGGGCCATGCGGCAGCCGTGGGAGAGCAGCAGGCTTATGATTTTATCCGTGATAAACCGGGAGCCGTGGCATGTTATCTCGACGCTGTCCTCGCCCGTGTAGGAATGGGGCGCGCGATATGGCAGGGCCACTACCTCGTCTATCACCTGCTCGCCGTCTCTTATCTCGCCGAAGGTGGCCATGTTGGCCTTGCGCTCCGTGAAGCTGCGGCCCGAGGCAGGGTAGAATATCTGCGATGTGATGTCTATCGCTTTCCCGCCCGAGATGCGTATGATATTGAGCGCTCCTCCCGAAGCAGTGGCAGGCGCGCAGATGGTGTCGCTGAAATCGATGGCGCTGCTCATATCCGCTCCAGAACGGTGGAGATGAGGCGGTCCATGGCTTCGTGATAGTCGGTAAAGGCTTCCTTGGTGCGCCGTCCGGCCACCACCATGCACACACATGCGGCCTTGTGACCGAGGATTGCGGCGAGCCCTGCGAGGGCGGAGCTTTCCATCTCGTAATTGTTGATGCGCATGCCCTTCCACTCAAACGATTCTATCTTCTCGTTCTGTCGGAGGTCCATCGGCTGCGCGCGCAGGAAGCGTCCCTGCGGACCGAAAAATCCGCCGGCCGAGACGGTGATGCCCTGCAGCATGTCGCTGCCGGCTATGCGCGCTGTGAGTTCCTCATCCTCGACGGCGGCGTAGGGTAGGCCGCAGTTGAGGTTCTCCCAGCCCATGTGGCGGATGAATGCCTCCTGAAGCGGAGTGTCGCAGACGGCGTCGCGGCCCGCGTAGAAGTTGAGCAGCCCGTCCAGCCCTATGGAACGGCGCGAGCACACATAGCTGCCCAGCCCCGTCTCCATCTGGAGACCGCCGCAGGTGCCTATGCGGACGAGCGATAGGGTGGTGTGGGCGTCGCGGTCCTCGCGCGTAGAGAAGTCGATGTTGGCCAGAGCATCGAGCTCGTTGAGCACGATGTCTATGTTGCCGCAGCCTATGCCGGTAGAGAGGGCCGTGATGCGCTTGCCGTTGCAGAGGCCCGTTATGGTGTGAAATTCGCGGTTGCTTACCTCGCATTCGATGCTCTGGAAGTGGCGGGCTATCATCGTCACGCGGTCCGGGTCGCCTACGAGGATTACCTTGTCGGATATCTGCGCCGGGCTCAGGTGCAGGTGAAAGACCGTGCCGTCGGAGTTGAGTATCAGTTCGGAGGGCGCGTAGTAGCGTTTATCTGTCATGGTGTTGATGATCTATATGAGTGTGTCGTTTATTTCCCGAGTTCCTCGGCTCTGGCCATTTTCTCGAGCTTGGTGATGTTGGCCTTCATGCTCTCCACGACCTTCTCCTGAGAGAGAATTTTCGGGCCCAGCTTCTCTTTTCCGGCCTTGTCAGCTGCGGCCCAGGCGTCGCGGTCAGCGCTCAGCGCAGCGAGCGAAGAGGCGTACATCTTGCGCGCCTCAGCCCACGAGGAGGCCAGCTGGCGTGCCTTGGGCTTCTGAAAGTCGGATAGCGAGGTGTAAGTCTTGGCATCGTTAACGACAAATACGAAATCGCCGCCGCTCTTGTTCTTGCCTTCAGCCTTGGAGCCTCCCTTGAGCTTGGCGAGCGCGGCCTTTACTTGTTCCGTCTCGCCGGCCCAGGTATCGCGGATGGAGTTGAGCCGGGCGAAGTTGCGCATAGCGGATTCGGACTCGAGCGAGAGCGTCTTGCGCGACTCGTTGGGGATAAACACATACACGCACACCTTGCCCTCGGGCTGGAAGCGGTCGGAGGCAAACCAGCCAAGGTTGTTGGTCTCGTCGATGACAAACATGTAATCGTTGGCGGGGGAATTGAAGGGCATGCCTATGTTTTCGGGCTTGAGAAACTGCCCCTGCCCGCTGCCGTAGCGCGTCATGAATATGTCGTAGCCGCCCAGACTCTCGTCGCCGGTGGAGGCCAGGTACATCGTCGTGCCATCGCTCATGACGAAGGGCGTGATCTGCTCCTCGCCGAAGTCTTCCAGCCCCGGGAGAGCCTGTGCCTCGCCCCATTTGTCGTCGAGGCGGTCGCGCGAGAAGAGGCGCATCTGTCCGCCGGCGGCCTTGTCGCTGTAGTAGACTTTGTCGCCGAGCTGCGGGGAGAACGCCGGCATTGCTCCGGCCTTTGCGCTCAGCGTAAGGCCGGTGAGCAGAGAGCGGGCGTAGTCTATACGGCCCTCGTCGCTGCTGATGCGATAGACACTGAGGATCTTGTCCTTGTCCACCACGAAGGAGTCGATAACGGCAATATCCTCGGTAGCGCTGATCATGTTCTGGCCCATGTTGGCCTTGAGCAGCATGAGCTCGAGCGAGTCGACGGTCTCGCCGCGGCGGCGCCCGGTCTGTATCTGTTTGCTCAGCGCATCGGCGGCTTCCTTAAATCGGTAACTGTTCATCAGTTCCGCGACGCTCTGCCTGGGAGCGGCTGGGGCTTTCGCTTTCTTACGGTTTACCTGAGCCGTCGTGGGGATGGCAAGGAGCAGAAATGAGAGCAGCAGGAGTATCTTGTGCATGATGATATTACTTTTGAATGAGCTAAAGTAGGCAATTATTCTCAAAGGACAAAATTATTTGAACGAGTCTCTCTGACTTTCGTGTATCAACCGCCTTATGAGCGCTGTGAAATCACGGTCGGCCTTCATCTGCTCGAGCGAGAGATGGGTGCGGTAGCGCCAGCGGTGATGGCTGTCTGCGGGGTCGTTGATCTGCTCCGGCTCCAGGTCCCGGGCCCTTGCGGACGGCGCTGTCGATGTCCAGTCCTGGAAGGAGAGCAGTGTGAGCATGGAGGGCGAATGGAGGTGGGAGGCGATGATGCGGCGGCATATCTCTGCGGTGGCCTCTGTCGGCACATCGCCCGTCATCCCCAGAGCCGCGGCGGCGAAGCGGCGTGCGCGGTCGGGATAGCGATGCCACCACAGGCGCAGCGATGGCATGTCGTGTGTGCTTATCGTGTCGACGCTCTGGTAGGGATAGAGCGAGACATCGTCGTATTCGCGGCCCGGCTGCTTGGGCATGCTCTGTATCTGGAGGGAGAGAATATCAAGCTGCCCGAGGACATCGGCCACACAGTGGGGCAGCATCCCCAGGTCCTCGGCGCAGGGGAGCATGGAGGTGGAGCGCGTGATGATGCCGAGCTTACGGAGGGCGCCCTTCTTCCACAGCGCCTCGTTGCGCTCGCCGTAGAACTCATTATATATACGCCTGTAGGCAGCCTGCCCTGCGCTGTCGAGCTCCCGGAAAGCGTCGGTCTCAAACGGGGCTATGGCCGGCTGATAGAGGTCATGGCCCACTTGCATAAGGAGAGTGTCGATGTTCTTCGCCTCTGTGCTTACGCCGGCGGCGCTGAGCTCCGCGCTGCTGTAACTGAGCGCCGGAGAGAAGTGGCCGTACTTGCCACTGCTGTAGCGACGCGGTATCTCCCAGATTCTGAAGAACCCGAGGACATGGTCTATCCTGTAAGCGTCGAAGAATTGCGACATGACTCTCAGCCGCTCGCGCCACCACTCGTATTCGTCGCCCTCCATCGCCTGCCAGTTGTAGGTGGGGAATCCCCAGTTCTGTCCGTCGGCGGAGAAATAGTCGGGTGGCGCACCGGTCTGCATGTCGCGGTGGAAGTAGTGGGGATATTTCCACACCTCGCAAGAAGCGGGATGCACGCCGATGGGAATGTCGCCCTTGAGGAAGATGTGCTTGCGGTGAGCACAGGCCGTGGCCTTCTTCATCTGCCCGAAAGCGATGTACTGCACATATTTGTAATACTCGGCCTCCGCGGTGAGTTTCCTGTCCTCCATGATCTTCTCTGGGTCGTAGCGCTTGTGGCCTTCCCACTGGCTGAAATCGAGTGTGCCGTAACGGTCGCGCAGAGCGCAGTAGGCGGCGTAGGCGTCCAGCCAGCCGGCATTCTCCTCCTTGAAGCGGCGGTAGCGTGCGTCGCCCGCGAGAGAGCCGCGCACGGAGCGGTAGAGGTTCCTGAGGGCTTTGTTCTTGTAGGCTATCACGCGCTCGTAGTCCACTCCGTCGCGGTAGTCGGCCTGTTCGTAGCGCCTGCCCTTGTAACCGGCCTCGCGGAGGTTGATGTAGACAGGGTTGAGCGCAAAGACCGAGACCACATTGTAGGGATAGGAGTCGCGCCAGGTGCACATCGTGTTGGTATCGCAGACGGGCAGCAGCTGTATGGCGGACATGCCCGCCTCAGCGGCCCAGGAGACGAGCTTGCGGAGGTCGCGGAAGTCGCCTATGCCATCGCTGTCCTTGCTGTGCAGGGAGAACAGCGGCACAACGATGCCTGCGCCGTGCCAGTCCGTGAGCGAGGGGATGCGTATGTAGCCGTCGTCCAGTACGGCGCAGGCCCCCTCGGGCGCTACGTCCACCATCCGGTTGTCGCCCTGCTCCCACATGACCTGACCATTGCAGAGGGCTACATATTTATATTGCGTATCCTCCGTCTGTGCCGGCACGGCCGCCGTGTATTCGTAGGTGTCCGTGCGCTTCATCACGACTCCCCGGTCCACGCTCCACTCTCCGAGCTCTCGCGAAGAGCCCGTGAGCACTATCCTGAAACTATCGTCCGAGGCGGGCGTCAGGGCGTGGATGCAGAAGATCATCTCTCCGCGCGAGGGAACGGGCCGTGCGGGGAGGTGACGGCCGCAGGCGAACACGACATCGTGCAGGGCCTTGCTCCCGAGGTTCATCTGCCGCTCGTCCCAGCGCCACACATCCCTGTGCCAGAGCTCGCCCTGCGTATCGTCGAGGACAAGCGAGCGCTGCGGGTAGAGCTTCTCCTGAGCCGTGATCTCCCCGCCGCGGCATACGACATAATAATAATGAGGGTCGAGACCGGCGTCGAGCTGTAGTTCATATTCGCCCGCATGCACGCCGTCGCCGTTATCATTGAGCGGGATCAGGCTGCGCTGGCTCTCGCCGCTGTCCGTGAGCTTCACTGCCACGTACTCCCCCTCGGAAGTATGGTAGTGTATTCTAAAATGTAAGAGGTATATCATCAATAAGCTTATTTCATATGCAAATATAATTATTGCTCTCCGATAAACGGCGGGTGAGGCGCGAAAACACATCTTCATACCGGTATTATGGCGCCGTAAATTGCGCTGCGTTTTCCAATCGGTTTCGGGAAATGCCGGCTGTGAATGCCGGAGCGCGGTGCGGAATCAGATATTCTCCGAAATGAATATTCATCTTTTATTCACTTTTCATTCATTCCTGAGAGACCTCTCACAGGCGATTTGAAGCCGATTTTTTACCCTTTGAAAATACTTAATAATCAGTGCGTAATGAAGGGTCAAACTACAAGGCACATGTTTTGTAATAGGTGCCTTGTAGTTTTTCTCAGGTGCCTTGTAGTTTACCACTAATGCGGAAAGTTTTTCGCAGAGTGTGAAAACGCCGTTTCGGCGGACTGAATAATTCACCTTTTATGCATAATGATCTGCTCCGGTAGCCGGCATTTTCTCTGCCCACGAGAGAAACGAATTCCCGCGCGGCTGTGAAACATAATCTCCCGGCACACGGCGGCGGATGAGAAATGTGTATATCAAACTTTTTTCGGAATGAGGGAAATATACTATATTTGCAGCAGCAATAGGACTAACAATATTACACAGAATATGGTACAGACTATTATCACAGCCCTGATACTCGGCGTGGCAATCCTTTTCGTGGTCCGCAGGGCCGTGCGTCGCATCCGCGACAGGCATTACACCGGCTGTAGCTGCTGCGGCTCGGCAAACTGCTGCTGCAACAGCAGAGCGGGGCAGTGCGGCGAGAAGAATAAGATGAACAGGAACATGCAGGACAAGCTTCGCAGCGGCGTGATGATGCTGGCCGTGGTGCTGAGCCTCCCGGCCTTGGCCCAGTCGAACAGCGGTCGCATCCCGGCCAAGTACGCCGCCGGCGCAGTCCCCGTCGTAGACGGCAAGGTCGAGTTCAGCAGCGATTATACATTGCCCTCCAAGTCGAAGGCCCAGATTTATGAGGCCCTGCAGAGCTTTGCCGGCACACTGGTCAAGGGCGAGAACGCCCTGCCGCAGAGCCGCATAAGCACACAGGAGGAGGCCGCCGGCATTCTGGCGGTTAACATGGAGGAGTGGATGTATTTCAAGCGCACGGCATGGGTGACCAATGCCACACGCTTCTACTACCAGTTGCTCTTCCAGATAAAGGACGGCGGTTACAAGGTGACGCTCCGCAACATGCGCTACTACTACGACGAGGAGCACAACGGCGGAATCAGTTACGACGCCAACTCGTGGATCACGGACGAGGCGGCGCTGCGCAAGGGCGGCACAAAGCTCGCCAAGGTCAACGGCAAATTCCGCACCGGTACTATCGATCGCAAGGACGCCCTCTTCAAGGCTGCCTACAAGGCTGCGGGCGGTAGCACGAAATAAGCTGCGGACATACATTATATATAAAGGCGCGCTTCAGGGCTGAGGCGCACCTTTTGGTTTCTATAGACGAAGGTTTTTACTCATTATTATAGTTATGCTGCACGATATTGATGACGCCGCGACGCATGTGAGCGGGACACCGGAGTATCTGCTCATCCAGCCGGTTCACACCAAGGACATGGGTGTGCTCGACGACGAGGTGGCCGAGATAGCGCGAAGGACGGGGGCGGGATTCGCGGCCTCGTTCTTCGAGGTGGAGGAGTGGAACCGCTCCCTGATGCCCTGGCCGGACAAGTTTATCGACCGGACAGTGACCGACGACAGCAGTGCGAGGGAGATGCTGGAGCACGTCGGGGAGCTCATCGCGGCCATGCAGGCCCGCTATGGCGCGCTGCCCGTGGTGCTGGGCGGCTACTCGCTCGCAGGGCTGTTCTCCCTGTGGGCGGCGGCGAAGATGGACGGCATAGCGGCTGTGGCGGCGGCTTCCCCGTCGGTGTGGATAGAGGGCTGGGCTGACTATTCCCTCTCCGTGCGTCCCAGGAGCGAGGCTGTGTATCTGAGCCTCGGCAAGCGCGAGGAGATAAGCCGCAACAAGCATATCGCGGCCGTGGGCGACAACCTGCGCCGCTATTATGCGCAGCTCTGCAGGGAAATGGGCGAGGAGAGGGTCTGCCTCGAATGGAACGAGGGCGGGCATTTCATCGACTCTTCCCCGCGTATGGCTTCGGCCTTTGCATGGTGCATCTCCAGACTCAGGGCGCTGAAGCAAGGCAAATAAGCAGATATACTGGAACAACTTCTGCGGACTCAGGACAAAGCCCGCAGACAAGAATTACGTGCATGCCCCGCGGCATGCACGCTTTATTTATCCCGCTTGCGGCGGCCTCAGAGGGTGGGTAAGCGCAGCAGGGGATTGTGGAGGCGACTCTATTTCTCCCTATCTACGAGCGCGGCGAGCTTGTCGCTTGTCAGGCGGTATGTCTTCCAGTCATCCATGGAGACGGCCCCCATTGAGCGGTAGAAGGCGATGCTCGGCGTATTCCAGTTGAGGCACACCCATTCCATGCGTCCGCACTTGCGCTCGACGGCAGTCTTTGCCAGATACATGAATAGCGCCTTGCCGTAGCCTTTGCCGCGGTATTCGGGCTTGACATACAGGTCCTCGAGGTATATGCCGGCCCGGCCGGTGAAGGTGGAGTAATTGTGGAAAAAGAGGGCGAACCCGGTCTCGACGCCATCCTCTACGGCGAAGACGACCTCCGCTATGCCCTTCTGAAAGAGCCATTCGTCGAGTAGCTCCTCCGTGGCCTGCACTTCGTTTTCCAACTTCTCATATTTGGCAATACCCCTGATGAAACTCAGAATAAGGGGAACGTCCTTTCTTTCGGCTTTACGTATTTGCATTTTAGTAGTGTTATCACTGCAAATGTAGCGATTATTTGTTACTTTTGCGGTAAAACGGCCGAATAGGAGGCCTGCGCCGATGATTTCACAATGTGGCGGCGCGCTGCAGGGGCTCTCCGCATTCGGCAATAGAACAATAGATTTATGCATATATTCCGAATACTCCTGACGGCAGTCATAGCGTCCTCTCTTTCCGTTTCCGCTCCGGCCCAGAAGGTGCCCGCCAAGGCGCAGGAGAATGTAAATATCACCATCGGCGGGGAATTGCGGACGCGATTGCTCAAAAACTTTGACCGCCTCGAGGAGGAGAAGTATCAGCCCGATCATGTCTTTCTCACCGAGCAGCAGTCGGGCTGGTGGCCCGGAGATACGGAGGGGCGTACCATTCTCGGGCTCGTGTGCGATGCGGCTTCCACAGGGCGTCGCCCGCTCTATCTCGCCGAGATCCTGCACCGCCTGCCCGCACACCTCAACTCGCGCGGCTATCTCGGTACCATCCATCCCTCTCAGGCCGACGAGCAGCAGCTCTCCGGTCACGGCTGGATGCTGCGCGGCCTATCGGAATACTATCTCGACTTTCACGACGCCTCCGTGCTGCCCTTCATCAAGAGCATCGTCGATTCGCTTTTCGTCCCCATAGAGCCTTATGTCAATGAATATCCCCTCGATCCCGACTCCCGCCGCAAGGACGAGGGAAGAGAGTCGGGAAATATCTCCGCGGTGATAGGCCACTGGCGGCTCTCTACCGATATCGGCTGCATCTTTATCGCGATGGACGGATATCTGCAGGGCCTGCAGGTGCTCAAGGACGCCGGCATGTGCTCGCAGCCTCAGCTCTGCGACTCGTTGGCCTCGCGGCTGATATCGCTGTTCCTCCGTTTCCCCGTCACGGAGATCAAGGCGCAGACCCACGCCACGCTCACCGGCATGCGGGCTCTCATCCGATACGCCTCGATGACGGGCAATCCCTATTACATCGTGCGCGCCGCCAGGCTGTGGCAGACATATCGCGACTACGGCATGACGGAAGACTACGCCAACTACAACTGGTTTCGCCGCTATGACACATGGACAGAGCCCTGCGCCGTGGTCGACTCCTATATGGTGGCCTCGCAGCTCTGGCGCCTGACACGCCGCCCTGAGTACCTCGCCGACGCCGAGCGCATCTACTGGAACGCCATAGCCAGCGGGCAGCGGAACAACGGCGGATTCGGCACGGACAACTGCCCCGGACTGGGCAGCAAGACCAACGACCTGCGCATGGCGTGCTATGAGGCCCACTGGTGCTGCACGATGCGCGGCGGCGAAGGCCTGCATTCCGCTGCCGACTACTCGGCCATGGCCTCGGGCGACACCCTGTTCATCGTCTCCCTGCGGCCCCTCGAGGCGTCGGCCGTTATGAACGGCGGCACAATGAAAGTCTCCGTGGCTACCTCCTATCCCTTCGCCCCGGGAGCGACCATCACCGTCGCCACAGCGCCCGCAGGACGCGCGGTGCTGGCTCTGCCGGTGCTGCCGTGGATGAAGGACTTTGCCGTGACGCTCAACGGCCGAAAGGCTAAGGGCAGTATGAAAAATGGCGTGATGACCATAGCGCGCCGATATAAGGCCGGCGATGTCCTGACCGTATCCTTTGACATGAAGCCCGAATATATCAATGCCCAGAACGCGGAGAATGCTCCCGCGGGCGCATTCCGTGTGGCTGCAGGGCCGCTTCTCCTGGCCGGCGAGGCGGGAAATGAGGGCAATCTGAGGAGAGGCGAAGCGCTGACTCCCGTGGAGGGACGCGCACAGACCTTCCGCGGACAGCAGAGCGGCACAGTGATATCGCCGCTCTACCATCTCATGGCTCCCGAAGCCTGCTCCGCCAATTACTCCCGCCGCATACTTTTCACCGGAGGGGACTAAGCATTCCATATAAATGATGAAGCAAAGAGAGACAGCCGGAGGGATGACCTTCTGTATGGTGGGCGCGGGCAAGGTAGCGAGCCAGTTGGCCCCGGCCCTGAAGGAGGCGGGCTACAAACCATTGGGCGTCTACAGCCGGAGCATGGAGCACGCCGCATCTCTTGCCTCGCGCATCGGCACTACGGGAGTGGACCGCATCACAGCCCTTCCCGCCGGTGCCGACATCTATCTGATAGCCGTCAAGGACGATGCTATCGCCGACGTGGCCGCAGAGCTCGCGCCGCATGTGGCCCCGGGCGGAGGGCGCGCGGTAATGGTGCACACCTCGGGCAGCACGCCGCTCTCCGTCCTGTCCACAACGGGAGCGCGGTGCGGGGTGATGTATCCGCTCTATTCCTTCACCGCCGATTACAGGCAGGACGTGGGCGATGTCCCGTTCTTCATAGAGGCGTCCGATGCCGATGTGCAGCGGCTGTTGCTTGCTGTGGCCGGCAGCATCTCCCGCAGACCCGTAACGGTGATGGACTCCGCCACGCGCCGCCGCATGCACCTCGCCGCCGTCTTCGCCTCCAACTTCCCCAACCGCTGCTACGCGATAGCCGAGAAGATCATGCGCTCCTCGGGTGTGCCCTTCGACCTGATGCTGCCGCTCATCATGAACACCGCCCGCAAGGTGGAGCGCATCTCTCCGCTCGAGGCGCAGACAGGTCCCGCTGTGCGCTACGACCGCAAGGTGATAGCCGCTCACGAGCAGATGCTCTCGGGCGACGACCTCGATGTTTACGAGACGCTGACGCGAAGCATTCACGATGCGGCAGTAGAAAACGAAAACATTTCTGAACACAATGATAAACTACGACCTAACGAAAATCAAGGCGATAGTCTTTGACGTGGACGGCGTGATGAGCCGGCAGACGGTAAACCTCGGCAGCGATGGCGAACCGGCCCGCACGGTCAACACCAAGGACGGCTACGCCCTCCAGTACGCTGTCAAGCAGGGACTGCACCTCGCTATTATCACCGGAGCCCGCACTCCGTCCATCCGCCTCCGGTATGAGCGGCTCGGCATCAAGGACATCTTTCTGGCCGCAAAGGTCAAGATGGACATCTTCCGCGAATGGATGGCGAATAACGGCTTCAGGCCCGACGAGATCATCTACATGGGCGACGACATCCCCGACTACGAGATAATGGCCTATGTGGGCTGTCCCTGCTGCCCCTCAGATGCGGTGGCAGAGATACGCAGCATCTCGGTCTATGTCTCGCGCGCCGCCGGCGGCGAGGGCTGTGTGCGCGACGTGGTCGAGACGGTGCTCAAGGCGCAGGGCAAATGGATGGACGACAAAAGAGCTTTCGGATGGTGACCCCGCTGGACAATCTGAATCGCTACTCCGTAATCCTGGCCAGCGGCTCTCCGCGGCGCAGCGAACTGCTCAGAGAGCTCGGCGTCCGCTTTACCGTGAGGCGCGCAAGCGGTGTCCGTGAGGACTATCCCGCGTCTCTCTCGCCCACAGAGGTAGCCGCCTATATCTCGCGTGAGAAAGCCTCCTATTACAAGCCGCAGATGGGGAGCGACGAACTGATAATCACCGCCGACACCATCGTGGCCAAGGACGGCAAGGTGCTCGGCAAACCCTCCGACAGAGACGCGGCCATCGCCATGCTCCGCTTTCTCTCCGGCGCCACGCACGAGGTGGTGACCGGCGTGACCTGCATGACCGCAGGCCGCATCGAGACATTCTCCGATGTGAGCTATGTGACGTTCGCAGAGCTCTCCGACGAGGAGGCCGCCTATTACGTCGACACCTACCGCCCCTATGACAAGGCTGGCGCCTACGGCATACAGGAGTGGATAGGCCTGGCCTGCATCAGGCGCATCGAGGGCTGCTACTTCAATGTCATGGGCCTCCCCACGCCCCGCCTCTATTCCCTGCTGAGAACTTTCTGAGCGAAAGCCTTCGGAGAAAGATAATTACACCAAAGCCCCGGCGCAGCGCGCCGGGGCTTTGGTGTAAGGTGTCGGGAGATGTTATTTCGTATCCGATTTGTCCTGCTCCTCAGTGGTCTTCCTGAGAGTCGTAGCGTCGAATTGCTCCTCCTTGTGCTCCATGGCGGCGCACTCGGCTTCCTCCTTCTTGTCGTGGGGCAGGAGCAGATTGAGCAGCACACTCACCACGGCGCTCAGGCCTATGCCGCCGAGAGCGAACTCGCCAAAGCTCAGCACTGCGCCACCGATGCCGATGGTCAGCGTCACGGCGATGATGATCGTGTTGCGCGTCACATTCAGGTTCACCTTGTTCTGCACCAGATTCTGTATGCCGACATTGGCGATGGTACCGAACAGCAGGAGCATTATGCCGCCCAGCACGGCCTGCGGAATGGACTGGAGGAATGCGGACAGTTTTCCGATCACCGAGAATACCACAGCCGTCAGCGCCGCGATGCGTATCACCTGCGGATTGGTGATCTTGGTGATGGACATGGCGCCCGTCACCTCGCTGTAGGTCGTCACGGGAGGGCCGCCGAAGAACGACGCCGCAAGGCAGGCCAGTCCGTCGCCAAGCATCGTGCGGTGGAGGCCCGGGTCTTTTGTGAAGTCCTTGCCCGCCACGGCGCTCACCACGTAGACATCGCCGATATGCTCTATCACGGGCGCTATGGCCACGGGGATCATGTAGATGAACGGGCTCCACTCAAACTGTGGCAGATGGAAGTGGGTCAGCGAGGAGGGCAGCGCTATCCACGGGGCTGCGGCCACGCCGCTGAAGTCCACGTCGCCCATTATCAGCGCGGCTATGTAGCCCGTCACGATGCCGCAGACCACCGGCACGAGGCGGATAAGCCCGCGCCCCAAGATGAGGACGAGGATCGCCGTAAGCAGCGAGATGCCCGCCAGAGGCCAGTTTGTCTTGGCCATATTCACCGCCGATCCGGAGAGGGTGAGGCCGATGAGGATGATGACCGGACCTATCACCACGGGCGGGAACAGGCGGTTGAGCAACTTCTGCCCCTGCCACTTGATGAGCGCGCTCATGATGAAGTAGACCAGCGCCACGCCCGCGATGCCGGCCAGTGTGCCCGGCATGCCCCACAGCTTCGAGGCCTCGATGATGGGCGCTATGAACGCGAAGCTCGAGCCCAGAAAGATGGGCACCTTACCCTTGGTGACGAAATGAAAGATGAATGTGCCGATGCCGGCGCTGAAAAGAGCTGTCGCGGGGTCGAGACCTACCAGCAGAGGCACGAGCACGGTCGCTCCGAAGGCTACGAATAAAAACTGCACGCCTACGATGCCTTTCCTAAGCGGTGATAATTTGATTGTTTCCATACTGGCTTCAAAATTACGGGAAAATTGAGAATTGACAACATCTTTTACATGATTTTTTAACCAATTCTTCTTCTCCCGCCGCGAGTCTGCCCAAATCCTGCCCCGAAGCCGCCCCCTTTGTGTCCCGCGCCGGAGAGAGAATGACAATGCTCGAAGAGGGCAGAGACTTGTTGCTAATAATGCCGAGGCTGATTGCCCATATTAAGATGAATGCAGCTCTTTCTGCGGAGGCTGATTGTGGTGCCCGGAGGCCCGTTTTTGACCCTTTGTAAGTATATGAAAATCAGTACCAGTATGAAGGCCAAAATTATGTTTGAGATGTTTTGAAATACCTCAAATGTAGTTTTCCTCATCTCAAATGTAGTTTTTGGATTGTGCGGAAGTTTTTTTGAGGAGTGCATACACGTGGTTTCTCAAAAAGCGGAAATCCGTCCGTATGCCCTGCAAGTATACATTCTTACGGCGGCAGCCGACGACCTGGAGGCAGTTTTTGACCCTTTGTAAGTATATGAAAATCAGTACCCATATGAAGGCCAAAATTATGTTTGAGACATTTTGAAATACCTCAAATGTAATTTTACTCGTCTCAAATGTAGTTTTTGGATTGTGCGGAAGTTTTTTTGAGGAGTGCATACACGTGGTTTCTCAAAAAGCGGAAATCCGTCCGTATGCCCTGCAAGTATACATTCTTACGGCGCCTGCCGACGACAAAGGACCGCTTCGGCAGCCTGCGTAAGTACGTAGGGTCTGCTAATTAACTTCGACCGTGCATCCTCGTGGAAACGCCAAAACTGCCGCGAGGCCATCGATGATGTTGATTATTCTCTTTTTGAGGGACTTT
>OMUV01000076.1 GCA_900314335.1 uncultured Prevotellaceae bacterium | reverse complement strand
TGACGCTCAACGGCAAGGACTTCTTCAAGGGCAACAACCGCATCATGCTCGACAATCTGCCCTATTACACGGTGGACAAGCTCCAGTTCTACAACAAGCAGAGCGAGCGCAGCCAGCTGATGGGCAAGGATGTAGAGCGCCCCGACTATGTGATGAACGTCAAGCTCCGACAGGAATACAGCATCGGCTACCTGGGCAATGTGGAGGCCGGCGCCGGCACGCATGACCGCTGGCTGGGACGCGGCTTCGCGCTGCGCTTCACGGACAATTCGCGCCTCTCCCTCTTTGGCAACGCCAATAACATCAACGAGTCGCGCCACCCCGGCGAAGACGGCAAATGGGGACAGGCGGGCTCTCCGGAGGGCGACCGCGACAGCTACAACGTGGGCGGAGACCTGATGATCGACGACAAGCATGGGCGCTACAAGGAGGAGTTCAATACTTCGCTTCTCTGGAGCAAGGCGCGCGACGAGCAGCGTACCACCTCGCAGCAGTTTATCGAGAGCGGCGACACCTATGGTTACAGCAACGATGTCTCAAAGAAGAGAAACTTTGCCCTGAGCGCGAAAAACAAGCTCTCGCTCCGGCGCCTCGGCCTCGTATCCAGTTCGCGCGTCGACTATTCGCATCACAACGACAATGCGCTGACGCGCAGCGCCCAGTTCTCCCAGAAGCCGCACGAGGACCTGATGAGGACACTGGACAGCATCTTCAGCACAAACCGGAGCAGCGAGATGCAGAGCATAATGGTCAACAATGTGCGCGACGCCGCCAGGGACAGGGGGAACACGTGGGAAGCCGAGCAGAAGATGGACTACCACAAATCTCTCCCGTGGGGCGACGACCTGATGCTCAATGCCAGCGGCCTCTGGAGCGGATCGAAGAACAACGGCAACAGCGACTATTACCTCCGGTATGCGGACGGCGCATCGCCGGACGATATCCGCTACCGGCTTATGAGGGACAGGTCGCATCTCTACGACCTCCGCATCGGCGGGGAGTACGCTCTCCACTTCCTCTCCGGCTGGCATCTGATGTTCTCGCTGGCTCACGGACAGAAGCACACCCATGAGCGCGACAACCTCTACCGCCTGGACTGGGACGAGAACTTTCGCCCGGACGAGGTGCTGCCGTCTGTGAGCGATTACCTCCGTCTCCGCGACGCCGCCAATAGTCCCCGCATCGACGAGACACGGCGCGAGGAGCAGTTCACGGCTTCGCTGCACCGCCACCTCTATGACAGCGGCCACGGACGCTATCTCTCCCTCACCGCCGCCCTCGATACGCGCTACCTCCGGCATGAAGGCACATACAGGCGCGGCGAGAATACGGCCCGTCCCTCCGACTATCGCTGGCTGCTCAGGCCAAGCGTCGACCTCGAGTATCAGACCCGCAAATGGCACGATACATATCAGCTGCACTACGACACAGAGATGCGCCCCGTCAGTCTCGCGCAGAAGGCAGACCTCACCGACACGTCCAATCCGCTGGCCATTCAGACGGGCAATCCGCATCTGCGCCCCGCCACGGTGCACAACATCTCCGCCCTCTTCTACTCCCGCTTCGGCACCCACGGACAGTTTGCCATGCTCCGCTCCGGTGTCACCATCATGGACCGCCTCGTGGCGATGAACTCGATATACGACAAGGCCACGGGCGCTTACACCTACATCCCCGTCAATGTGAGCGGCAACTGGAGCAGCAACAGCAGCGTCGAACTGCGCCGCGCGCTGACCGAAGACCGCAGCCTCAACATCGAGAGCCACACCGCCTACAACTACCTGCACAGCGTCGACCTTAAGAACAGCCTCCGCAGCACCGTAAACAACCACTTCGTGGAGCAGAACCTGAAACTGGAATACAAGCGGCGGCATTATACCGTCGCCCTCCTCGGCGGCATCTCGTGGAACGGGATGCGCCTGGCTGACGTCGATGACATCAACAACGTCAACTTCAACTACGGCGCCAACATACAGGCAGACCTGCCGCTGCGCCTGCTGCTCTCCACCGACATCCGTATGTACAGCCGCCGGGGCTATGCTGACCGCTCGCTGTGTACGGACGACCTGCTGTGGAACATGCAGCTCAGCCGCCCCTTCTGCAAGGGCCGCCTGCTGGCGTCGCTCAAGGCGTTCGACCTGCTCCACCAGCTCTCCACGACCCACACGACCTTCAATTCGCAAGCCCGCGTCGAGACGTGGCGCCTGAGCCTCCCGTCCTACTTCATGGCGAGCCTCCAGTACAAGTTTAACAAGAACCCGAAGAAGACGCCCTGAATCCTCCGCACCGCCCTCCTGCGGCCGCAATTACGCTTCACCGGGATAAGATTCTGCCTTACAGGAATAATATTCCTTGCGGGGACGATGCTACCTTTTTATAAGGAAAATCCACTCCGCCGGTGAGGATGAAGAATAGGGGAAATTGTGGCTTGGAAGGCCACTTTTTGCGCGTCTGTAAATCGTTGAAAAACAGCGCTCCCGAAAGGCCGAAATTACATTTGAGACGAGTAGAACTACATTTGAGGTAGTTTTCCTCATGTCCTATGTGAGTATCCGCGCATGAGGGACGGTTTTTTGAAGTGTGGGGAATACCTTTTCCAAAATGCGGGGCAGCGTCAATTGGTTCGGACGGCAAATTTATATCAGCGGAGCCGGGTGGTGAGAACTTCTATAAGTGTGGCTCACACTCCGTCGTAGGGAAAGCCGGCCGCGGCCTTTCCAGCCTTCCGAGCTGTCTTCGCCGCGTCATTGTGCATGAAATTTATATCCGAAAGCATATAAACGCCGAATTTTTCTCCATTTTACATCAGATAGAATGTAGAAATGCATTCTTTTCGTATATTTGCATCCGATAGAATATAATCAATATGCCTCTTACACGACTATCAGCCACCGTCAAAGCCCTCCGGAAGAGCGCCGGACTGACGCAGGAAGACCTCGCCATGAAGTCGGGCGTCGGGCTGAACTTTGTGCGCAACCTCGAGCAGGGCAAGCGCACCCTGAGGATGGACAAGGTGAATCAGCTGCTCGACCTGTTCAACTACGAGCTCATCCCCGCCCGTAAGGACTCCCCCGATAAGACCGAGCCATGAGACAGGCGAGATTATACCACCACGACGCGCTGGCCGGACTGCTCACAGAGGACGGCGGCGAGTATCGCTTCCGCTACGACCGCCGCTATCTGGCGCGGCCCGATGCGAGCGCCGTCAGCCTTACGCTGCCCCTGCGGGAGGAGGACTATGTCAGCCCGACACTGTTCTCGTTTTTCGACGGACTGATACCAGAAGGATGGCTGCTGGATGTGGCCCTGCGCAACACAGACATCAGTGTCCTCGACCGCATGTCGCTGCTCCTGCTCTGCTGCAGGGACTGCATAGGGGCGGTGAGCGTGATAGAGGTAAACAGCGAGGAGGAGGAATGATGGGCAGGTGTCTATTTTGTTACAAAGACCTCAGGGAAGGGCAGAGAGACTTTCATCCGGAGTGCGCCCGCAAGTTTTTCGGTCTCCGGAATGCTCCCGAGCTCAGCTACAGGCTGGAAGATCTGGACCGCCTCGCAGCGCAGATCATCCAGGCGCAGACATCGCTGACGGGCGTACAGCCCAAGCTTTCGCTCAATCTGAGCAAGCACGCGGGAAGCGGCCGTCTGACCATCGTAGGACTATGGGGCGATTACATCTTCAAGCCGCAGACGAGACTGTATGCAGAATTGCCCGAGAACGAAGACCTTACCATGCATCTCGCAGAGGCCGTGAAGATCAGTACAGTTCCCCACACACTCATTCGCATGGAGGGCGGAAACCTGGGCTACCTGACCCGGCGCATCGACCGCAGGAAAGGCGGCGGGAAAATAGACATGGAGGACATGTGCCAGCTGACCCTGCATCCCACGGAGTACAAGTACAAGGGCTCATACGAGCAGGTGGCAAAGAAGATAAGGGAATATTGCGCCATGCCCCGGCTCTGCCTGACCAACTATCTCCAGTTGCTCCTCTTCTGCTTCGTCACGGGCAACAACGACATGCATCTGAAAAACTTCTCCCTCTTCTGCCCCGACGGCTCCTACACGCTGACGCCGGCCTACGACCTGCTGAACGTGGCCATCGCCAACGAGAAGGACCACGAGGAGATGGCGCTGACGCTCAACGGGAAGAAGTCAAGACTGCGCCTGACAGATTTCCTGCAGATGGCCGGGACCATCGGCATAGAGGAGAAGGTGACGCTGCGAATGGTGGAACAGATGCACAAGGCCCTACCGAAATGGCAGGAAATCATAGCGCGCTCGTTCCTCTCCCCGGAGTATCAGGACCGCTATGAGGCGCTCATCAGAGAGCGGCTCGAGCGGCTGACATGAGAGGGCATCCCCGCGTCGCGGAGCTCTGCGGGCTGCATGGCGACGGCCGCCAGCCGCCGCATGAGAGAGTGCGTGAAATAATGCGCGGAAAGTCTTTGGACGATAGTATCAGGAGGCCGCCGCACAAAATACGCAGAATGGTATAAAATGCACAATTCCGCGACCTCAGAAAGGGCGATTCCGGCCCCTTGCTAAATATCTTATAATCAGCGCTCCCGAAAGGCCAAAACTACATTTGAGACGTTTTCAACTACCTCAAATGTAGTTTTCCTCAGGTCCTATGTGAGCAACACAGCATGCGGGACGGTTTTTTGAAGTGTGGGAAATACCTTTTCCAAAATGAGGGAAAAGCATGCGATTTTCGAATGGCGAAGATAGATCAGCGGAGAAAGTGAATGAGGGCCTACTTTTGGGACGCTTTAGCCGGGAGGGCAGCTTCCTCAGCGGCCCGCCCGATTAAGACCATGAGCGTTGGCGGGAGAATTATTATGTGCCCGTGATGCAATAGAAGAGAAGTGAAATCGTTATAAAAATATGTTCAAAGGTGGCCGGTGGCCACCTTTAGAAGGGAAATTTTGAAAATATGAAGAAGATAGACCAGCTATATAACACCTGGAAGATCCTGCAGCCGTTAGACAGCCGCAAGCAGTATCTGCTCAGCCAACGTTTTACCGTAGACTATAACTTCAACAGCAATCACATGGAGGGCAACACACTTACCTATGGACAGACAGAGCTGTTGTTGCTTTTCGGCAAAGTCAGCGGTGAGGGAGACCTGAAGGACTTCAATGACATGAAGGCAAGTCAGGTTAGTCTGAAGATGATGGAGGAGCAGGCGCATCTGGAGTCTATGCCGTTGACTCAGAACTTTATCCGTACACTCCATCACACGTTGCTGCGTGAGGATTATGTCGTCTACAGGACATTGCCGGGCGGTCAGCAAACGAGTTATACGGTTCATGCCGGGAGATACAAGACTCGTCCAAATAGTGTGATTACCCGATATGGTGACAGATTCGATTACGCTTCACCTGAGGAGACGCCGGCGCTCATGACCGACCTGGTGGATTGGTATAATGAGGAAGAAGCCAGAGGCAAGTTGACTCCTGTTCAGTTGGCAGCGTTGTTCCATTATCGGTATATCAGGATTCATCCGTTTGAGGATGGCAATGGCAGAATAGCACGACTGATGGTGAACTATATTCTCGTCAGGCATCATTGGCCTATGGTGGTCATAAGGAATCGTAACAAGAGTCAGTATATAGAGGCCCTGCACCATGCAGATGTCGTCGTAGGGCCGACTCCATCAGACGGAGCCCACGCTACGTTTCAGCAGATAGGTCCCTTTGCTCGTTATTTCCAGAAGCTCGTAACGACAGAGTTGGAATACGATATAGAATTCGTAAAGGAGCAGTCGCCCGATGTCTGGTGGTACGACGGACAGAAGATTAAATTCCGCAGCAAGTCAACGCCGATCATTCTGAAGGCGCTTAAAGACGAGCCGGACATCACGATAGAGTCATTGAGCCAGAAAGCAGGCATTGCCACGTCCGCCGTCAAAAAGCAATTACGGCAGATGGAAGGCAAGGGCTATATAGAAAAGAGTGGCGAGAACGGAGAGTGGCGTGTATTCGCCTCTCCCTCGGTTTAGACACCTCTCTCTTATTTGTGACTATTACTGTCCGGTAAAGTAATCAAAAGGCTGAAGTCCCCGAGAGGGCTTCAGCCTTAATAATTTCTATTCTCAAAAACTTTGCCGGACAGCAATAAATATCAATAAACAATTGCAGGTGCGGGCTGTCGATGCCCCATATCGCTTTTACGCGACCTCCGCTCCCGACTATCTTGTCTCTACACCTGCATCTGCTGGCTTCCTACTGCTATAATCAGATATTCGGCGTATCCCAATGCCTGGTCTGGGTGCAGTTAATTTTCTGGTTGAGATTATTGATATGAAGCACGAACTCGCCTTCCTCAAGTATCCATTTACCATCCTGACCTACGAAAGCCAGGTCCTTGGCAGGAAGTGTGAAGGTAACGGTCTTTGTCTCGCCCGGTTTCAGATCAATCTTATCGAACGCGCGCAGACGGCGGTTGTCAGGGATAATGGAAGCCACGAGGTCGCTCGAATAAAGCAGCACAGGCTCCTTGCCTTCCTTTGATCCGGTATTGGTAATGTCAACAGAGATATTCAGCACGTCATCTGCCGTGAAGTCGGTCTTGTCAACCTTGAGATTGGAATAGCTGAAAGTGGTATAAGAGAGCCCGTAGCCGAACGGCCACTGCTGTACGACTTTGGCATCATAGTCGTAAGCTCCGGCCATGGTATTCACCTGTTCGCTCACCTTATAATCATAGTTGATGAGCGAGTTGATTTCCTTGGGATAGGTGTAAGGCAGCCTGGCCGAGAAGTTGGCATCGCCCGCCATCAGATTGGCAAGGGCGTCAGCACCATAAGTACCCGGCAGCAAAATATCAATGACAGCACTTGCCAGCGGTTCGATATCTGCCACAAGACGAGGACGGCCTTCATTCAGAATGAGGATAATCGGTTTGCCGGTCTTGGCCAGAGCCTTTACAAGGTTGCGCTGATTGACGGAAAGATTAAGATCCGTGAGGTTGCCGGGAGTCTCGGTGTAAGAGTTTTCTCCCACGCAGGCCACGATAACGTCTGCATTCGCGGCAGCAGCAACGGCTTTGTCAATCTGCGGAGCATTTTCCTCCCAGTAAGCACCCTTCTCATTATAGGTCACGCCCTGCTCGAGAGTCACATTATCAGCGCCGTATTTATTCTGCAAAGCCTCATAAATGGTATTGAATTTCTCTGTTTCTTTCTCGGCATTCGAGCCCTGCCAGGTGTAGCTCCAGCCTCCTGTGAGGCAGCGCATCTGATTGGCGTTCGGTCCGGTGACAAGAATCTTCTTGCCCTTAGAGAGCGGAAGGATGCCGTTGTTCTTCAGCAGCACCTCCGACTCCTCAGCAGCATGAAGGCTCTCGTCGGCGAATTTCTGACTACCGAAATCGGGATAATCTTTTGCATTCTCACCGGTATTCGGATTATCAAAGAGCCCCAGGCGATACTTCACTCTCAGGATGCGGCGCACGGCGTCATCAATACGCTCCTGCGATACTTTTCCTTCCTGCACCAACTGCTTCAGCAGGGGACAGAAGTCAACGCTGTACGGATCCATATTCATATCAATGCCGGCATTGATGGCGATGCGGATGGCGTCCTTCTTGTCCTTGGCCACGTGCTCGCGCTGGTAGAGGTTGCTGATGTCGGCCCAGTCTGTGATCAGCATGCCGTCCCAGTTGAGGTCGCGCTTCAGCCAGTCGGTAAGCAGTTCGTGATTGGCATGTGTCGGCACGCCATTGACAGAGGCAGAATTGACCATCATGGTCAGCGCGCCGGCTTTGGCGGCACACTTGAAGGGCTCAAAGTACTTCTCACGAAGCATGAGCGGAGAAACATAAGCCGGCGTGCGGTCCTTGCCGGAGAAAGGAGCGCCGTAAGCCATGTAGTGCTTCACACTTGTGGCTACATTGTATTTGCCCAGATGATTGTTGTCCGTGCCCTGATAGCCCAGCATCTCCTGCTCCACCATCCGGGCGTTGACGATGGCGTCTTCGCCAAAGCTTTCCCAGATGCGCGGCCAGCGTGGGTCACGACCAAGGTCAAGAGTAGGATTGAAGACCCATGGGCAATCGGCAGCACGACTCTCATAAGCCGCTGCCGTAGCCATCTGCCTGGCCAGATTCACATTGAAGGAAGCTCCCAGATTGATGGGCTGCGGGAAAAGCGTACCGTCCAATACATAAGTGGAACCGTGATTCTCATCGAGCCCGTAGATTGTCGGAATCTTGAGATATTTCATTGACAGATTCTGAATGACAGGAATGATCTTCTGCCATTGCTCCCTCGTCAGGCCTTTGTCCGGCGCGTTGAGGAAGGAGCCGACCTTGTATTTGCTGATGATGGTGTCGAGCTTGGCAACATTCAGCTGAAACACGGGGTCCCCCTCGTAGATATCCAGGTCTTTATATTTCCCAAGCTTTTTGATGATCTGCTTGTCCGACATATTCAAATCTACCAAACCTTTGGGAATGTTATTACCCTCGATCGCAGCGCGCAATTTCTTGCGGTCCACCTTGCCTTGCACCGGCTTACGCCCGCCCACGACATCGATGTTAATCTGCAGCATCTGCCCGATCTTCTCGTCAAGGGACATCCCGGAGAGTGTCTTCTCTATCTTCGCTTCCAATGCGTCATCTCTGGGGATAGCCGGTCGGACGCTTTGCGCCATTGCTCCGCACGCAAGCGGAGCGGCTACCAGTAAGGCTACTATTTTATTCATAGGTCTGTTATTTGTTATATTGTGATTTCTATAAGATTATGCTCAGGTCCGGCAATGCAGCTTTCGTAACAGCCATCTCCTCAGGTATCCTCAATCTTACTGATTAAAAGATCCTGCTTTTGTTGTTTTTGCAAAGGTAATCACTTGCTTTCAAGTGGACAATACTGATTTATAACAATTTTAGACCATATGACGGAGGAAGATTTCAAAAAACGAATCAGGAAATATTGCTGTCTGCTTTGATTTGCAAAAAGAGTTTCCTAAAGGTACTGGGCTTTCGCTTAGAAATCTCAAATATGCCAGACAGTGGTTTTCTTTTTATTATCAGCAACTTACAATTAGGCAACACAGTGTTGCCCAATTACCCACAATGGCAGCAACGGCAATTGGGCAACAGTCTGTTGCCCAATTTGAAATGCCCGACATTTTCGCTGAGATTGGTTGGAGCCATCACATTATTATAATGTCCAAAGCCAAAGACTTGAACGAGGCTCTGTTCTATATCCACAAGACGATAGATGAAGGATTGGGGCGTGAGGACCTAAGACGTTTCATAGAGAATGATGAATACGGCAAGCATGGCCATGCACTGACAAACTTCTCGGAGACGCTGCCAGCAGTGCAGGGAAACTTGGCGAAAGAAATATTGAAAAGTCCGTACAACTTCGATTTCCTTCAAATGAGTGAGAAATATAACGAAAGGGATTTTGAGGATAAGCTTTCTCGGCATATCACTGATTTCCTTTTGGAGTTAGGTGGTGGATTCGCATTTGTTGGCAGGCAGAAAGAACTTGTAATGCCGAATGGCAAGTCTTATCGTCCAGATATGATATTCTATCACACAAGGCTGCATTGCTATGTGGTCTGCGAGTTGAAGGTAGTGGATTTCGAGCCCGAGTTTGCCGGTAAACTTAATTTTTATGTATCGGCAGTTGACGAGCTTATGAAAGGAGAAGGTGACAATCCGACCATAGGCTTGCTTATTTGCAAACACAAGGACGACATGACGGTGGAATGGTCGTTTCGTGGCATGGACAAACCTCTTGGTGTATCTGAATACGAGAATGAACTGCGTGAGATAAAAGAAATGCTTCCATCAGCCGATGACATAAAAGCTAATTTGGAAGCAGAAGAGGCTAAAGATTGACCATGCGCGAACACCACGCGAACACCCAAGGTGTGTACGGGAACTTTTTCACTGATGTGAATTATCATCAGCGATAGTTGGTGAGACATTTGGAATTTGGAGAAGAAGACGTGATATAAAGTTGCATATCAGTGACGTTTCTGAGGGTATGCGTATTCGCAAAGTGTTCGTTTTTGAGCACGAAAAAAGGAGCTACATCCATGTAGCTCCCTAATTTTCAAAATGGAGTTATTGACAAATAAGGTAGCAAGAAATCAGGCAAGT
>OMUV01000018.1 GCA_900314335.1 uncultured Prevotellaceae bacterium | reverse complement strand
TAAGTGAAATTACATTTGAGGTAGTTGAAAACGTCTCAAATGTAGTTTTGGCCTTTCGGGGGCACTGTTTTTCAGACATTTACAAAGGCTCCAAAATCGCCCTTTCCGGGGTGAGGAATCGCCTTCAAACCTCCCCCGAAATCACCTCGCGAAACAGCATTTCTAACCTTGTAAATCCGGCATCCCGACCCGCAAACCATTCTGTCGGATGCGATTTTCTCCGCCTTCAATACCTCTCTTCCGAACACCATTTGGCGAAGCCTTATACCGCACCCCGCCCGTGCGGGGCGGCGGGGGTGAAACGCAGAAAGGCCTGCCCCGGGGCAGATGTTGCGGCGGCGTCAGGGCCGGGCAGCAGCAAATGCGACCGGAGCTGGTCTCCCTATTAAATGTACGAGTTTTCTTGTACCGGAATCGGACCTGGAACCACGGGAACTTCTCTCCTTTATAATATGTAAGGAGTTTTCTTGTCTCAGAATCTATTCGGGAACCGCGGGAACTTCTTTCCTTTATAATATGTTAGGAGTTACCTTGTCCCGGAATCTATTCGAGGACTGTGGGAACTTCTCTTCCTATAATAAGATAGGAGCTTATTTTAGCTTGTCGTAGTCCTCGTCGCTCACCGGTTCGAGCCACTCGTTCGAGGCTCCCTCCTGCACGTCCTTCATATAGGTGAGGTGCTGAAACCATGAGTCTTTGGCGGCGCCGTGCCAGTGCTTCACGCCCTCGGGAATGGCGATGACTGTGCCGGGAGTCATCTCGACGGCTTCCTTGCCCCACTCCTGATACCAGCCGCGGCCTGCCACGCAGACGAGCACCTGCACGCCCTTGTGGTGGATGTGCCAGTTGTTGCGGCAGCGGGGCTCGAAGGTGACATTGCTAATGCCGGCGCCCACGCTGGCCAGATAACTGTTGCCGACGAAGTATTTGGCGTAGGCCGTGTTCGGCTGTCCTTTGGGCCAGGCGCTTTGCAGGGTATATCCTTCGCTGCCGAGCCATTCGCATAATTCATCTACGAGCTGCTGCGTATTGCCCATGTTGACGGCGCCACGCTTGTGCGCGGCCAGTTGCGGCGCCACGCCTTCGAGACCGCTGAGGGCGGCGACAGTTACAAGTTCGCGGTCGGCGGCGGAGAGCTGTGTGCCGGCGAAGATGTCGCCGAAGAGGTGCGACTTGAGGTAATAGTCATCCTGCGGGCAGAATGTGTAGTCGAAGGGGCGGCCTGAGAGCTTTGTCTGATTCTTCGTGCCGAGCTCGTAGGCCTTCCTGGCGTTGTCCCATTCGGCAGGGCGCTTCCAGGGCTTGCCTTCCTGCCATGCCGCCCCGGGCTGCTCCAATACCTTGCTCAGTACGCCCAGCGCATTGAGCGAGCGCGGGAAACCCGTGTATGCGTAGAGCTGAGAGAATGCTTCCTTCAGTTCGTTGATGGTCACGCCATTGTCGAGCGCTGTCCTGACGGCAGGCTCCAACCGCTGCAGATCACCCTGTGCCATGAGGCAGGCACATGCAGCCAATCCTTTCTGGCGCTCCGTGAGCGTCTGTCCTTGTACTGTAGTCATAGTTATTATTGCGATTAAGAGCGTTATTATTCTTTTCATTTCAGATGGTCTTTGAAAAATGTAGCCAGGGTGTCCCAGGGAATGAGGTTTCTGGGCTCGCCCTTACCCTCGGGCCCGGTAAATCCTCCGTCGTAGAGGTCGCAGTGAGAGGCGCCCGGGATGATGAGCAGCTGCTTGTTGCCGGGAACGGGGTTGGGCTTGCCGGTGAAATGATAGCCGTCGGCCTTGCCCTCCACCATGTAATGATAGGCGGCCTCGCCGAAGTAGCGCGAATGGGCCTTCTCGCCATGCATTACCAGAACGGCGGAGCGAATCTCATTGATGTAGTAGAGGAAGCGGGCGTTGGCGTAGGCCTGTGTGCCGATGGCGCGCCAGCCGTCGTTGGAGTTGCCGCTGCGGGCGTGATAGCCGCGCGAGGTCTTATAATAGTCGTGGTAATCCCTGACAAACTGCGGGGCGTCGGCGGGCAGCGGGTCGACAACACCGCCGGCCATGGCGCCGGGATCGGCAAGGCGCTGCTTTGCCAGGGCCACGCGGGCCTCGTGACGAGCTTCCTCATTATCGTCGGCGTCGAAGTAACCGTTGCCGCTGACACGAGTCATATCATACATGGTAGAGGCGAGGGTAGCCTTGATGCGCGGGTCGGCGGCTGCGGCGTTGAGAGCGATGCCTCCCCATCCGCAGATGCCTATGATGCCGATCTTCGCCGCGTCGACCATGTCAAGCGACGAGAGGTAGTCGACGGCGGCCATGAAATCCTCGGTGTTGATGTCGGGCGAGGCTGTGCGGCGCGGTTCACCGCTGCTCTCGCCGGTAAAAGAGGGGTCGAAGGCGATCGTCACAAATCCGCGCTCTGCCATGCGCATGGCGTAGAGCCCGCTCGCCTGCTCCTTGCAGGCGCCGAAGGGCCCGCTGACGGCGATGGCGGCCATCTTCCCTGCGGCGTCCTTCGGCGTGTAGAGATCGGCGGCCAGCGTCAGGCCGAACTGGGTCGGGAAAGTCACCTTCCTGTGGTTTACTTTTTCGCTCAGCGGGAACGTTTTGTCCCACTCCTGCGTAAGTGTCAATTCCTTTTTCATATCTTTTCCTGTTATCTGTCTTTCGTTGTTTGTGAAGCTCGTGAGCTCTGCGCCCGTGAGCATGATGAGGAAGATTCTGCCCGTCTGCTCAGATGCCGCGGCCCATTTCGTAAGCCTCCTGCAGGCGGCTGTTGCCCTCTATGGCGCGCGCCTTGTCCACTCCTCCGCAGAAGAGCGTACCTGCCAGGCGGCTCTTGGGGAAACAGGCTATCCAGCCGCGGAGCCCCTCCACAGCGCGCGCAGGTGTCTCCTGCTCCCCCTCGGCTGCGGTGGTGAGCATGTAGATGTCGCGAAACTTGTAGTCGAGGGCGTACATTGCGTTCATGCGGTCGATGAGCGTCTTCATCTGGCCGCTCATCTCGTAGTAGTAGATGGGCGTCGCCCAACATATCACGTCGGCTTCCAGCACTTTTGCCATGATGCCGTTCACATCGTCGTCTATCACGCAGCGTCCGAGCTTCTGACAGGCCAGACAGCCCTTGCAAAATTGTATGTTCTTGCCTGCGAGGGAAATCTTCTCCACCTCATTGCCGGCGCTCACCGCACCTTCTGCAAACCTATCGGCCAGCATGTCGCTGTTTGAGCCCCGGCGGAGGCTCGTGGATATTAAGATTACTTTCTTCATCCTATTTGCTTCTGAAAAAGTGGATTATCCGTAGGTCTCGATGAGGTATTTGACAAGCTGCGGGTCGACGAAACGCACCGTCCCTGCGTCGTGCTGATTCATGGTGGCTATCTGCGTCATCTCGTCGGCGGAGAGGGAGAAGTCGAAGATGTTCAGGTTCTGCTCCATGCGCTCTCTGTGCGTGCTCTTGGGGATGGCGACGATGCCGCGCTGTGTGAGCCAGCGAAGGGCGACCTGTGCGGCGGTCTTGCCGTACTTCCTGCCGATGGCGGCCAGCGCCTCGCTCCGCACGATGCCGTCCACGCCCTGTCCGCCGAGCGGTCCCCAGGCCATCATGCGTGTGTCCGTCTCCGCCAGATAGGGCTGGATGGCAGTCTGCTGGATCATCACGTTGCACTGCAGCTGATTGACCATCGGTTTGACGTCCACGAAATGGGCGAAGTCGAAGAAGCGCCCCGCCTGAAAGTTTGACACGCCGATAGCCCTCACCTTGCCGTCGCGATAGGCCTTCTCCATGGCTCGCCATGTGCCGAAGACATCGCCGTAGGCCTGATGGATGAGCAGCAGGTCGATGTATTCCGTCTGCAGCTTGCTGAGCGACTCGTCGATGCTCCGTGCGGCCTTCTCCTCGCCTGCGTTGCTGATCCACACCTTCGTCACGATGAACAGGTCCTCGCGCCTGAGGCAGCTTCCCCGCCATGCGCGGCCCACGCCTTCCTCGTTGCCGTAGGCCTGCGCCGTGTCTATCAGCCGGTAGCCCACGCTCAGCGCGTCCGTCACGCAGCGCTCTGTCTCGTCCGGGCTCACCAGAAACACTCCGTACCCCAATGCCGGCATCTCAACGCCGTTGGACAGCCGGATATACTCCATCTTGCTCTGTTTCTCTTTCATGTTCGTCTGTTTGTTTGTTTCCGGATGCAAAAGTATCATGTTTCCGGATGCCATTTGTTACACAAATTACTTCGGGATTTTCACTTTTTGCACAAACCTTATTCTCCGCATAATAATAATGGCTAATTTTGTGGTCATGGAGCCCGATTTTCATTATTCGACAGACTTCTATGCGATGAATGCGAGGGAGTTGCACCACACCTGCATGCACCTGCTGTGCACGGCGGGCGAGGGCAGTTTTGTGTACAATGAGCGGTGCTTCCACATCGTGCGTAACGACCTGGTAGTGATCCTGAGGCCCGACTGCGTGAGCAATCTGGCCGCGCCCGCCGACATGCGGGTGGAATGGTTCGCCGCCGACTACCAGTTTCTCCAGAGCCTGCTGCCGTCGAACAACTACGGCATCGGGGGCAGCATCACGCTCCATCAGAACCCGGTCATCAGGCTCACCGACGTGCAGGCCGGCCATCTCCTGGACGACTTCCACCGCCTCCGCGACCGCATGGGCGAGATCGGGTTGCAGTTCTACCGCCCGCTGATGGGCAGCCTCTGCCTGACCATGATGTACGACATCTTCGAGCCCCACTCCCAGCGCGACCTCTCCACGCCGCACACCGACCGCACGGCCTACATCGTCCGGCAGCTCATGACCCTGCTCTCCACCGGCGTCACCGCCACGGAGCGCAACGTGAACTACTTCGCCGAGCGGCTCAATGTGTCGCCAAAGTACCTCTCCGCCACCATCCGCCGCATGACCGGCAACAGCGTTACGTCGTACATAGACCGCTACACCGTCCCCATCCTCAGGCGCTACCTCGACGACGACCGCCTGTCGCTCACACAGATCGCCGCGCGGATGAATTTCTCCACGCTCTCCTACTTCAGCCGCTACTGCTCCCGCCACCTCGGGATGTCGCCCAGCGAGTACCGCCGCAGCCTCCAGCCCAAATAGACGGCCGCCCGTTTAGCGACGCCCGCAGCGGAGCAGGATGTTCACTTATAGAAGTCCTCGCCTTCCGGTCCCGTTATTATAAATTCGCCGTACGGGAAAAAGGCCCGTTTCCCGCATTTTGATACAGGCATTCCCCCACATGCAAAAAACACTTCCGCATAAGCTGAAAACTACATTTGAGATGAGGAAAACTACATTTGAGATAATTTAAAACATCTCAAACATAGTTTTGCCCCTCTGCGGGGCGCTGATTATAAGATAGTTAGGAAGCGGCCGAAATTGCCTTTTCCGGGGATCCAAATTGCCATTCCCCGGGCCCGGTAAGGCGAAGAAGTTTGCTCTTATGAGAACTCATCACGCTCAATCCGGCTAAGCTATCTTCGTCATCCGGAAATCGAGCCCTTTTCACGCTTGTAGGAAACGGCATATCCTTCGTCAGAAAATTCTGCCCGCACGTCATAAAATTCTACTACGAGTAGAATTTACCCCTGTCGGGGAAGCTTATTCTCGGATAGTTGGAAGGGGAT
>OMUV01000029.1 GCA_900314335.1 uncultured Prevotellaceae bacterium | reverse complement strand
TATTTTGGCCAATATCTTCTTTAGTTTGGCATTTGAGTATTTCCCATTCGTGTTCCTCCCAGCTATCGCCTCGCTCATCAAATATAATACATGCTTCTGGGACCCCCGGGAAAAGGCTATTTTTGGCCCTTTGTAACTATATGATTTTCAGCGCTCCCATCATGCCGAAATTACATTTGAGACGAGAAAAACTATCTCAAATGTAGTTTTCCTCATGTCCTATGTGAGTATCATCACATGCGGAAGCATTTTCTCAGTGTGCGCAAACAGCCATTCCCTAATTGAGAGAAATGTATATTATTGGCTGTTTCGTAGCCGCGAATATCTTATAAAATTAGATTAGCCTTTCATCCCTCCTGCCGGCATATATTTCGCGATCTGATGTCATTGGCATAGAATGCATATTATGCTATGTAAAAAATTACGAGACACAATCACAGAAAATTGTGCCTCGTAATTATCTTGATT
Organism: uncultured Prevotellaceae bacterium; assembly: GCA_900314335.1. Taxonomy (GTDB): domain Bacteria; phylum Bacteroidota; class Bacteroidia; order Bacteroidales; family Bacteroidaceae; genus UBA6398. The sequence continues at coordinate 31,381 of OMUV01000029.1, read as the reverse complement.
TGCCCTGATTTCACCGGGATTTAGGGGCGCCAACGAACAGCGGTGGTGAGCGCCGCGGCTGTGACTTAGAAATATTTTGTTTCCGAGCCGGTGATGTCCGAGATGAGCGCGTTGGCCAGCGATGAGGCACCGATGCGGAAGGTCTTTGTGGTCATCATGCCGGCGCCGAGCACCTCTTTGATGATGGTGTAATATTCCACGGCCTCCTTGGCTGTATGTATGCCGCCGGCGATCTTGATGCCGATGTTCATCTCGGGGTGCTTGGTGGTGTACTGCTTGATGGCGCGGCTCATCAGATATACTGCTGCCGGCGTGGCGCCGATGTTCAGTTTGCCGGTTGAGGTCTTGATGAAGTCTGCGCCGCTGTACATGGTCAGGATGGCGGCCCTTGTGATAAGGTCGTCGTGGGCAAGGGCGCCGGTCTCGAGGATCACCTTGAGCGTCCCGTCGCCGACGTAGGCTTTGATTTCCCCGATTTCATCGGCGATACTCTCATAATCGCCGCTCAGGAATTTGCCCACCGGCAGCACGATGTCGATGTCGTCCGCACCGTCTTTGAGCGCCAGTCCTACCTCGGCGAGCTTCACCTCGCTGAATGTCTGGGCCGACGGGAAGCTGCCGGCCACGCTCGTCAGGTGGATGTTGTCGTCCTCCAGCGAACTGTAGACGAGGCTGATGAAGTTGGGGTAGACACAGATGCCCTCCACGTTAGGCAGCTCCGGGTAGGCCTCCTGGAAGGTGTTTACCTTCTCCACCATCTGGAGTATACTCTCCTCGTTGTCAGTCACTTTGAGCGACGTGAGCTCGAGCGACGACAGCAGAAACTTTTTCACCTCGGGAGTGTTGTTCTCCTCGAAGTGGTGCTCTATGATATGAGCGGCCTCGTGCTCGGCCGTCTCGTAGGTCTCCGAGTAGTCGTAGCCCTCGAGCGTGCTGCGTATCTTGTCGTAATATTCTTTGGTGTTCTCTTTAGCGTCTTTGCCCTCGTGCGAATGGTCGTGGTGGTGGCCGCAGCAGTCCTTGTGCCCACCGCAGCAATCCCCGTCCTCGTGGCAGTGATGATGTTTATCCGTTTCCATATTCCTTGTGTTATTGTCTTAGTTTTATATTATTCTTGTGCCTTTCGGCGTCGCGTTTTGTCTTCTTCTCAATGTTTTTTTTCAGGGCTTTATCGAGGTTTACGCCTGTCTGATTGGCTATGCAGGTGAGCACCCAGAGCACATCGGCTATCTCGTCGCCTAGGTCGTGTTTCTCGCCCTCCTTGAAGCTCTGGTCGCCGTAGGTGCGGGCCATGATGCGCGCCATCTCGCCCACCTCCTCGGTGAGGCACGCCATGTTGGTGAGCTCGCTGAAGTAGCGCACGCCGTACTTCTTTATCCAGGCGTCCACTGTCTGCTGTAGTTCGTCGAGAGTCATAGCGCTATTCCTTATTTTTAGTATCCATGCAAATGGTGACCGGGCCGTCGTTGAGCAGCTCTACCTTCATGTCTGCGCCGAATACGCCCTTCTCCACCTGGCGGCCGAGCGCGTTGCTCAGGAGCTCGCAGAATTTCTCATACATCGGTATCGCCTTTTCGTGACCCGCGGCACGGATGTAAGAGGGGCGGTTGCCTTTCTTATACGAAGCCATCAGGGTGAATTGGCTAATGACCAGAATGTTGCCGCCTACGTCCATGATGGAGCGGTTCATCACCCCGTTCTCGTCGTCGAACACTCTGAGGCCCACTATCTTGCGGGTCAGCCAGAGCGCGTCCTCTTCCTCGTCGCTCTCCCCGATGCCCACGAGTATCATGTAGCCCTTGCCGATGCGGCCGGTCACTGTGCCGTCCACCGTGACGCTCGCGTGCTGCACACGCTGTATTACTACTCTCATTATTAATGGATTATCTTATCTTTTGTGTACTTGTCGAAGAGGCTTTGAGCCATTCTCAAAGGGCTGCCTGCCTCTCCTCATTTGCAAAGGTAAGCATTTATTCCCGTCCGGCCTTTACTCTATGCGCTCTGCGGGCGCTGCGTCGTCCGTGTGCAGCTGTGAGTAGATGTTGAGGCCTTTCTTTTCGCCCAGTGTCTCCTGCAGCTCCCTGAGTGTAGCGTCCTTGATCTTCTTCACGCTGCCGAACTGGCAGAGCAACAGCTGTTTGGTTACCTCGCCTACGCCTTTCACATCGTCCAGAGCGGAGTGGAGCATTCGCTTGCTGCGCTTCTGGCGGTGGAAGGTGATGGCGAAGCGGTGCACCTCGTCCTGCATCCTCGTCATGAGCCGGAAGAGCGCGCTCTCCTGCTTTAGCCCTATCACCTGCGGCGGGAAGCCGTAGAGCAGCTCGTGGGTGCGGTGGCGGTTGTCCTTCGCCAGGCCTGCGATGGGGATGCTCAGATGGAGCTCGTCCTCGACTGTGGCCCGCACGACCTCCATCTGGCCTTTTCCGCCGTCCGTGATGATGAGGTCGGGCAGGGGAGAGCCTTCCTCCACGGCTCGTGAGTAGCGTCGCTTCACTACCTCGTGCATCGAGGCATAGTCGTCCGGGCCCATCACCGTGCGGATGTTGTATTTGCGATACTCCTTCTTGTCCGGCTTCAGGGCCGTGAACACGACGCAAGCAGCCACGGCGTCGGAGCCCTGAATGTTGCTATTATCGAACAGCTCTATGCGCATCGGCGGGCGCTCCAGTTTGAGGTCGTCCTGTATCTCCTTCATCAGGCGCATGTTCTTCTGCTCGGGATTGAGCTTCTCGCGCTGCTTGAGGCGGTCAAACTTGTATTCCTTCACGTTCAGCTCCGAGAGCTTGAGCAGTTTGTATTTGTCGCCGGCCTTTGGTATTGTGAACGTGACGCCCTCCATCTCGATGTCGACGGGGAAGGGCACGACGATCTCGCGGGCCGTGCTGCCATAGCGCTTCCTCATCTCGGCGATGCCCAGCTCGAGGATCTCCTCATCGCTCTCGCCGAGCCGCTTGCGGTATTCGAAGGTGAACGCCTGGTTGATCATGCCGCGGTTGACGTGCATGTAATTGACAAATCCCGAGATTTCATCGCTCTCTATGTTGAACACATCGAGGTTCATGATGCTTCCCGAGACTACCTCGCTTTTGGCCCGGTAATTCTCGATCAAATCGTACTGTTTTTTGATTTCCGCGGCCTCCTCAAAGCGCAACTGATCGCTCAGTTGCCTCATCTCGCTCATCATCTCCCGCTGTATTTCGCTGGTGTTGCCCTTGAGAATCTCGCGAGCCTTGGCGATGCCTTTCAGGTATTCATCGCGGCTTTGGCGGCCGGTACATGGTGCGGGGCAGTTGTGTATGTGCCATTCTAGGCATTCCTTATATTTGCCCTCTTTCACCTTCTCCTCGCTCATGGCCATATGGCAGCGGCGCGGCTTTACGATGTGGTTGATGAGGTCCAGCAGGGCGTACATCGTTGGTACGTGGGAGTAGGGGCCGAAGTACTCTGCGCCCTTCAGGTTGCGGCGTCTGGTCTTGATGATGCGGGGATAGTCCTCGTGGGTGATGCAGATGGAGGGGTAGGTCTTGTCGTCCTTTAGCAGGATGTTGTAGTGCGGTTTGTAACGCTTGATGAGGTTGTTCTCCAGAAGCAGCGCGTCCTCCTCTGTCCTCACGACGACATATTTTATGTCCCTGATCTTCTCCACCAGGAGGTGTGTCTTTAGGTTTGGCTGGTCGCGAAGGAAGTAGGAGCTCACTCTGCGTTTCAGCTTCTTTGCCTTGCCGACATAGATTATCTTGCCCGTCTCGTCGAGATACTGGTAGCATCCCGGCGAGTCCGGCAGGCTGTGCACTATGCCCAGCAGATATTCCCTTATCTCCTTTGCCTTATCTTTCTTCATATTTCAGATTCTCCGCAGTATACCTTTCTTTTATGTTGTATACCGTGCTTTGATGAGCTCAATGCAGCGTGATGAGGACGTCTGCGTCCACGTTTTTCGGGAGCGCTTCACGGCCTTTCAGACCTTCGCTCCTGAGCTCGAAGAGGAAGTTGATGTATATCTTTTTCGGGTGGAAACTCTCGACGAGCTTGTATGCCGCGGCCATCGACCCGCCCGTGGCCAGCAGATCGTCGTGGATGAGCACCACGTCATCGTTTGTTATTGCGCCGGCCTGTATTTCTATTTTGTCCTCGCCATATTCTTTGGCGTAGGACGTGCCTCGCGTGATGCCCGGCATCTTACCTTTTTTGCGGCACATTACCAGTCCGGCGTCCAGTTTTTCTGCTGTTATCGCGCCCATTACTATGCCGCGCGTTTCCAGTCCCACTACTTTTGTTATGCCCTTATCCTTGTAGCGGCGTTTTAGCTCGTCGCCCAGTTCGTGAAGCACTCCGGCATCGGTGAACAGGTAGTTTATGTCCTTGTATTGGATACCTTGCTTCGGAAAATCCGGAATATTTCTCAGATGTTCCAGTACGTATTTCTCGTTCATTTTTAGTTTGTTTTGGTGTTCGTCTTCTTTGTTTGTTTCACGTGGAACCCGCTGATGTTTCACGTGGCGCTTGCTCCGCTCTCTAAGATGCGCCTGCTTATATGGTCTCGCTTTTTCGCAATCCTACCTTTTCATCAGCACGAGAAGCACCGCGATGTCGTTGGGCGAGATGCCGGGGATGCGGCTTGCCTCGGCGATGTTCTCCGGATCGATGCGGGTGAGCTTTTGCCGCGCTTCGATGGTCAGCTGTTGAATGTCCATGTAGTGGAAATGCCCGCGGATGCGAATGTTCTCGAGGCGCTGCATCTTATCCGCGAGGCGTCTCTCGCGCTGTATATATCCGGCGTATTTTATCCTGACTTCGGCGGCCTCGGCTACCTCTTCATCGATACTTCCATCGTTGTCCATCATCTTCTTAAGCACCGGGAGATGCGCAGCAAGGCCTTTGAGCGTCACTTGTGGGCGGCCGAGCAGTTCCTTCAGACTTTCGCTGTATTTCAGTGCCTGGCTGCCCATCTCCTGAAGCACAGGGTTGATGTCGGCGGGCTTTAGCTTCGTCTCTTCGCAGTATTTCACGATGGCCTCTACCATTTCGTGCTTCCGGTGAAAGACTTTTGCGCGCTCTTCTGAGCAAAGGCCGATGCGCTCTGCAATGGGTGTGAGGCGCTCATCGGCATTGTCCTGACGGAGCAGGATGCGGTATTCGGCGCGCGAGGTGAACATGCGGTAAGGTTCGTCCACGCCCTTTGTTACAAGGTCATCGATCAGCACACCTATATATGCCTCGTCGCGGTGCAGGACGAGTGGCTGCTCATCGCGCACCTGTAGCGCCGCATTTATGCCGGCCACGATGCCTTGCCCCGCCGCTTCTTCATAGCCTGTGGTGCCGTTCACCTGGCCGGCCATGTATAGCCCCGGGAGGAGCTTCGACTGGAGAGATTGGTAGAGCTGCGTCGGGTCGAAAAAGTCGTATTCGATAGCGTAACCGGGGCGATAGGCGACGGCGTGCTCAAAGCCGGGGATGTGGCGTATTGCCTCGAGTTGTATGTCGGCGGGCATGGACGACGAGAAGCCGTTGAGGTAGAGCTCGTGCGTGTCGCTGCCTTCGGGCTCGAGGAACAGGGGATGGTGGTCGCGGTCGGGAAAGGTGACAAGCTTTGTCTCGATGCTGGGGCAGTAGCGCGGACCGATGCTTTTTATCTGGCCGTTGTAGAGAGGGGAGTCGGCGAGGCCGCTGCGCAGGATGGTGTGCACTGTCTCGTTGGTCTGACAGAGCCAGCAGTGCATCTGCGGCAAGGGCCGGCGCCCGGTGATGTAGGAGAAGCGGTGAAAGTCGTCCTCGCCCACCTGAGGCTCGAGCTGCGAGAAGTCGATGCTTCGGGCGTCGAGGCGGACGGGCGTGCCGGTCTTCATGCGCGCCGAGCGGATGCCCAGGGCGGTGATGGACTCGGTGAGATGATGGACGGCTGGCTCTGCGATGCGGCCGCCTTCCACCTTGTGGCGCCCTATGTGCATCAGGCCGTTGAGAAATGTGCCTGCGGTGATGACCACAGCGGGGGCGAAGAAGTCGAGGCCCCAGATGGTCCTTACGCCCCGGAGCTTGCCGTCCTCGACGATGAGGCTGTCCACCTGATCCTGCCAGATGTGAAGGTTGGGGGTGTTCTCCAGTATCCTGCGCCACTCTCTGCTGTAGGCCATGCGGTCACACTGAGAGCGCGGGCTCCACATGGCGGGGCCTTTGGAGCGGTTGAGCATGCGAAACTGGATGGCGGTCCTGTCCGTCACGATGCCGCTCATGCCGCCCAGGGCGTCCACCTCGCGTATTATCTGCCCCTTGGCGATGCCGCCTATGGCGGGGTTGCAGCTCATCTGGGCTATCTTGGTCATGTCCATCGTGATGAGGCATGTCCTGCAGCCCATGCGCGCCGCAGCGCTTGCCGCCTCGCAGCCCGCGTGGCCCGCGCCCACCACAATGACATCATATTGTCTCTCTATCATTTTTTCATTCCTTACAAGGGACGCGCGCCCGAGGCTGCGCATTCCCTTTGCAAAATTACAGCAAATTTGCGACATCATCCCCGGCGTCCCTGAAAAAGACAGCGGCCCTGCCTCCATGACGACCCTCAGAGCGGCCGCAAAGCCCTGTATGTCAGGGAGAATAATGGAGAGAAATAAAATCCTCCGAAATATCGTAAACCTTTGAAACTTAGAGAATTGAACTAAGTTTCACGTGCAACAAGCGGCCTCCTTTGCCTCGCAGCGCGGGATTATATGAACTATTATCACTAACTTTGCACCGCAAAACACTAAAGGATAACAAATTGAAGACATTTGAAGAACTCGGGCTATGCCCCGAGTTGGTAAAAGGAGTAGGAGAATTGGGCTACGAAAGTCCTATGCCGATACAGGAAGCCGTGATTCCCTATCTCCTGGGTAACGGCAATGATGTAATAGCTCTCGCACAGACGGGTACGGGCAAGACTGCGGCCTACGGCCTTCCCCTGCTGCAGAAGATCGACCCGCAGAAGGACTGTGTGCAGGCCATTGTGCTCAGCCCTACGAGGGAGCTCTGCCTCCAGATAGCTGGCGACCTGAAGGACTTCTCCCGCTACATGCCCGACATCAGAATTCTCGCCGTCTACGGCGGCTCCGATATCGGTTCGCAGATCAGGGCCCTCAAGCGCGGCATACAGATCATCGTGGCCACCCCGGGACGCCTCATCGACCTCATGGAGAGGGGAGCGGCCAAGCTCGAGGGCGTAGAGAATGTGGTGCTCGACGAGGCCGATGAGATGCTCAACATGGGATTCTCCGAGAGCATCGACCAGATCCTCGCCGGTGTGCCGGCGGACCGCAACACACTGCTCTTCTCCGCCACCATGAGTCAGGACATAGAGCGCGTGGCCCGCACCTACCTCACGGACCCCAAGGAGATCGTCGTGGGCTCGCGCAATGAGGGCGCCGAGAAGGTTAATCACGAATACTACCTCGTGCACGCCCGCGACAAATACGCCGCCCTCAAGCGCATCGTCGACTACCGCCCCCGCATCTACGCCATCATCTTCTGCCGCACACGCATGGAGACACAGGAGGTGGCCGACAAACTCATACAGGACGGATACAACGCCGAGGCTCTCCACGGCGAGCTCTCCCAGGCGCAGAGGGACCTCACCATGCAGAAGTTTCGCACCAAGCGCGTGCAGCTCCTCGTAGCCACCGACGTGGCTGCCCGCGGCCTCGATGTCGACGACCTCACCCATGTCATCAACTACGGCCTGCCCGAGGACATCGAGAGCTACACTCACCGCAGCGGCCGCACGGGCCGCGCCGGCAAGACGGGCACATCCATCAGCATCATCCACCTCCGCGAGAAGGGCAAGATACGCCGCATAGAGAGGGAGATAGGCAAGAAATTCGTGCGCTGCCACCTGCCGTCGCCCCGCGAGATCTGTATCAAGCAGCTCTACAATGTCATCGACCGTCTGGAGCGCACCGATGTCGACGAGGAGCAGATAGCCCCCTTCATGCCCGAGGTGATGCGCAAGCTCGACTGGATGGACAAGGAGGACATCGTGAAGCGTATCGTAGCCTCGGCCTTCGGACGCTTCGCCGCCTACTACGACAACGCCCCCGTCATCGAGGAGCCCGACGAGAAGTCTGCCCGCGACGACGACTCCGGCCGCCGCTCTGACAGGCAGGGCAAAGGCCGCTCCCGCCGCGACAGGGGCAGGGGAGCGGTGGTCGAGGCCGAGCCGGGATACCGCCGGCTGTTCATCAACCTCGGCAAGCGCGACGGCGTCTACCCGCGCGAGATCATCGGCCTGGTCAACAAATATGTCGGCGGCAGCGTGGACATCGGCCGCATCGACCTGACGGCCAACTGCTCCTTCTTCGAGGTCACGGAGAAGGACGCCGACGCCGTCCTCGCGGGCTTCCGCAAGGCGTCCTACAAGGGCCGCCGTGTCGTGGTGGACGACGCCGAGGCCACGGGCACAAAGCATAGCGGCGGAGGCCATACGCGCGGCGGTGGTCACAGGGACCGGAACGAGGACAATGGCCCGCGCCGCAACATGCATCAGGACAATGACCGTGGCGACCGCCAGGGCGGCAAGGACGACTGGAAACAGTTTTTTAAGCACTGACTCCGCCGTCCGCCACCTGCCGCCGTCTGCCGCAAAGCCGGACTAAGGCTGACCGCCAAATGCCTTTAAGAATGGCAAGGCCAAAGTAACGCGCCAATGCTCCTGTAGTCCGTGGCGCCACACTCAGACTAATGAGATTTACCATGCACCACCTCCCGCCCCGAACGGCGCGAGGTGGTGCTGTTATTATATGCGTAATAAATGGCTGGGAGGGCCGCTGCCCTTAGCGGCCGTCCGCCGCATAAAATATTCAAGGGTCTAATACGCAATGCGCATCTCCTTCTTTCGTGGGTCACTAGCATCGCAAATCACTTTGCGCTTTGCCTTTTGGGGCAGCGGCCCTCCCAGTTAGCGCCGCGCTTATTGATTATCTTTGCTCGCAATCGAGGCGTCTCCAGAGGCCATTTTTCGCCCTTTGTAACTACGTGACATTCAGCGCTCCCAAAAGGCCAAAACTACATTTGAGACGTTTTCAACTACCTCAAATGTAGTTTACCTCAAGTCCTATGTGAGTATCCGCACATGCGGAAGGGTTTTTATGATGTGCGGAATGCCATTTTCTGACAATGTGGAAAAGGGTGGGATTTTCGGATGGCGAAGTTATTATGGCGGAGTTGGAAAATGAGGACTTGGATTACTGCACCTCTTTATAAGTTTTGCTCGACGATAGCTGAGAATGCGAGATTCGCTATTTGGCATTGGGGCGAAGTTAGCTGAGAGAAGAAAATGCACGATTAGAAATTGCGCGAGAAATAACTGGGAGGGCCGCTGCCCTCAGCGGCCGTCCGTCGCATATGAAAGTGCGAGGTGTATCGCGCTATACTCACTTTTCACCGCTTAGCCGCTCATAAGATTTTCCGACTCGCTTTTGGCCGCTGAGGCAGCGGCCCTCCCAGTTAACGCTCGCAAAAGAATTAATTTAGCTCTATACGTCTTTTGCCGTAAAGCTTCCTTGCGGGAAAAAGAATGCCGCTGCGAGATGCGCGATAAGGATTTCTTATCCAAGCACCGCGCATAAGAAATAAAGAGTGGTATAACGCGCATGCGCATAGCTGTCTATCATGCGGCCATCAAGATCGAATTATGCTAAAGTTTATTTCGCGAATTTCTTCGCTCATTGCCCTTTGGTGCTTGCGGCCGATGAGGCCGCGGCACTCCCGGCTAAGCGGGGGCGCAGGGGCATTTTCCGGGACACATCTGCTGTTTTCCGCAGTTCTCTGCCTTTTTCCGTATCCCGGCTTACGCGGATTGGATTTTATTTACTATTTTTGGGTCGGATATTAAGGTTTCGAAAAATGAGAAAGTACCTGTTGCCCGTAATCGTTTCGCTTCTGTCGCTCGGCTGCGCGGAGGCCCAGCGCGTCAACATCAATGCCGGCGGCGGTCTGGCCTCGCACTACGGCAGCAGCACGCGGCCCGTGGGCGCCGTGAAGATAGGCGTGAGCTACGAGTGGGAACTCTCGACCACGTGGACGCTCGAGTGCGGCCCCGAGTTCTATGTCAAGGGCTTCAAGGACCGCAATACGGAGGTCTATATGCGCGACAGCGAGGGCAATCTGGTGCTCGACGACAACGGCAATCCGAAGATGGGCAAGAAGAACGTGAGCACCACGGCCTATTATGTGGAAGTGCCCGTCAAGGCGAACTATTACATCGAGCTCAGGCCGCTTCATTATATCGAGCTCTCGGCCGGCCCGTACGCCGCAGTGGGTGTGGGCGGCAAGCGCAAGACACGGGGCGACACCGATGAGACCGACGAGGCCCGCCGCTTCTTCTACGAGAAAAATACGTTCAGCGAGCGGGGTGTGAAGCGCTTCGACGCGGGCCTTAGAGCCGCTGTGGCGTACGAGTTCAACCGGCAGTTTGCCGTAGGCATCGAGGCCGACTTCGGCATGCTCAGGTTCAGCGACTCCGGCGGGCACAATGTCAGCGGCCTGCTCACACTGAGCTACCGCCTGCCGATAGATCTGTAGAGAGATGACTAACACCTAAAATCAAGATATCATGACCGAATTTCTTATCACATATCAGTGGGAGCTATGGGCCGTAGTGGCGCTCCTCTTCCTGGTGCTGGAACTGATGGCGGGCGACTTCTTCATGCTTTGCCTCGCCGTGTCCTCGGCCTGCGCCGCTGTGACGTCGGCTCTGGGCCTCGGTTTCCTGGGCAATCTGGCTGTCTTCGCGGTGATGGCCGTGGCGAGCCTGCTGTTCCTGCGTCCGCGGGCGCTCAGGCGCTTCGGCGGTTCGGCCCACACGCGCCGCAGCAATGCCGACGCGCTGGCCGGCATGACGGGAGTGGTGAGCGAGGCCATTCCGGCGGGCGGCAAGGGATATGTGGCCATCGACGGCGATCGCTGGCCCGCTGTGTCAGACGACGGCGGCGGGATAGAGGCCGGGGCGAAGGTCAGGGTCCTCAAGCACGAGAGCATCGTGCTCACCGTAGAGCGCCTTTAGACAGGCCGGAAGAGCGTCATCAGAAGAAGAATATTAATCACCTAAATAACAATTACCATGATTTACGTACTAATCGTCCTGGCCGTGCTGGCTATCATCATCGTGGCCAAGAGCATCACCATCATTCCGCAGTCGAGCACCAAGATTATCGAGCGTCTCGGCCGTTATCATTCTACGCTCAATCCGGGCGTCAACCTCATCGTGCCCTTCATCGACAAGGCGCGCACCATCATCGTGATGCGCAACAAACGCTATTACTACAGCAACGTCATCGACCTCCGCGAGCAGGTGTACGACTTTGACAAGCAGAACGTCATTACCAAGGACAATGTGCAGACCGAGATCAATGCGCTGCTCTATTTCCAGATAGTGGACCCGTTCAAGGCCGTCTATGAGATCAGCAATCTGCCCAATGCCATCGAGAAACTGACGCAGACCACACTCCGTAACATCATCGGCGAGATGGAGCTCGACGAGACGCTCACCTCGCGCGACACGATCAACAAGAAGCTGAGCTCTGTCCTCGACGACGCCACCAACAAGTGGGGCGTCAAGGTCAACCGTGTCGAGCTGCAGGACATCAACCCGCCCGCCAGTGTGCTCCAGGCCATGGAGAAACAGATGCAGGCCGAGCGCAACAAGCGCGCCGAGATCCTCAACAGCGAGGGCGAGAAGCAGAGCGCTATCCTTAAGTCGGAAGGCGAGAAGATGGCCATCATCAACCGCGCCGAAGCCGCCAAGCAGAGCGAGATCCTCAACGCCGAGGGTATCGCCGCCGCCAAGGTGAAGCAGGCCGAGGGCGAGGCCAAGGCCATCGAGCTCATCACTGCCGCAGTGGGCAAGTCCACCAATCCGGCCAATTACCTCCTGGCGCAGAAATATATCCGCATGCTGCAGGAAGTGGCTTCCGGCGACAAGACCAAGACCGTCTACCTGCCTATCGAGGCCACCAATATGCTGGGCTCCATAGGCGGCATCAAGGACCTTTTCAAGGCCGACTGAGAGAGAAAGGAAATAATATCAGACTAACCAATATTTTCAGAAGATGAAAAATATATCACGCAGACAATTTATCAGGCAGAGCCTGCTGGGCGCTGCGGCCGTCACCATCGTGCCGTCGAATGTGCTGGGCAAGGCTTACGGATTCACGGCCCCGAGCGACAAGCTCAACATCGCCGGCATCGGCGTGGGCGGAGTGGGGCGCCGCAACATGAAAAACCTCAAGACGGAGAATATCATAGCCCTCTGCGATGTGGACTGGAGCTATGCCATGAAGACCTTCAACGACTTTCCCAACGCCAAGCGCTACAAGGACTGGCGCAAGATGTTCGACGAGATAGGCAAGAGCATCGACGCCGTGGTGATAGCCACGCCCGACCATACTCACGCCGTTATCGCAGCCACTGCCATCACCCTGGGCAAGCATGTCTATTGTCAGAAACCGCTGACCCATTCGGTCTATGAGGCCAGGCTGCTCACTAAGCTCGCTGCAAAATACAAGGTAGCTACGCAGATGGGCAATCAGGGAAGCTCCTTCGACTGGAACAAGCGCGTCTCCGAATGGATCTGGAACAATGAGATCGGCGAGGTGCGCACTGTCTATTGCTGGACCAACCGCCCCATCTGGCCGCAGGGCCTCATGCTGCCCAAGGACACGCCTCCCGTGCCCGACACGCTCGACTGGCCGCTCTGGATAGGCCCCGCCAAGATGCGTCCCTACCATCCCTCCTACTGCCCGTGGAACTGGCGCGGCTGGTACGACTTCGGCACGGGCGCCCTGGGTGACATGGCCTGCCACATCATGGACCCCGCCGTCATGGCCCTCGGCCTGAAATATCCCACCAAGATTCAGGCTTCCTCCACACTCAGCAATCTCTACTCTCCCCCCGAGGCCGAGATTATCAAATACACCTTCCCCGCCCGTCCCGACAAGGGAAATGTCAAGATGCCCGAGGTGGAGCTCACCTGGTATGACGGCGGCCTCATGCCCCCGCGCCCCGCAGAGCTCAAGGACGGCGAAATGCTGGGCGACGAGAACGGCGGCATCCTCTTCATCGGTTCCAAGGGCAAGATCATGACCGGATGCTACGGCATGAACCCGACGCTGCTGCCCACCGACCGCATGAAGGACTTCAAGGAGCCCGCGCCCGTCCTGCGCCGTGTCCCCGGCGGCACCGGCAATATCTGGGACACCGACGCCCACGAGCAGGACTGGGTAAGAGCCTGCAAGGAGTCGCCCAAGAACCGTGTGCAGCCCTGCTCCAACTTCGCCTTCTCAGGCCCCTTCACCGAGATGGTCGACATGGGCGTCATCGCCACGCGTCTCGCAGGCCTCACCGGGCTGCAGAAGGAGCTCCACTGGGACGGCGAGAACATGCGCTTCACCAACATCTCCCCGACCGAGAAGATCAGGATTGTCAACTACGACGACTTCCGTGTCATCGACGGCGACCCGCGCTTCGACCGCCGCTATGCCGAGGTGGGAGCCCTCGACTTTGCCAACGAGATGATCAAGCACACCTATTACAACGGCTACTCCCTGCCCGCGATGCCATAAACCAAGCATACGATGAAACGGTTTATCATAGTATTCTTCTCCCTCCTCCTGCCTCTCTCCATGATGGCCGGAGGCCGGACCACCGCCGAGCGCCACGGATGGAAGCTCGCCATCCAGAGCTGGACATTCCACTCCATCCCCCTCGTGCAGGCCATCGACAGCACCGCAGCCCTTGGTGTGAAATATATCGAGGTCTACCCGTCCCACCGCATCGGCGGACAGGCGGGCGACAAGGGCTTCGACTACACTCTCGACGACGCCACGCTCTCCTGGATACTCTCCTACGCCAAGAGCCGCGGTGTTAGGATCGTGGGCAGCGGCGTGTTCACCACCGACAAGCGCGAGGAATGGCTGCGCGAGTTCAGCTTCGCCAAGCGCGCCCACCTGGAGTACATCACCGCCGAGCCGCGTATGCAGGACTGGCCCCTCGTCGATTCGCTCGTCCGCAAGACCGGCATCCGCATCTCTGTGCACAATCATCCCAAGCCCTCCGAGTACTGGAACCCGCAGCACCTCCTCGACGCCATCTCCACGCGCAGCCCGCGCATCGGCTCCTGCGCCGACGTGGGCCACTGGCGGCGCTGCGGACTGGATCCCGTGGAGTGTATGAAGGTGATGGGCAAACGCATCATCTCGCTCCACTTCAAGGACATCGTCGCCGGCGATAATCCCGAGGCCATGCACGACACCGTCTGGGGTACCGGCATCCTCGACCTCCGCGGCATGCTCTCCTACCTCAAGTCCATCCGCTTCAAGGGCTACTTCGCCATCGAATACGAGTACGACTGGGACCACTCCATGCCGCTCATGGCGCGCAGCATCCGCTACTTCAACAGCCTCGCCGACGAGCTCTATTAGCCGCTCCTTCGCGCCGCTCCCGTAGCGCCCTCGCGGGCTTTTCTGATGCTGTCGGGATGGCGGAGAACGCAGGCTGCAAGGCAAATGATACAGACCGGCAACGTCCCTGCATAGGGCGCTGCCGGTCTGCTGTATGCCTTTTTGTGAAGGAAATGAATGCCGTAATCAGGCGGACTGGCTTTATAATGTGGGGAATGGAAGTCGTCGCTCACACGAGGGAACGACTATCTTGCATCCGCTTTTCCGGCGTCAGCGTCATGTGAAATGGGCCTCCGGAAAGGCCGTTTTTACCCCCCCCCTTTCTAAATATCTCATTTTCAGCGTCCCCAGAAGGCCAAAATTATGTTTGAGATAATTTAAAACGTCTCAAATGTAATTTTCCTCATCTCAAATGTAATTTTTCGATTAAGCGGAAAACTTTTCTCAGTGTGCGCGGAGAACGTTCACGCAAGAGGAATGCTCCCGCCTGAAATGCATACCGTGCAGCGCGCAGTGCTCTTTGCGTTCGCCATCCCGGACGCGTCATCGCCGTAGGGCAGTGGTGGCCTCAATGCGCCGCGGCGCGGCTTTCCGTCATCAGACGCCTTACTTGCCCGGGCCGAACTCCATTCTCTCCGTTTCAAAGGCGAGAGTAACGTCGAAATACACCTTATCAGACTCAAAGTATTTCGGTTTTTTATCCAGATAGAGCACGTCCATCTGCACCTTGTCTCGTATCAATGCCTGCTTGATAACATTATCGCCGTAGAGTTCGTAAGTTATAAACAAATATTCTTCAGGGACACAGGTCACGAGAAATGGCTTCTGCTTAGTACCGTTCCCTGTATTTGCTATAACATCCAGAATGTCAAAGAAAAGATGCTTTACTCTTTGCCCTTGTGGTGTGTGTATTGAATCCAAGTGAATAAGCACAGCGAACTTGGCTGTAAGGACCTGTAAGTTCAGGGGGTCTCTTTCCAGAAATTTATTCAGCTTGGCAAGATAAGTTTTCTGATTCATACTGTCTTCCGCCTTTTCCGCTACATCCTGAAACTCAGTTATGCCCACATGGTTCTTTTCATATTCCGGCAGCAGTGTGCGGCCGAAGAATGCAATCGCTTTCTCCTCAATGTTCATACTTTTACTCGCCGAGTCGTTGAGCATCCGGTTGATACAATCTCTCACCAGCTGCATGTTTCCCCCGATTTTCTTCTTGATTATATCCCAGAGGGAAATCGTTGCCGATGTCGTGTCGGCAGGTGAGGCGGTGTCTCCGGGCGATACAGTATCGGAAGCCATAGTATCCTCAGACGATAATGCGTCGGGCGATACAGTATCTACAACCACAGAATCGTCTGCGTCAATGGTGTTCTGGGTCTGTGCGCTCATTGCCTTGTTGCCTTCGTTTGTCTCTGCGTACGCCTGCACGCTCCCTGTCGTTGCTGCAATAGTCAGCAGCATTACGATTAATGTTTGATTCGTCTTTGTTCTCATGGTATACGATAGTATTATTGGTTTTACGATGGCGAATGTGATATAACACATTGTTATTGCCAAAAATAGAAATAAAATCTGAAATCTTCGGCAGATAATGAGATTATCTCCTTTTATTTCCTTTTACGCGGGATTTTTGGGCGTTTTGGCCCGCTCTTCAAGGCTAATCAGACGGGGGAAAGCCGCGGTGGCCCTCATGCTACGTGGTGCGGCTCACGAACCGGGCGGCTACTTCGGCATGGAGGGCTCGCTTGCATCACCTGTCCTGCGGACGGCGCCGGCGGAGGTGGTAAAATAGCAAATCCGGACCTCTGCAAGTTCATTTTAATCGAATTTAAACTGACAGAATTGTCTGATGCCGGAATAAGAGTTATATTTACACCATCTAAAATATACCATAGAGTAAAACACTAACTTTTAAACAAATCTACTATGGAAGTTGAAATGATTATGCAGGCCCTGGAAGCCAGGCATCCGGGCGAGAAAGAGTATTTGCAGGCCGTGAGAGAAGTGCTGCTGTCGATAGCAGATGTCTAC
The DNA here is from genome assembly GCA_900314335.1 of uncultured Prevotellaceae bacterium. Classification (GTDB taxonomy): domain Bacteria; phylum Bacteroidota; class Bacteroidia; order Bacteroidales; family Bacteroidaceae; genus UBA6398. The sequence goes on along the minus strand of OMUV01000029.1, from coordinate 14,927 downwards.
AACGAGCATCCGGAATTTGAAAAAGTGAAACTCATAGAGCGCCTCGTCGAGCCGGAGAGGGTCATTGAGTTTCGTGTGCCATGGGTTAACGACTATGGTGATGTGGAGGTGAACATCGGTTACAGGGTGCAGTTTAACAGTGCCATCGGTCCTTATAAGGGCGGGCTGAGGTTTCACCCGTCGGTCAACTTGTCCATCATGAAGTTTCTCGGCTTCGAGCAAACCTTCAAGAACGCGCTCACTACGCTCCCTATGGGCGGCGCCAAAGGCGGTTCAGACTTTGCCCCGCGGGGGCGCAGCAATAGTGAAATCATGCGGTTCTGTCAGGCTTTCATGAGCGAGCTGTATAAGTATATCGGCCCCGACGAGGATATCCCGGCGGGAGACATCGGTGTGGGCGGACGTGAGATAGGCTACCTCTTCGGGCAGTACAAGAGGCTCACAAGCCAGTTTCACGGCGGCGTCATCACCGGCAAGGGCATGGAATGGGGCGGCAGCATTCTCCGTCCGGAGGCTACGGGTTATGGCGCATTGTACTTTGTCGACGAGATGCTCCGCACCCACGGGCTCGACATAAAGGGCAAGACCATTGCCCTCAGCGGATTCGGCAACGTGGCCTGGGGCGCAGTAAAAAAGGCTGTCGAGCTCGGCGCCAGGGTCATCACTATCAGCGGTCCCGACGGCTACATCTACGACCCCTCCGGCATCAGTGGAGAGAAGAATGAGTACATGCTCGAGCTTCGCGGGAGCGGCAATGATGTATGCGCTCCCTATGCGGAGAAGTTTGCCGGCGCAGAGTTTTTCAGCGGCCGCAAGCCCTGGGAACAGAAGGCCGACATCTATCTCACATGCGCTACACAGAACGAGCTCGACGGAGAGGACGCCGACAGAATTCTCGCCGCCCATCCGCTCTGTGTGGCAGAGGTGAGCAATATGGGGTGCACTGCAGAGGCTGTGGAGAAATTTGTAACGGCTCACCAGCTCTTCGCCCCGGGCAAGGCTGTCAATGCCGGCGGCGTGGCCACGTCAGGACTGGAGATGACGCAGAATTCCATGCGGCTCCATTGGAGCCGGGAAGAGGTAGATGAAAAGCTGCACCATATCATGCACTCCATACACGACCAGTGCGTCAGGTACGGCCGGCAGTCTGACGGCTATGTCGACTATGTCAGGGGGGCCAATATCGCGGGCTTTATGAAGGTAGCCAATGCAATGATGGCTCAGGGCATCGTCTGAATGTCTGTCAGATATAAGTAAGAGCGAATATTATCTGATCCTTTTCGTCACGACGGCCGTTTCTCTCTGTTACATCACGTAAAAAGGGGGGAACGGCCTCTTTTTATTCAATATTCGCCGCCGACGGCGTGTGACACACTCCCGACGGAACTGTTTCATATCCCTCCGGCTTGGTCAGCAGAGATGCAGACGTCGCCTTAGTCAGGTGCTGGCTCCCGCCTTTTATGTATTTGTATCATTGCTGATAAGACCTGTTACGGGCGGCCCGCGACCTTTACCCTGCCGTGTGTAGGCGGATGCTCGGATGACAGCCGGTACTCCTGATTACGCGTCCCTCAGATGTATGAGCAGTGGCGGCCGGGGGCGATGTCATTGAGAGAGAAGTCATCGGCAGCGACGGACAGGACGTGGTGACCTACCCGAAGCCGCGCACCGGAGGGGCGGCGAAGCGGCGCTCTCCCGCCGTGCGGCGGGCCTGACGCGGCGCATTCCGCGCGCCGCGGGGCTGATGGTGAGAGGAATGTGCAATTTCTTCAGTGCCTTACGGCAAATGTTCCTGCCGCGGGGCGTTAGTGATGGGGATTGCGGCAGGCATATTATAAAAAGCGAGATACATAACCAGGGTTATGCGTATCGCTTTTGGTCTGTTGTGCGTCTTAGGATTTGCGAAGCTAAGCAGGCGTGAGCGGAGCAGGGGAATAGCCCGGCCCGCAGCCTTTTATTTCTGCTCTGCGACGTATTCCCGCCACAGTTCGTCGATGTCGTACTTCTCTCCGAGCACCTTCTTGATGGCGCCGTTCCACGACCACGGGTTGAGCTCGAGAGCGGTGTGATTGAACTTGCGGAGGAAGTCCCGGTCGTAGCGGTCGCGCAGCCACACGAGGAAGTAGCCCGTGTAGCGGTAGCCGTCTTTGTAACTGCCGCCGCGGGGCCGGTCGGTGAGGTCGTGGAAGCCGCTGTTGGCCACGCGCACGGCGTCGGACATGCCCTCGATAAAGGCCCAGAAGGTCTTGTTGCTGCCGTAGTCGCCTATGCCCTGCGGCTCGAGCTGGAAGGCGTGCGTGAGCTCGTGCAGCAGTACGCCGCGCGTCTCAAAGAGCACCTTTGCGGTGTCGTTGCCGGCGAAGGAGCGTTGTATGTGGCGTGTGCTGTAGAAGATGCTCACATTGCCGCCACCGCCGCCCTTGGCCGAGACGCCGTCGATGTCCTCGAGGGTGTAGCGGAGGCGGTGCATGGGCGGGATGCTGTCGGCGGGCGAGCTGTAGAGCGTGCTCAGCACAGTGCGGGCCACGGAGCGGATGTAGCTGTCGGGGTCGGGGATGATGGAGTGGTAGATGCGCGAGCCCTCGCTGTCGGGCGCCTTGTCGAGGAAGTCTATTTTGCCCATGTTGTAGCCCTTCCAGACGTCCGTGTCGGAGAGCGCGCTGCCGTCTGTTAGCGAGTAGGGCTTATCGGCGGGGGCGAGGCCGCGCTTCTTGTTGGGCCGCGGGCTCATCTCAAACTCGATCGTGCAGCCCTCCGTCAGGTCGCGGTGAGTGATGTAGAGTTTGCTGTAGGGCTTGCCGTTGAGCTTCACGGAGGCCACATAGCAGTTTTTGTCGCTCACCTTCGGGGCCTTGATGACGATGCTCTTGCCGCCGGGGAGATTGACCTTCATGTAGGGCAGGTAGGGCGCGCCGAGCACATACTGGTCGGAGCCGGGGCACACGGGGTAGAAGCCCATGGCCGTGAAGATGTACCAGGCCGACATCTGGCCGCAATCGTCGTTACCGCTCAGGCCGCGGATGTTGTTGCGGTACATGCGGTCCATGATGGTGCGCAGCCAGTACTGTGTCATCCACGGCGTCGAGGTCCAGGCGTAGAGGTAGGGGATGTGGTGGCTCGGTTCGTTGCCGTGGACATATCCGCCCACAAGGCCCTCGGCGGTGATGTCCTCGTTGTCCTTGTAGTATTTCTCCGGCAGGTTCATCCTGAAGAGCGCGTTGAGCTTTTCGAGGAATTTGCTTTCGCCGCCCATCGTCGCGATGAGGCCCAGGACGTCGTGCGGAGCGGAGAAACTGTAGTTGTACGAATTGCCCTCGATAAAGCCCTCGCCGTAGGTCTGGTAAGGATCGAGCTTCTCCTTGAATCGCCCGTCCGTGTAGCGCGGCGAGGCGAAGCCGATGCTCTTGTCAAAGGTGTTGCGGTAATAGAGGGCGCGGGGGCGGAACTCGCTCACCATGTCCTCCCTGCCGCACCACCGCGCAGCGGCGTAGATGGCCCAGTCGTCGTAGGAATATTCCAGTGTGCTCGAGGCCGCGCACGCGTCCCGGTCGAAGGGCACGTAGCCGTATTTCCGGTAGAGGGGCAGGTGGCCATAGTAAGCGTTGTCGGCCGTTGCCCGCATCGCCTCGAGCGCCGAGGAGCGGTCTATGGCGCTGGTCTTGACGAGCGCGTCGGCCAGCACGCTCACGGCGTGGTAGCCCGTCATACACCATCCCTCGTTGCCCATCAGGCTCCACACGGGCAGCATGTGCTCGGCGCTCTGCCTCTGGTGCGCGATCATCGATTTCACCATGTTGACGGCCTGCGGCGTCTTGAGCAGCAGGAGCAGCGGATGCTCGGCGCGGTAAGTGTCCCAGAGCGAGAAAATGGTGTAGTTGTCAAAGTCCCTGGCCACGTGCACAGCCCCGTCCACACCGCGGTACTTGCGGTCCACGTCCATGTAGACGGAGGGGTTGATGAGCGTGTGGTAGAGCGAGGTATAGATCATGGCCTTCTGGTCGTCCGTGCCCTCGCATTCGATGCTTCCGAGCTCCTTCTCCCAGGCCTGACGCGTCGCGGCGTAGATCTGGTCGAAGGTCTTGCCCGCGGCCTCGGCCCGGAGATTCTTCAATGCGCCCTCTTCGCTCACGGCCGAGAGCGCCACCTTCACGGTGAGCTCCTGCGAGGAGAGGTTATCAAAGTTGAAGTAGGCCACAATGTCGCGGCCGGCCATCTCGGGGAAGTTGTGGTAGATGTCGAGGTTGCGCCAGAAGCCCTGATACTTCTTCCGCTTCATGTCGCGGTAGCCGTAGCTCACTACGGGCTTGCTGAAGCTTATGGCGAAGTAGGTGTAGCGGCAGCGCGCCCATCCCTCGGTCATGCGAAAGCCTGTGAGCAGCGTGTCGTTGTGCACACGGAGTGAGCTCCAGAGCACCTTTCCGTCGTAGTTGTAGATGCCATGCAGCAGGTCGATGATGAGCCGGCTGTCGCCGCCCTTGGGAAATGTGTAGCGGTGCACACCCACCCTCTGCGTGGCTGTGAGCTGTGCCCGGACGCCGTTGTCGGCGAGCGTCACCTCGTAATAGCCCGCGCGGGCCACTTCCGTGGAATGGGAGAATCGCGAACGGTAGCCGCCGTCAGGATTGTCCGCTGTGCCGGGATTGAGCTGCAGTTTGCCGGTCTCTGGCATGATGAGTATGTCGCCCAGGTCGGAGTGGCCTGTACCGCTGAGATGTGTATGACTAAAGCCTACGATGGTCGGGTCGTCGTGCTGGTAGCCCGCGCAATAGGCGTAGACCTTGGGCTGATACTTGCCGTCGATGTTCTGCGGGATGGTGTCGGTCTCGGGGCTGAGCTGCACGATGCCGAACGGCGCGCAGGCTCCCGGGAATGTGTGTCCCATGCCGCTCGTGCCTATCATCGGATTCACATAGTCCACATCGGATTTTGCCGGCTGCTTTGCCGCCCTGGCGGGGCGCTTTGCGGGCTCAGCCGCAAAGGTTGTCAGGGAGCTCAGGACTATCAGTGCGGACAGGATGTGCTTCATCACCTTCATTTCGTTTTAGATGTCGAGAATGAGTAGGGCATGTCGGCCTCCGCCGTGCCGCGATTGGTGTTGGGAGTGGCTGCCATCTGATAATCCATGCTGCCGCCCTTTACGAGGTCCGCATGATTAAGATAATTGTGAGTGTACTCCGCGCCGTTGAGGGTCATCGAATTGACGTAGCGATTGGTGTCCGAGTTGCCCTCGGCGCTGATGGTCATCGTCTTGCCGTTCTCAAAGTGGATGACAGCCCGCTTGAAATAAGGCGCCCCCATTGCGTACTGGTTTGCCCCCGGGCAGACGGGATAGAAGCCCAGCGCGGAGAATACATACCAGGCGGAAGTCTGCCCGTTGTCCTCGTCGCCGCAGTAGCCGTCGGGCGCGGCGTTGTAGAGGCGGTTCATCACCTCGCGTATCCAGTATTGCGCCTTCCAGGGCTGGCCTCCCCAGTCGTACATATAGATCATGTGCTGGATGGGCTGGTTGCCGTGGGCGTAGTTGCCCATATTCATGATCTGCATCTCCCTTATCTCGTGGATCACACCGCCGTAGTAGCTGTCGTCGAAGATGGGCGGGACGATGAACACGGAGTCGAGCATCTCTGTGAAGGTCTTCTTGCCGCCCATGAGCTTCACGAGGCCCGCCGGGTCGTGGAATACGGACCATGTGTAGTGCCATCCGTTGCCCTCGGTAAAGGCGTCGCCCCATTTGTAGGGACTGTAATGCTCCGGCCAACTGCCGTCGGCGTTGCGGCCCGACATGAGTTTGTACTGGGGATTGAAGAGATTGCGATAGTTCATGGCGTGCTTCTCGTAGGGCGCGAGTTCCTTCTTCGACTTGCCCAGAGCCTTGCCGAATTCATAGATACACCAGTCGTCGTAAGCGTACTCCAGCGTGCGCGCGGCGCTCTCGTTGATCTTGACATCGTAGGGGACATAGCCCAGCCGGTTATAGTATTCATATCCGTAGCGGCCCGTCGACTGCACCTTGGGATGGACGGCGTTGGCCCCGTGGGTGACGGCCTTCCAGAGCGTCTCGGCGTCGTATCCGCGCAGGCCCTGAAGATAGGCATCGGCCACGACCGAGGCGGAGTTGTTGCCCACCATGCAGCCGCGGTGACCCGGGCTCGCCCACTCGGGCAGAAATCCGCTCTCGAGGTATGCGTTGACCAACCCGTCCTGTATCTTGGCGCCCGTCGAGGGATAGATGAGATTGACCAGCGGAAGCAGCGCGCGGAATGTGTCCCAGAATCCCGTATCGGTGAACATGTAGCCCGGCAGCACTTTGCCGTTGTAGGGGCTGTAGTGCACCACCTTGCCCTCGGCGTTGACCTCGTAGAGCCCGCGCGGGAACAGCACCGACCTGTACAGGCAGCTGTAGAATGTGCGCAGGCGATCCATGTTATCGTCCTCCACCTCTACGCGGCCCAGCACCTCGTTCCAGCGCTGGCGGCCCTTGTTCATGACTTCGTCAAAGCTGTCATTGGCCAGTTCCTTGAGATTGAGTTCCGCCTGCTCGGGGCTGATAAACGAGGAAGCGATGCGCGCATGCACCTGTTCGCCGCGGCGTGTCTTAAATCCGATTATCGCGCCGGCGTGGTCGTTCTTCACCTCGAGCTGTCCCTCATTGATCTTGTCCTTCTCCACGCCAGCCTGATAGGTGAAGGGCTTGTCGAAGACGATCACGAAGTAGTTGCGGAAGTTGTCCGGCACGCCGCCGCTGTTGCGCGTCGTGTAGCCGACGATCTTGCGCTCCGAGGGGATGATCCTGACGTAGGAGCCGCGGTCGAAGGCGTCCACCACCACGAAACTGCTGTCGCTCTGCGGGAATGTGAAGCGCATCATGCAGGCCCGCTCCGTCGGTGTCATCTCGGCCGTGACATCGTAGTCGGCCAGGTACACGCGGTAGTAGTAAGGCTTCGCCACCTCGGCCTTGTGGGAGAACCAGCTGGCCCTCTTCTCCTCTTCGAATATGGCGTGGCCCGTCTCCGGCAGCAGGGAGAACTGCCCGTAGTCGTTGATCCACGGACTGGGCTGGTGGGTCTGCTTGAGGCCCCTGATCTTCGAGGCCGTGTAGACGTAGGTCCACCCGTCGCCCATCTTGCCGGTCTGCGGCGTCCAGAAGTTCATCCCCCAGGGCCGTGCGATGGCCGGATAGGTGTTGCCCGTCGAGAGGGCGAATGACGAGAGCGAGCCCACGAGCGGGTTCACCATGTCGGCCGGCTGCGGCTTCTCTGCAGCCCAGAGACTGCCGGCTATCAGCAAGGCCAGCAGCGTTGTTAATATCGATTTCATATGTTTTGTATTTAGTGTCAGAGTTCTCTTCATACATGTCTGCACCGCGCCGCCGGGGCTGCCGGAGGAGTTGGTATTAGCGATAATCCGGCTGGTGGCGCAGCGGCGTCTGACAAACGGGCCGTCGGAACAGGCGTTGCTCCTGTGTCCTTGCGAAGGCAAAAATACCTAAAATTATTGTAAGATAAGGAATTCTGTGGAGATTTCGATGCGCCTTCGGCCAATCCTCCGGCGCATCTGCTGCGGAATAAATGAAACGGCCTTGCCCGCAGCGGATTTTTGAGGAAGAAGAAGGCGGATTGCAGAAAGCAAGAGCCGTCGCGACAGCCGCGAGGGCCGTTGCAGCGCGGTCCGCATGCACAAGAAGTGTATAGCGCGAAGTAATTTGCGATGCTTACGTCATTCTCATCCTCATACCAGCTGCGCGTAATGAGTAAAGCGCGAAGTAATTTGCGATGGTTACTTCCCGCCGCCTTAGCAATTCATTAGTTCTTCTGGCTCATTAACAGCCGCGCCGCCGCGGCCCTCAACGGCTATTTATCGCGCTGCGCCCCGTCGCCGCCGTATTCGGGCAGCGAGTCGCGCCAGAGGCGGAAGGGATAGCTGCGCAGGGAGGAATTGTAGAAGCGGCGATCGCCGGTGACATCGCGGCCTATGAAGGGCGGCTTCTCAAACGGTTCGTCGGGCGAGGAAAGCTCCACCTCGGCCATCGTGAGCCCTTCGTTTTCGCCGTAGAACTCGTCCACCTCAAACGTATGCCCGCCGAAGGGCACGAGGTAACGCCGCTTGTCTATGATGCCCGGTTCGCAGAGCGACATGAGGCGCTCGCCGTCGTCCGGGGAAATCTCCACTTCAAACTCATAACGCGAGAGCCCGCCGTCGAGCGAAGGGCCCTTGATGGTCAGATAAGCCTTGTCGTCGCGCATCCTTACTCTCACCGTGCGGCCATGACCGCTGCAGATGTAGCCCTGTTTGATGTGCGACGAGGAAGCCGCATGACTCTTGTATTCCCCGCTGACGAGGAATTTATGTTCTATCTCCAATGACATAATCAGTCGTTGTTTTTATCTGTCTCCATGCCCGCTGTTTCCCGGATGCGTGCCCTGGCGGCCGCGCGGGAGAGCGGAGCGGGAGCGCCTCAGGAGAAGAGGGCGGCGGCGATGACGCAGCCCAGGCCTATCACCACGAGGGCGATGAAGATGACGTTGATGATTCTGCCGGCCTGGCGCGCTTCTTTCTTCTGGCGCTCTATTGATTTTACTTTTCTCTGTTGTGACATGGTATTTTGTATTTTGGTGTGGTTACACTAAGTCCTTGGTATCTGCAAACTCCATAAGGTAGGCCTTGATAAATCCGTCGATGTCTCCGTCCATCACGGCGCCCACGTCGCTGGTCTGATAGCCTGTGCGGTGGTCCTTGACACGGCGGTCGTCGAACACATAGGAGCGTATCTGGCTGCCCCATTCTATTTTCTTCTTGCCTGCCTCTATTCTGGCCTGCTCTGCCTTGCGTTTCTGAAGGGCGCGGTCGTAGAGCTGTGAGCGGAGCAGTCGCATGGCGTTCTCGCGGTTCTCCAGCTGCTTGCGGCTCTCGGTGTTCTCGATAAGTATCTCTTCCTCCTCGCCGGTGTCTGGGTCGACATAGCGGTAGCGCAGGCGTACACCCGTCTCCACCTTGTTCACGTTCTGGCCGCCGGCGCCGCCGCTGCGGAAGAGGTCCCAGCTGATCTTCGACGGGTCGACATATACCTCGATGGTGTCGTCTACGAGCGGGGTGACAAAGACGCTGGCGAAGGAGGTCATGCGTTTGCCCTGGGCGTTGTAGGGCGAGACCCTCACGAGGCGGTGCACACCATTCTCGCTCTTGAGATAGCCGTAGGCGTACTCGCCCTCGATCTCCATCGTCACGGTCTTGATGCCGGCCTCTTCGCCGTCCTGCAGGTTGCTTATCGTCACCTTGTAGCCGTGCTTCTCGGCGTAGCGCATATACATACGCATGAGCATCTGCGCCCAGTCCTGACTCTCTGTGCCGCCGGCGCCGGAGTTGATCTTGAGCACGCAGGACATCTCGTCCTCCTCGCGGCGCAGCATGTTCTTCATCTCGAGGGCTTCGAGCTTGTCGATGGCGCGCTTGTAGTCGGCGTCCACCTCAGCCTCTTCTACCATGCCCTCCTTGTGAAAGTCTACGGCCAAGGCCAGTTCGCTGACATCCGTCTTCACTTCCTCGTAGCCCTTGATCCAGTTTTCCAGTTCCTTGACCTTCTTCATCTGCTTCTCGGCGCTTTTCGGGTCGTCCCAGAAGTCGGGTGCCTGAGTGTGGAGCTGTGCCTCCTCGAGTTCTATCTTCTTGGCATCTATGTCGAGATAGTGCCCGAGTTGTTCGGTGCGGTCCTGTATGTCTTTGAGTTGTTCAGACGTTATCATATATTTCGTATTTTCCGTTATCGTACATTGTGTCTATGGCGTCCCTGTAGCGGGCCTCTATGGCGAAGCGCCGCGGCTTGAGGGTGGGTGTGAGGCATCCGTTCTCCTGGGTGAGCTCTCCGCCGGCTATCATGAAGCGCCTGACGGAGGAGTGGGCGGGGACGCCCTTCTGTGCGGCGTCTATCGCCTCTCTTATGCGCCGCCTGAGGAGCGGAGAGCGGAGAAGCGTGTCGCTGTCGCCCGGGTCAATGCCCTCTTCGCGGGCCACCGCATCGAGCAGAGTGCGCGAGGGGAATATGAGCGCGGAGGCAAACTTGCGGCCCTCGGCCACTACGATGCATCTGTCCACCTCGCCGGCCGCTTCTATCCTGGCCTCTATCCACTCGGGAGCCACATAGTCGCCCGTCGAGGTCTTGAGCAGGTCTTTGATGCGGCCTATGATGTAGAGCTCGCCGTCGGGGCTCATCCTGCCGGCGTCGCCCGTGTGCAGCGGCCCCCCGATCTCCTGATCCAGATAGCGCTTTATTATCGTGTCGCCCTCGAGGAGTATCTCGCCGTCGGGCGCGATGGTCAGCTGTACGCCGTCTATCACCCTGCCTACCGATCCGGGCGTGCAAGGCCTGCGGAAGTCGTCGCAGCTCACGGTGGCGGTGGTCTCCGTCATGCCGTAGCCCACGAGTATCGGCAGTCCGTAGGAGCGTATGCGCCTCACGAGGGCTTCCGGGACGACGGCTCCGGCTGTGGGCAGAAGTTTGGCCCGCTCCAGTCCCGCCGTGGTCCTGATGCGCCGGAGCACCGTGGCGTCGGCGCGGCGATAGGCCGTCTCCAGTTCCGGCGGCGCCGGGCGCTGCATGTAGCGGTAGTCGGCATTGTATGTCTCGCCCGTCCTGATGGCGTCCTGCATCAGCGCCCGCTCATCGGCGGCAGCTTTGTCGGCGTAGCGGTCCACGGCTTCGATGTATTTCTCCCAGAACCGTGGCACACAGCACATGGCCTCGGGGCGTATCTCGCGCATGGAGCGCTGCACATGACTGGGCTGGCGGTTGAGCGCCAGCACTGCGCCGCCCGTGATGCAGAAGAGAGCCCACGCCCGCTCGAACACATGGCTCAGCGGCAGGTACTCCAGCACATGCCATCCCCTGACATCGGGCAGCCGCCGGCGGTTGTTCCTGATCGCAGCCTCGTACATGGAGTGGGTGATGACTGCGCCCTTGGGACGGCCCGTCGTACCGCTGGTGAAGATGATGTCCGCCTCGTCGCTGCCCGTGGGAGGAGCGATGCTGAGGCCCGCCGCACGGAAGGGCTCGGTGAAGGCGGCGAAGGTGACCGTCGTGCGGTCGCTCCTCACGGGCTTCACAGAGCGGCTAAAGGTCACGATGCGTATGTGGCGCCTCACAAGGCGGCAGGCCGCAAGGGCCGCGTCGTAGGCCTGCTGCGAACCGGCCATGATGAGCCGCGCGCCCGTAGCCCTCAGGGCTTCGGCCACGCCCTCGGCGCTCATGTCGCTCATCAGGGGGACATTGACGGCGCCTATCCGGTAGGCCGCAAACGAGGTGTAGAAGCACTCGGGCCTGTTCTCCGAGAGGATGATCACGCGGCTGCCGCGGCCCAGGCCGACAGACAGCAGCGCGCGCGCCGTGCGCCTCACCACGGCGAGCATATAGCCCGCGCTCACCGTATGCCAGAACGCGCTGTATGCGTCACGGTACATCAACACGGCTGCCGTCCTGTTTACGGCGGCGAGATGGTCCGGAATAAACGCAAGCAACGCATCGTCTTTCATGGCCTGACGGTTTACGGGTGATATTCTTTACAAAGTTACGCATTTATTATATATAAACAGATTTTATCCCCGGGAAATTTCGCCGCGCGGCTTTACCGCGCCGCAGATGACGGATTTTTTCAGGTTTGTATCCCTTTTCCGGAGCCCTTGGATATGGATGAAAAAAATTTACAGCGCATGCTGAAAAAATCGTCCCGCATAAGCGGCTTCTCACATAGGACCTGAGGAAAACTACATTTGAGGTAGTTGAAAACATCTCAAATGTGAGTTTGCCCTATCGGTATGTGCTTATTTTCAAATACTTGGGTGTGACGACGTCGCCCATCTGAAAGAGCCTTCCGCACCATTTCCGGGGCCCTTGGATATGGATGAAAAAAATTTACAGCGCATGCTGAAAAAATCGTCCCGCATAAGCGGCTTCTCACATAGGACCTGAGGAAAACTACATTTGAGGTAGTTGAAAACATCTCAAATGTGAGTTTGCCCTATCGGTATGTGCTTATTTTCAAATACTTGGGTGTGACGACGTCGCCCCTCGGAAAGGGCCTTCCGCGCCCTTTCCGGGGCCTGCGGGGCGGATGCGCCGGACGGCATGGCTGTTGCCGGACAACTGATGGGCGGGAGGAGCGGCCGGAAGTGCGGAGAAACGGGCCATTTATCAAATCTTGCTGCCCATTGATCAGAACAGACGGCCAGTTTATCATAATTGGCGTGCCGTTGTTCGGGCGTGACGGCCCCTTTCCGAGGGCCGGCGGGCCGATTATTAAAAAGCGTTTATGCCATGACTGTGGTCATTTTTCTGACATAAGGGCAAAGAATTAATCCTTCATGCAAAAATCGCGCCTTAAATTTTGGCATTAAAAACGCGTTGTTTATCTTTGCACAAACATAAAAAGCGAGCAGTACCTTATTAATGAACTCCAACGAGATTGCGCAGCTGCTTAACGAGACGGCCGGGACACTTTCCGAGACCAAGGACATAAGCAAGCTCTATCATCGTCACCGTTACACTGACTCCCTGCCTTCCGGACAGGTAATATCTGAGATTGTGGACCTGTGCAGGGCTGTTATTTTCCCGGGGTATTATGGCAAGAGCACCCTCAATGCCCAGACTATGCTTTATACCATCGGCGTCAATGTGGAGCGCATCTTCGACCTCCTCACGCAGCAGGTCAAGGCGTCGCTCAATTTCTGTAACGAGGAGAAGCAGGACTGCAGCGGGCTGGAGGACGTATCGTCGCTGGCCATGGAGAAGGCATCCAGGCTCGTGAGCCAGCTGCCCGCCATACGCCTCGACCTGGCCTCCGACGTTGAGGCCGCCTATCTGGGCGACCCTGCGGCCGAGAGCTATGGGGAGGTCATCAGCTGCTATCCCGTCATCAAGGCCCTGACCAACTATCGCATAGCCCACGAGCTCTACAAGCTGGGCGTGCCCCTGCTGCCGCGCATCCTCACCGAGATGGCCCACAGCGAGACAGGCATCGACATCCATCCGGGAGCCGAGATAGGCCGCCACTTCATGATCGACCACGGCACGGGCGTGGTGATAGGCGCTACCTGCATCATCGGCAACAATGTCAAGCTCTATCAGGGCGTGACGCTTGGCGCCCGCAGTTTCCCCCTCGACGATAACGGCAATCCCATCAAGCATATCCCGCGTCACCCCATCCTCGAGGACAATGTCATCGTCTATTCCAACGCCACCATTCTGGGCCGTGTGACCATCGGCAAGGGCGCTGTGATAGGCGGCAATATCTGGGTGACCTACGATGTGCCCGCCGGAGCGCGCATCTCACAGAGAAAACATACCACTGAAAAATAATTTTCCCCCAATCTACAACTCTTGAATTTTAATGGAACAGGAATTCGAACTGATAGCCAAAACCTTTCAGGGACTGGAAGGCATCCTGGCCGATGAGCTCGCCGCTATCGGCGCAAAAGATATAAAGAAAGGACGCCGCGTAGTCTATTTCACCGGCGATACGGCCATGATGTACCGCGCCAACTACCTCCTGCGCACCGCCATAAGGGTTCTCAAGCCGCTCAAGCACTTCTCCGCCACTACGGCCGACGAGGTCTACGAGGCCGTGAGGCATTACGAGTGGCGCAACATCCTGGACGCCGACACCACATTCGCCGTCGACTCCGTTGTCTACTCGGAAAACTTCAGCTACTCCAAGTTTGTCGCCTACAAGGTGAAGGACGCCATCGTCGACTACTTCCGTGAGACCATCGGCAAGCGCCCCAACATCTCCGTGGCTAATCCCGACATACGTTTCCACATCCATATCTCCGACGACGACTGCACCCTCTCGCTCGACTCCTCGGGCGACAGCCTGCACAAGCGCGGCTACCGCGTGGCGACCGTCGAGGCGCCGATGAACGAGGTGCTGGCCGCCGGCATCGTCAAGCTCACGGGCTGGAAGGGCGACACGGACTTTATCGACCCCATGTGCGGCTCGGGCACCATCGCCATCGAGGCCGGACTCATCGCCAAGGGCATCGCTCCGGGGAAATTCCGCAAGGTGTTCGCCTTTCAGAAGTGGCAGGACTACAGCGCCGACCTCTTTGAGAGCATCCGTAAGGAGGCCGAAGGGGCTGAGCGTCCCTTTGACCACCACATCTACGCCAGCGATGTCGATGCGACCGCCGTGGCAGCGGCCCGCGCCAACATCGTCGAGGCCGGACTGGACGAGGACTGCATCGTGGAGCGCAAGGATTTCCGCGACTTCAAGCAGCCCGCCGCTCCCGCGCTCATGATCATCAATCCGCCTTACGGCGTGCGCCTCAAGCCCGACTCTTCGCTGCCTCTGCTCTACAAGATGATCGGCGAGAGGCTCAAGCACCAGTTTGTCGGCGGCGAGGCCTGGATTATCTGCAATCACGAAGAGCTCTTCGACAGCATCGGCCTCAAGCCCAGCCTCAAGATACCCCTCTACAACGGTTCGCTCGACTGCCAGCTGCAGAAATATCAGATCTTCGGCGGCAAACTGGAGGACTTCCGGCGCGAGGGAGGCGACATCAAGACCGACGAAGAGCGCCGCACGATGGCCCAGCCCCACCGATTCAAGCAGAACAGGGACTTCAAGAAGCACATCGACGAGGGCGAGGACTACGGAGAGATACCCGACTACATGATCCGCAAGCACCGCGAGTTTGAGCAGAACGAGCGCCGCCGTGAGCGCCGCGAGAGCTACGGCGACCGCGGCAAGTATCGCCAGAGAGGCGGAGACGACGATCGCTACGGGCAGCGTCGCGACGGCGGCGAGGGCTACCAGCGCCAGCGGGGCGATGCCCGCAGGGGCGGTTCCTATCGCAGCGGTCAGGACTCGCGCGGCGGGCGTTACGACGACCGTGGCGGGAGAAATGATGACCGCGGCGGGCGCTATCGCAAAGACTAAAAT
>OMUV01000020.1 GCA_900314335.1 uncultured Prevotellaceae bacterium | reverse complement strand
ACTACGAGATGAATTTTTTTAGCTGCGAGTAGAATTTCTTCTCTTCGCATCAGGATTTCCGCGCAGGCGGGAAGGCCGTCCCGATGACGCGAAAGAG
This sequence comes from uncultured Prevotellaceae bacterium, assembly GCA_900314335.1. Classification (GTDB taxonomy): domain Bacteria; phylum Bacteroidota; class Bacteroidia; order Bacteroidales; family Bacteroidaceae; genus UBA6398. The sequence goes on along the minus strand of OMUV01000020.1, from coordinate 8,969 downwards.
GGCCGTTCCCTTCGAAGAAACGGCCCTCTTTCAATATATTCTGTGCGCGCGGACGGTAAAGGAGAATTCCCTTACGGCGCGATGTTGATTTGCCGAAGGCTAAAACATCAGGCTAAGCGGACATCCTGATGGGCGGAGCGGGGAAGCCGCGGATTTACTTGCCGGCGTCGACCGGGTCGACCACGCCGTGACGGTGATCCCACCAGAGGTAGATGCCCGCCAGCAGGGTGCCGGAGATGGAGTGCCACACACAGCTGATGGCGCAGGGGAGCACGGCCAGCGGCTGGGCGGCGAAGAAGTTGCCCGCCAGCACCGTCGCCAGACCGGCGTTCTGCATGCCCACCTCAATGCTTATCGTACGCTTCTTGGCCACGTTGAAGTGGGCCAGACGGCCGGCGAACCAACCCAGCAGGTAGCCGAGCGAGTTGTGGCAGAACACGACGGCGAACGTCCAGATGAACAGCAGGAAACCGCGGCTCACGAGGTCGTCGTGAACCGTCGAGATGACGCCGCCCACGATGAACGCCAGGCAGGTGACGCTCACGCCCGGCATCAGTTTCTGCAGCGTGGGGAACGACGGGCGGCTGCTGTAGAAATAGTTGAGCGTGCAGCCGATGGCCACCGGGATGATGGTGACGATGAGGATGTTGAGGAACATGCCCACTGCGTCGACGGCCACTATCTGGCCCGCCGTGAGCTTCATGAGGAACGGGGTCATCACCGGAGCCAGCAGCGTCGAGGCGCAGGTCATGCCCACGGAGAACGCCACGTCGCCGTGGCAGAGGTAGGACATGATGTTGCTCGACACACCGCCCGGGCAGCAGCCCACGAGCAGTATGCCGATGGCCAGAGGCGCCGAGAGGTGGAACACATGAACCAGCGTGTAGGCTATGCCCGGCATGATGATAAACTGGGCGGCGGCGCCTATCAGGATGTCCAGCGGGCGGCGGAACAGGATGCGGAAGTCCTCCGTCGAGAGCGTGAGGCCCATGGTCAGCATGATGACGCCGAGGATAACGGTCTGTGTGGTGCCCCGCACCCAGTCGAAGATGTGCGGGAAGAAGAAGGTGATGATGGCTACGGCGATGATAAAGGCCGAGGTGTAGTTGGCCAGGAAATGGCTGATGCGAAGTAGAATTTTGAGCATGTAGAATTTATTTTGTAAAAAGCTGCACGACTTCCTCGTGTCGTGCAGCTTTATGATTGTTCTGCGTTGGATTGTTTCCGTTTCAGGGCTGGGGGAGATTGAGCTTGCTCACATTGCCCGTGACGGGGCTGAAGTGCACCTGCGTCTCCATCCGCTTGTTGAAGAGCTCGGGGCCGAGGTGCTCGATGTTGCCGAACTGGGCGACGGGATAGGTGCCCGTGGCGTAGGTAGTGGCGGAGGAGAACACTTTCACCTCTGCGTCCGACGGCACGATGTAGCGCACATCGTCCACCTCCTTTTTCTTCTTGTCCACAGGTTGGGGTGCGGGGACGGTGTGCTTGTCCTTGACGCTTATGTAGACGGGTTCGCCTGCGAGATTGTCGGCCTCGACCGGTCCGAGCTTCCGCGAGAAGCGGAAGAGGATGTCCTGCTTGTCCTCTGTGGGCGTGTAGGCGAAATCGAAGGTGCGTGTCTCGGTGGTCAGGGAGCCCTTGAAGAGCTGAAGGAGCGCCTTCTCCTGAGTGTCGAGCCCGTTCATCATCAGTTTGAGCTGCTCGCCGTCCTTGGGCATGTTATCGGCTTCGCCCTTGGCGAGCGAGGAGCGCGACTCGCGGATGTCGTAGATCTCCGCGGCGGTCAGTTCGGCCATCTTGGAGACGCTGCCGGCGGCGAGTATCTCCTGCGTCATATAGTCGCGCGGATTGAGCTTCGTGGAGGTCTTGACGGGCGCGGGAGCGGCGGGCACGACGTTGTTGTCCTTCTCCTCGGCATTGATGGAGAGGAGTATTCCGTCGTGGGTCAGGGATACGAGCGGCGCGGAGGTCTTCTGGCGGAGCTTGACGGAGAACACCTTGTTCTCATCGGGGGTGCCGATGGAATAGATGCTGACATTGTCTATCTGCCACGAGTCGTAGGCCTCGCGGGGAATGTCGTTGAGCCTCAGGTAACGCTCGGCGTAGGGCCGGAAATCGCCCGGGGTGTAGTGGATGACGGTCGCCGTGACGCGGATCACAAACTCGGTGCGCGGCAGGAAGTACGTGATGCCCTCGGCGGTCACTCCCGGGGTGTAGGTGGTCACTTCCGTCTGAGCCGCTCCCATCATGGGGAGGAGCATGGCGGCGGAGGAGAGCAGAATATTTCTTATGGATTTTCTCATAGCCTGACTATTGATGAGGGTTATTGGATGAGTGTGCTTGTCTCTGGAGCTCGTGCAGGCGCAGGAAGGCTCCGGGCAGATGGGAGACGATGTCGGAGGCGGTCATGGCCTCCTGGCTCAGCTCCGCAGCGGCCATATCGCCTGCCAGGGAGTGGATGGCTACGCCCAGACGGCATGCGTCGCCGGCGTCGTAGCCCTCGGAGAGGAGGGCGAGGATGATGCCCGTGAGCACGTCGCCGCTGCCCGCCGTCGCCATGCCCGAGTTGCCGCCGCAGTTGATGAACGTGTGGCCCGTGGGCGTGTTGATGGCTGTGTAGTGGCCCTTGAGCACGATGTAGAACTGATATTTCATCGCCATGTTCCTCGCGGCCTCGAGCGCGGCGTATCCGCTGAGCTTGCTGTCGATGAGGCGGGCAAACTCGCCCGGGTGGGGCGTGAGGATCGTGTTGCGCGGCAGCTGGGAGAGCCATGTGCGGTGCTCGGCGAGGATGTTGATGCCGTCGGCGTCTATCACGAGCGGCCGCGGGCAGTTTCTCACCTCCTCGATTAGCGCTGTGGCCGTGTCGTGGAAGTTGCCTAAGCCCGGGCCAACGGCTACGGCGTCGTAGGTCACGGCGTTCTCGGCGCGGGTGAAGTATTTCAGGCCGCTGTCTATGGAGAGGACGGCTTCGGGCACAGAGATCTGCATGATGTCCAGGCAGGAGGAGGGGATGTGAACGGTCAGTTTGCCTATTCCGCTCCTCATCGCGGCGCGGGCGGCCATCACGGCGGCGCCCGCCATGCCGTAGCTGCCCGCGATGAGCAGTCCGTGGCCGAAGACGCCCTTATGGCCGAATGCGTCGCGCCTCATGAGCAGCGGCGCCACGTCCTCCGGGCTCTGGGTGGTATAGGGAGTCTTGTTGATGTCGATATATTTGCGGCTCAGACCGATGGGCACATTGATCACCTCGCCGGCCAGATGGCCCGTGTCGGGCAGGAAGAACGACAGCTTGGGGAGCTCCACCGAGAGAGTGATGTCGGCCCTTATGACATTGCTCAGCACATTGAATGTGTTGTCCTCGCACATCAGGCCGGAGGGCACATCGATCGATACGACCGTTGCGTCCTGCGCGTTGATATAGTTGACCAGCGACGCATAGCCTCCTGCGAGCGGTTTGTTGATGCCGTTGCCGAAGAGGCCGTCGATCACGATGTCGTCCGCGCTCAGCGGGACGAGGTCAAACTGCTTGGTGATCTCGGTCACCCTGACCGTCTTCATACCGCTCAGCTTAGTCACGTTGGCGGCGCAGTTCTCCGATATTCTCTTTCCGGTGTTGAAGATGTAAGCGTCGATGGTCGCACCTTTGACGGCCAGCATGCGGGCGATGGCCAGCGCGTCGCCGCCGTTGTTGCCCGGGCCGGCGAAGACAATGTATTTGCGCTTCTCGCCGAAGCGGGAGAGCAGCACTTTGGTCATGGCCGTCGCAGCCCGCTCCATCAGGTCGTACGACTCGATGGGCTCATTCCTGACGGTATACGCGTCAAGCTCCTGCAATTGTTTGGCAGTAAAAATCTTCATGTATGCAAAGGTAGAAAAAAAGCAGAACTTATCTGCTTTCTGTCACCGAAATCTTGCCACTCCTGTTCACGACGAGTTTTACCTTTTTGAGCATATGGTTCTCGTGGTCGAAGATGAGTGCGGGATTGTAGGCGCGGCCGTTGATGCGTATCTCGAAGTGGCAGTGCTCCGTCGTGGCCCGTCCGGTGCGCCCCGTGAGGGCGATCGCCTGGCCCGCCTTGACCCAGTCGCCGGAGGAGACGAGGTTCTTGGAGTTGTGCGAATAGACTGTCTCGAGGCCGGAGGCGTGGCGGATGACGATCACGTTGCCGTAGCCCGAGTAGCGCTTGGAGAAGCGCACCTTGCCGGCGAAGGCGGCGTATATCTCGTCGTTGGGGCCAGTCTTGATGTCCACGCCGCTGTGATGCCGCTTGCCGCCGTAGGGGCTTATGACGTGCGAGTCCCTGAGCGGGTAGCACCAGTCCTTGGAGTCGTATTTTGCAAAGTTGATGGTGATCGAGCTGCGGCCCTCGAAGAGGTCGGGAGTCGTTATGCCCACGTGATTGGTCTCTGCGGCGGTGAGCTCGCGGTTGAGGTCGACCATGCTCTCGTCCTTCTCCTCCACTTCCTCCTCGCCGGCATCGTTGACCGCCACGACGACGCTGCTGCCCTTGTCGGTAAAGGAGAAGATGTGCTTCTGCAGCTTGTGCGAATTGATGGAGAGAAGTGTCTGGGGATTGATGTTGCGGCCGTTGACCATTATCTCGAATATCAGCCGGGCCTCATCGCCCACGCCGCCGGCTATGGCTATCGACTGTCCCGCCCTGACCGTGCTGCCGGCCCTGACGAGATTCTGCGCATTGCCTCCGTAGACGGTCTCGAGCCCGTTGCGGTGACGGATGACTATCACATTGCCGTAGCCGGGGATGTTGCGCGAGAGCCTCACCGTGCCGGCGAACATCGCCTTGACGGCGTCGCCCCTGGTGGTCGTTATCGTTAGTCCGCGGCCCGAAGCCCGGGCCTTGCCGACGGGCAGGGGAAACGAGTACTCGCTCTCGCGCAGCGAGGTAAAGTCGACCGTAAAAGTCTTCGACTTGCTGAAGAGCCCGGGAGTGGGGATGTTGATCTGCGCCTTCTCGGCCGGGGTAAAGTCTTCCGCTTCGATGCTCGCGCAGCAGGCTATGAGCGATATGATAAGGGTGATGATGCTCTTGGTATGAATCTTCATGGTTCAGCTTTTAATGATCAGGCCCGAGAAGATCCTTCCCGAGCGGATGCCCTCGCGGCGGGCCGAGAAAAAGTCGTTGTGGTGCGTCCAGGTGCAGATGCCAGCGGTGTGGATCCTCTCCGCTCTCACGCCCGCAGCGGTGAGCTCCTGCTCGTTGGCCCTCCAGAGGTCGATGTGCCACTTCTCTCCGATGCGCACGGCTATCTCGTCCATGTCGAATCCGGCCCCGCGGAAGGCGTCGTACACCTCGTCGCCCACCTCAAAGGCCGCCTGCGATATTGACGGGCCGATGACGGCGCACAGCGAGGAGGGCGCGAAGCCGTAATGCCCGGCCATGGCCCTCACGGCGATGGAAGCGATGCGCGAGAGCGTGCCCCTCCATCCCGCGTGGATGGCGATGATCACGCCGTGCGTAGCGGAGCAGAGCAGGATGGGCACACAGTCGGCCGTAGATACGCCTATGCAGATCCCGGGCTTGTCGGTGGCAATGTAGTCCCGGCCCTCGAGGGCGGCGGCCTTCGCCTCCGGAGGAAGCGAGAGGAAGGCGTCGTCTATCACAACGCCATTGGTGCCGTGGTTCTGGTGGGGCATGATGAGAGCCTCGGAGGAAATGCCCAGCAGCTCCAGCAGCGCCGCTCTGTTGGCCTCGATGTGGGCCGCGTCGTCGCCCGAATAGCGGTTGATGTTCCACTCTGCGTATGTCCCGGTGCCGTATCCGCCGTGGCGGGTGCTGCTGAAAGCCGTGACGCGCGGCGAGAGGTCGTAGTATAATAGTTGTGGTGTCTTCATGGCCCGTCGTCGCTTTTAGAATAATCCGCCTCCGGCGAAGTCCACGCCGAAAGCGGGCACGCGGGTCAGAAAATGGCGCACCTGAGAGTCAATTTGCTTCATAGTTGCAAAGTTAACTGAAAAATCCGAGGGAACAAAACAGAAGGCGGGCATAATTGGCAGCGGCTAACAGATTCATTGGCAGCCATTACAGCAATAAGGTTGCAAGCCGCCTCGCCGCGCGGGCGTACATCGCCTCGCAATAACAGTTCTACCAGCCTCAGCGACCTGCCGGAACATAATGCGGACCCCCTGTAACATCGCGCCGGCCTGCCATAGCCTCGCGATGCCCCGCGCTGTGTCTCCCCGGCCGGAGACAGCCGCGGCGGCGCGGCGCTGCGGGCTAAAGAATTTCGTCCTCGTCTTCCGCGGCTTCGTCCTCGCTCAGATCCACCGAGTCTTCGCTTTCCTCGAGTCCGGCAAGCGAAGATGTCTCGCGGTGACGATGGACAAGGTGCTCGGTGTGAGAGGCGCGCAGGAGATTGCTCTCCGAGTTGAGCTCCTCCCACAGGCGGTCCTTGAGCGTGGTAAGGCCCTGCCCGGTGACGGCCGAGATATAGACGACGGGCGCATCGATGTGGATGTCCTGACGGAGGAACTCGATCATCTCATCGTCGAGCGTGTCGCATTTTGTCAGGGCTACCATGCGGTGCTTGTCGAGCATCTGCGGATTGAACTTCTCCAGTTCGCCCAGCAGGATGTTGTATTCCTTGTTAATGTCGTCCGCGTCGATGGGGATGAGGAACAGGAGGAGCGAATTGCGCTCTATGTGCCTCAGGAACCTGAGTCCCAGCCCGCGGCCCTCGCTGGCGCCCTCGATGATACCGGGGATGTCGGCCATGACGAACGACTTCCCGTCCCTCACCTCTACGATGCCCAGGTTGGGCTCCATGGTGGTAAATGGGTAGTTGGCTATCTTGGGCCGGGCGGAGGAGAGGGCGGAGAGGAGCGTCGATTTGCCGGCGTTGGGGAAGCCCACGAGGCCCACGTCGGCCAGAAGCTTGAGCTCGAGGATGATGTTCTTCTCCACGGCGGGCTCACCGGGCTGCGCGAAGCGCGGAGTCTGGCGTGTGGCGGTGCGAAACTGCCAGTTGCCCAGTCCCCCGCGGCCGCCCTTGAGCAGTTCGATGGTCTGCCCGTCCTCGGTCACATCGGCCAGATATTCGCCGGTGTCGGCGTCGTAGGCCACTGTGCCGAGCGGCACCTCGATATATTTGTCCTCGCCTGCCTTGCCGTGAGAGCAGTCCTTGGCGCCGTTGCCGCCGTTGCCGGCTATGATGTGGCGGTTGTAGCGGAGGTGAATGAGCGTCCACAGGTTGCGGTTGCCGCGCAGGAATACGCTGCCGCCCCTGCCGCCGTCGCCGCCGTCGGGCCCGCCTTTGGGCTGATACTTGGCGCGGTGGAGGTGGACCGACCCTGCGCCGCCCTTTCCCGAGCGGCAGTAGATCTTGGCGTAGTCGATAAAGTTGCTCTCCGGCATGGATATGTGTTATGCGAGGCGGTTGATCACGGCCGAGATAGCGTCGAATATCTCGTCTACCTTGCCCACGCCGTTGATGTGGTAGTGCTTGCCCTGCTTCTCATACCAGTCGATGAGCGGGGCGGTCTGTGTGTTGTACACCTCGAGGCGCTTGCGTATCGTGGTCTCGTTGTCGTCGGAGCGGCCGGAGATCTTGCCGCGCAGCAGGAGCCTTTTCACCAGTTCCTCATTGGGCACGGAGAGCTCTATCATGGCCTTCACCTCGGTGCCGCGGGCCTGAAGCATCTTGTCGAGCGCCTCGGCCTGAGCTATGGTGCGCGGGAAACCGTCGAAGATCACGCCCTCGGTGGGCACGAGTTTGTCAAACACGGAGGCCAGGATGTCGGTCATCAGCGAGTCGGGCAGGAGTTTGCCGTCCTTGATAAAGCTGTCGGCCGTCTTGCCGAGCTCGGTGCCGTTCTTGATCTCGTTGCGCAGCACATCGCCTGTCGAGATGTGCTTGAAGCCGTATTTCTCTACGATCTTATCACTTTGTGTGCCTTTGCCTGAGCCCGGAGCTCCGAATATCACTATATTTTTCATATTCACTAATAAAATGTCTTGTCCTGTGATGTGTATTATTCTTCTATTATATATATGTCGGGCAGGTTGCGGCCGTACTGCTCATAGTCCATGCCGTAGCCCACGATAAAGTCGGAGGCTTTCATCCTGAAGCCCGTGTATTTTATCTCGAGCGGATACTGGAGCCTCTCGGGCTTGGTCACGAGCGTCGCGATACTGATAGAAGCGGGGTGCTTCTCCCTGAGCTCGCCGATGAAGTGGTGCATGGTGCCGCCCGTCTCGATGATGTCCTCCACGATGATCACGTCGCGGCCCGTGATGTCGGCCTCCAGCGGGAGGGCCGTCTTTACCTTGCCGGTCGACTGCGTGCCGCTGTAGGAGGAGAGCTTCACAAACCGCAGTTCCTGCGCGCCCTCCATGCGGCGTATCAGGTCAGCGGCGAAGATGAACGCTCCGTTGAGCATACAGATGAACACCGGATTGCGCCCCTTCATGTCGCGCTCTATCTCGCCGGCTATGCGGTCGACGGCGGCGGCGATCTCATCTCTGCTGATGTAATGTCGGAAGGTCTTGTCGAGTACCTTCACTCGCTTGCTCTCTGTATTGTCCATGCCCTTGTGATTAATACTTGCAGGGTCGTAACAAAAGGACCTCACTCAGCCTTTTTGCGCTTCCCCCGCGTCTGTGAATGTTACTGTTGGCCCGAGCCTCCGCCAGAGGCAGGATGTCACGGCCGCAAAGGTACGAATTATTTTACCTCCGTGCAATATCCCCGTGTTTTTATTAGTTCCCCGAGTCCGCTCCTCCGCCATCCCGCCCGCCTTACACATATATAATAATGCATGGCCGATCAGGCCGCGGGCAGCATGCGCCTCCCGTAGTGCGCAGCGCTCATTCCATTTTCCGCCTCCGGGTCACTTTCTTCTCTTCGGCGGGCTCTGCGTCCTGCTTCTTGTCATCCTCCAGCTCTTTCAGCTTTTTTTCGAAAAGGTCATTCCCTACACTCAAAAAACCGTCCCGCATGCTGGGATG
>OMUV01000033.1 GCA_900314335.1 uncultured Prevotellaceae bacterium | reverse complement strand
GCACGCCCAAGCGTTCATCGCGAAAGAATATGTCGCTTACGGACACATGGCATTCTCGCGCTCAGAGCATGCCGTTTACCTCGTCCTTGATTCTTTCATATTCTTTGTCCATATATGTGATGAGTTTTAAGAACAATGTGTCTTCTCCGATGTTTTCTGTCCATTCCTTTATAACGCCGAAGCCTGCATTAGCATACTCCTCTGCCATGTTATAAACCTCATCTCTTTTACAGATATCGTCTATTTTTTCAGGGGAATCCTTAAGATGCTTCTCAAAATAGAGAGCTGAGAGTAGTGGCTCATAATTGGTCATATACTCGGTACGAACAAAAGAAGTCACATTACCTATTTCGGATAAAGGTAATGGTTCCTTATTTTCCATCAACGCAACTGCAATTGCAAAGCTGTATAGGTCAGCACGAGTGGCCACATTCTTCTGCAATTGGAAGTATTTTGTTCTCTCTATCTCCTCAATAAATCCGTTATTATAACTCTTTGCTATATTTAAGGTTACTCTTGCCATGGTCTTATTTAGTTACGGTTTCACCATCAATGTTTACTAGTTCTGTAAAAGAACTGTACTGATTGTACAATTCCCTTTGAACATTTGCATCATATTCAGTTGGAGTAAAAGTTAAGATAACCTGTCTCTCCTTGGCAATGTTACAGAGCGTATGAATAAAATTAGCTCGATTTTCATCGTCCACACGTCCCAACGGAGTATCAATAAACAGCAGAGAATCGTGAGTGGAGACCTTCTGCAGAGCTAAAGTGAACGACAATGCAAGCAATGCACGTTCAGCTGCGCTACAAGAGCCTAATGTCTGTTGCCCATAGTTGTCAAGCAATCGAAAAGTATAATCCTCTAGGATCTCTACCTTGGAAAAAGCATCTTTCTTCCAAAGAAGTTTATTGAAGACATCGAACGTCTCTTTTGCCATTTCATCACGGCTTTCTTGCAAAAGTTCTATCCTTATTTCATTAAGGATGTTGCGGCATTTCTTACAATATTCTGCCTGCTTGTTGATTTTTTCGAATTGCTTATTCTTTTCAATCAAAGCCTTTAGCTTTTTGCTTTGTGCCACTAACTGGTTATCTAAATCTTTGAGGTGAGCTTCCTCTACGCCTTTTTTCCCGACCAGCTCATCACGCGTCTGTTTTATCTCTTTCTTCCTCTCTATGGCTTTTGTGATAGCCTCAGAGTCGGGAATATTCATCAAATACGTATTCAATTGCTGCTCTTCAGCCAGATATTTGTTTTGCTTTTGGCGCAGGTTCTTGTATTCATCCATCATCTTATCTCGAATAACCTTGTATTCCGAGATCATAGAAAGATGTTGACGTAACTCACTCACTGATTTATTCAGCAGAGCTGAGGTATCTGACGACACTTCCAACTCCTTTTTCAGCTGTTCTATGAAAGATATAGAGTGATCCCCTAAGTCTTGATCACAAATTAAGCAATGTTTATGCTGTTCTATTGAATCCAAAAGGAATTTATCTATTCTTGGAGGAAGCTTGTGATTTTTGTCTTGTTCGCCAATATACTGATATAGGCTCTTTATGGCTGGATATAAAGCAAAACTTTGCACATATTTCCTTGCGAAAATCATTAGCTGCTTCCTTTTTTCCTCAATCTCTTCTTTTGTCTCTTCTGTCAGTCTCTCCACCTCTCTCAATCTTGCGGTCTTTTCTGAGACATGCACATGGCCACTAATTATGCCATCAAGTTCTGACAAATCATCATCGCTTTGGTTGATTTGAGATTTAAGTGTATTGATATCTTCTTGTGTCGAGTCTATGGCCGACTGAATTGTGTCCAGCGCTTGTTGAGCCTCAGCTAAATCCTTTACTGAAGATTGTGCAATGACAGGGGTTAAGACTCCTGTGATATAATTGTTAAACGCTGACGCTGCCTTCTCTACTATCTTTGCCTGGGTCAGTTCCTCAATACCATTCTTGATGTTTTCAAACTGCTTTGCGCGGAAATAGTGGTCAAGATGTTCACCATCGAAGAAGATGTAGTCGTGTATTTCTTCTGGCACTGTTTTCTTGACTAGGGATTGAGTCTCTTCTTCCGATTCAATAGAATTCCATTCCCCATCATGAAATTGCATAATTGAGAATTTGTCATCGATGGGAATAACAGCCTCTTGCGTTACATTATACTTACCGACCCTTTGGAAATTAATCTTTTCGGAATTATTGTCGGAATTGAACTGAACATTCACCCTTACCTCTCCAAGAGCGCTTCCACCCTCCGGTAAATGGCTTCTTAGTTCACTTATCACATGGTTGTTCAATTTCTCGCTTGCTGTATCTTGGTTGCCAAGATGCTTCTCTGAGTTATATAGGCACCACGTTAATGCGTTTAGAATATTAGTCTTACCAACGCCATTTCTTGCAAAGATGACATGCAAGTCGTTCTGATCTGCAGCATGTGGAAATTTGAGTCTCAAACTTCTAAACTGCCGAAAGTTATGGATTTCTATCTGCTCTATTCTCATGGTCTTATAAGGATTTAAGCATTTTTTCTATGATTCTTTTACCCTGGCGACCTTCTTCAATACCTGCAAGCATTTCTTCTAAATTCTTCTGCATGGATATATCAGAAGCCGTCTTCTCTGATAATTTCTTGATAATTTTTTTGTTGATAGCCATATTAATCCAAACTGTTTATGACCTCTAGAGCATCAATAGAATTAATAGCGTTTGCGGCTATCTCTTTAAGTCTAATCTGCTCTTTCGATCTGATTTTACGTTCTATATCTGAAAATTCTCCATCCACATTATGGATTGTGTCGACACATATATCATAAAGCGTTGCCGACTTTTTATTGGGGCTCTGCCTAATGATTCTGCCTATACGCTGAATGTATTCGCGCGGGTTAGTGCTCGACGACATGAGAATGCCAGCATCGGCAGTGGGAATATCGATTCCTTCATCCAAGCATTTTATGGCCACTATCGCTTGATAATCCCCTGATTTGAACTTTGAGATGATGTGTTCTCGTTCAGATTTGTTGCCAAATCGGGCTTCTGGCTTGGTGCCTTCGGCCTCAGTCAACTTGTGAAAAATCAATCCTTTTTCTGCCAGTATTTCTTTTACCCTGTCTATCTGCTGTGGAGAGACGAACACAATGAGATTGTCAATCCTACCTTTCTTACTCATATCATCAAGGACACGACCTAGTTCTTCATATTTAGCCTCTGCATTCTTTATAATGTTGGCACGCTTTTCCATAAGTCTATCCAAGCGCGTTGCCGTTTCATCATCCTTGCCCTTCATTCCCCATAGTCTGGAAATCTTTTTAGAGACATCCGCATACTCTTTGGTTTCTGTATCATTGAGCCGAACCGTTGAGATATTGTAGAAATAATTGACAAGAAAGTGCTTGCCCGTTATGGGGTTATACTCTGTTAAAGCATCCTTGATAGTAAACTCAAAATTTTTAGAGCCATAGTATATTATAAGTTTGGCTGTACCATCGTCATCAAACCACCTGCTGGGTGTGGCACTAAGACCTATACGATATTTATATTCAGGAAGCAAGGCTTTTTGCAGTTTCCTTGCGCCCAACCAATGTGTCTCGTCTCCGACAAAAAGAACTTCCGTTCCGGGTTGTAAGCAGGCACGAAATGCAGTGGTAAATTTATCGGATGACGCGGTCATATGTGTAGTATATAACACGCAGTGATCGGCTAATCCAACGCCATTCTTATATAAAAGTTTAGTGAGAAGAGAGGCCCAATTGGGTACCGAGCCGTCAATTATCGCGCTCTCATCAAAGGGAAGTCCTTGTGCCTCGACCTCACCTTTCCATTGTTTTGACAGCGTGTTTTGTGGTGTCGTAATAATTGTGATCAGCCTCTTTGTTGTTTCGTTTAGGTATTTTATTCCAGCAATGGCCGTACGGGTCTTACCAGTGCCTGTTGCCATTTCAAATAAAAGGCGATAGTCATTGGCTTTCCATTTGTTCAAAGCATTGGCTTGATAGAAGAATAGGTTTTTGTCCCATCTAAAATTATAATTCCTTAATACCTCAACATGATATTTTTTAAGCGATATACTTTCGCGGTTGAAATCAGATGAATACTTTATAATGTCAGCTTTTACAGCATTAGGGAGATTAAACACCTTGACGTTTTTCCTCTTTCCATTCCATATTTCTTCAAAGCGTTCCTTGTCGCGAATATAATACTCGCGGGCATCAGTCCATTCCTTGAATACCTTGAACTCTTCATCATTATTTACCCAAGCGGAAGCCGTTTCATTTATTGAGCCGCTAAATGATAGTTCATTCCCGTCTTTATCCCGCAGTATGCCCACCTTCTGATGGAAGAGGCCATTCTCTATAACTTCATCACTATTGCTTACTGTGCCATCATCGTTGTAGACAATGGCGAGTCGCATTTCCAACAGCCCAGAAGCCAACATCCAGCCAAGAGCTTTAACGTGGTTGCTTTCGAACTCATTTTCTAAGTTGTGGACATCAATGCCGAAGTCAGCCAGATTCAATGTTGGGCTGTCCTCTGCCACCTTCTTTACCACATCAATATCTTCATTGTTCAAACGTGGGCTTGTAATGATACGCATTTTTCCTCCATTGGCAATGAAGTCTGATAAGCCTCGTGCTGCAATAGCGAGCGATGAAGAAGAAAAGAACCCCGCTATCCTGTCATATTTAACCGATGCGCCTAAAACAGGCACATAATAATCCTCTATGATGTTATCAACACCAGATTCATAACAGGCTTTAATATCGAGATCCTTAAAGTTCATAGTCAATGGATTCTTTTATAGTGTCTATTATCTTGTTTATATTTGGCCGTCTTCTTATTTGTGTTGTCTCGGATAATATCGATAGTATTTCTTCTCTGACTTTTTCTGTCGCTCCTGCCATAAAATAATTCTGGATATATGGAATATATAAGCATATTTTAGGAAGCACCTTCCGCCGGTCGTTTTCTGACAATTCCACGAATGCTTTGCCAAAGGCATTTGCGTTTGCATAACTCTTAACGAATTTGCACAAACCTAACTGCGCAGCGGTCTTCATGTGGTTTTCTCCATACTTTTTATCTGCTACTGCATTTCGTTTGTCCTGACGGAGCATATATCCCATTTTCTCATAGCCTACGTCTTTACATCCACAATTAGCTAAAAGATATGGAACCATATAGTAAGCGTCTTTAAAATCGCTGAACTGTGTAATATCTTTTTTCTCATAGTGATATGGCTTAAATCCATCACTGATAATACCAAGGATTTCGCTACACCTTGTTTTTTTCAACACCTCCAGCAGAACTTTGCACTTCTCGGGATCTTCGATAAGACTATCATCAGCATGAGTGTAATATGCTTTTAGCAGCACATGCTCATTTATAGTATTTCCTAGAATATTATCCCAAAATGAGCTGTCCATTACATATTTTGTCCCGTTCAATACAATTTCTGTATCTCTATACCAAAGGTCGGGATCAATCATTTCTCTAAACGACAAATTGAAGAAACTTAAGAATAACGATTTGTGTTCTTTGAACATATCCAAGAATTCTACAATAGTTTGCAATGGGCGCGTCATCTTCACCTCATCGTAATATCCGTTATCGTAGTCTTCTTTGAACTCATCGTATGTCTTTAGCTTATCGTGTTTAATTCCTAGAGTGTGCTCCTCCCAATAGGTTTGATTCTTATAGCAGTATTGCCAAAAAGATAGGTTTCTAAAGAAGCCCGGCTGATTGCACCACCTTGCTATCTGTACATATATATTAGCGATGGGGGCTCTCTTGTAGTCTTCATGACGCATGACATAGCCAAGACATCCATAACGCATAAGCACACATATCCTCATAAAGATTTCGGCTATATCTTGCTGGAATGCTTTCTTGTTGTTTGGGGATTGATGAAATCCACAGAATAGATAGAATTTCGTCTCTTTCTTTGGGCAATAGTGCTTCCATATTTTCAAAGCCCTGACTATGATTTTTCTGTCAAACCAATTGTCAAACGCGAAAATAAAGTCTCCGTGATAATTCGAATTAGCTAATTTCTTTGCCATCTCTTCGCCTCTTCTATTCTGGCCAAGAATGCGCTCGTCGAGACCCTGCCGGAATTGGAACGGCCTTCCAGTAGCATTCAATTCGTCAAGCATTTGTTCCCAATGAGGAGAGGCAAGGAAGTTGTCGTCCCATAAATAGATATAAGGGCGCTTTAACTTCCCTGTCTTTTCGTCAATTTCATTATCGAGGAAATCGGATAATTTAGAATAAGGGACAGCTTTTCGTTCCAATTTATTTACACAAAAGGGACAACGTCTAAAGCAACCTCTCGTTAGAAAGCCAATGGAATATTCCTTATAGTCCTTATAATATGCAGCGGATGAATGGTTGTTCTCCATTACCCCTATATAATCGTCATAAAGATGGTAGTCTGGCATTTGACTACACATATCAATACCTTTGCTGCCTTTTCTGTTAGTTAAGGTATTAAGGAAAGCATCCTTTTCCAAACTGAGCATATCTTCCTCGCGTTTCTTTGCAAACCCGCCCTCTACCGAAAGATTCGCATAGCTTCCAGTTCCGCCCAGAAGAACTCTGTCTTTCAACTTATTGTCCTTTAACAAAGTGTTCACTAGCGCCGGAGGATCGTCAAGAGTGAATGTGAACACACATGAAATATAGATATGATCTAAATTATTGAGTTCTTCAAACTTGCTCTCATTAGTGAGCAATTCATAGGTATTGCATTCTTCGTCAAATTTGTTATTATTTACGCGCTTAAAACCATTATCTTTGAGATATCCTGCTATTTTCAATAAGGCAAGGTTGGGGTGGCGCGTTCCATTGCATAACAAGTCCGCATCGACCAATCCAATATGCCATTTTTTACTTTTCACTTCAAAAAGATTTTTCTTAGAACTGTTGACGTCAACATTCTTTATAACGCATGGGCCGTCTAAACGGCCTATTTATTATCGATATTCTTTCGCAACAAACTTGAATTCCCGTTTTCATTTCGTGCTCCTAAGTACACACTTGACGCTACGCCATGCTCTCGTTGTCAAACCTTTTCTCAAAAAGCGACTTGGGGATACAAATTAGCACCGCGTCATCACCCAACAATAAAACATCATTTTCACTTCTTGACCATTCCGCCAAGTCATGGAAATTTGTGTTGAGCATTTGTTCACGGCTTACTAAACGGTAACTCTTTGGAGAAAGAATTTCCCTTTTCGCCCTATCGTATTCGACAAAGCCTACACTAGGCGTAAAATCTATTAGCCCGTCCCATTTTTGCCAAACTAATTGCTCATTGGCAATATATTCTGAAAGCTTTATATTGTTAATCTGCATACCTTGATTTTTTGTTTTCGATGAACGACAATCCTTTCGGATTTAATGTTATTCATTATTATTGATTTATCGCAAAGATACAACAAAGCTTCCTCAACTCCAATTAGCGGGTTTTATTTTTTTGTGTTGCTGTCCGGTAACGATCAAAAGTGACACAAAAAGCACACCGCAAACGCAGGTTTTATGGCGGATGTATTCATTACCTATTCTTATGTGCAAGTCCGGTTTTTTATATGAGCGGCTGACGGAGGGACAAAAGACACATACGCTAAAATCGGTTTGGGCGGACAACAATAATTGTAGGCTACGTAATTTTCCCGTCACGCACTTTGCATTTTCCTGAGGGCACAGACACACCGCCCCTAGAGTGAATATTCATCTTTTATGCGCCTTTTATGCATTTCCGCGCGGTGGGGAAACAGCCCGGAAAAGGCGCATTTTTGGCCCTGTGCAAATAGCTGAAAATCAGTGCTCTCGGAAGGGCAAAACTACATTTGAGATAGTTTAAACTATCTCAAACATAGTTTTCCTCATCTCAAATGTAGTTTTTGGGTAATGCGGAAAGTTTTTCGGAATGTGTGGAAAGGCGCCTCCCGCGATATGAATAACGCCAAATATATGCATTCCGG
>OMUV01000008.1 GCA_900314335.1 uncultured Prevotellaceae bacterium | reverse complement strand
ATTATTCCTCCGAGAAGGCCTTTGCCTCGGCCTCGGCTACGATGGCCTCGCGGGCCGCAGTTCTCCGTTCCTCAGCAGCACTCTCTGCTCTTAAAGCTTCAGAATCGCGCCTCGAAACATTGTTCGCAGGCCTGGATACATTATCTTCGCGCCTCGAAGCATTGTCTTCCGACTTTGTGGGGCGGTCTTCGCGCCTTGAAGCATTCTCTTCACGCTTTGATGCAGGAGCATCCTGGCTGAAATCGGCGTTCTCACGCCTTTTTGCATTGTCTGCTCGCTTTGCAGCGGGAGCGTCGGATTTGGAACCGGCATTCTCGCGTCTTGCGGCGGGAGCTTCGCGCTTTGCGGCGTTCTCTTCGCGCTTTACACCGCTGTTCTCCGGCCGGGCGGCGTTATCCGCGGTACGGGGCGCATTGTCCACGGCGGCGGAAGCGGCTGCTTCGGGCAGGGAAACGGGAGCCGCATCTCCCGAAGCGGGAGCATTATCCCGGGGAGCGGGAGCGGCGTCCACGGGAGCGCTGACAGTATCCTTGGGAGCATCGGCGGCTTTGGCGCGGCCGCGGCCGGAATTGCCGCGACGGCGGCGGGGCTTGGGAGCGGCCTCTGTGGCGGCAGCTTCTGCACCGCCTACGGCGGCATCATCGGTGGCCTTCACCTTAGGCGGGCGGGCAGCCTTGACACGAGCGCGCGACACTTCCTTGCCGGCCTTCTGCTTATCGGCTGGTGTATCCTCGGCGCCGGCGGCGCGGCGGGGCGCAGAATTGCGACGGCGCTGACGCGCGGGCTTCGCCTC
This sequence comes from uncultured Prevotellaceae bacterium, assembly GCA_900314335.1. Lineage (GTDB taxonomy): Bacteria > Bacteroidota > Bacteroidia > Bacteroidales > Bacteroidaceae > UBA6398. Next base: position 2,609 of record OMUV01000008.1, on the reverse strand, counting down.
TTCGGGCTCCACACGCGGCGGCACACATACCAGCTGGGCCTCCATAGCGGTGCGGCGCTCCTTGGCCTGCAGAATGTCGGCGATGCGCGTGCTCTCGCGATTGAGCATCACGAGCGTCTCGCGCGAGGCCTTCTGCTGGCTCTCTTTCTTGGAGTAGCCCGTGCCCTCGCCGCAGTCTATCCCCTCGATGCTCACTGTCGTGACGAAGGTGGCCTGATTGCCGCTGCCGGAGGCGGGAGAGGGGTCGGGGGAGTTGAAGGCGAGCTGCAGGCGGTTGCGCTGCGCCCACTCGAGGAGCTTGCTCTTGAAGTTTACCTCCTTCTTGGCCACCTTATCGATGTTGACGAGGCTCTGCAGGATGCGGCGCTTGAGGAACCAGAGGCAGTAGTCGTAGCCGCGGTCCAGATAGATGGCGCCCACGATGGCCTCGAAGGCGTTGCCGCCGAGGTTGTTGCCGCGGGAGCTGCGCTGGCCGGAGGTGCGGAGCAGTTTGTCGAGCCCTATCTCCTCGGAGATCTTGTTGAGCATGGTGCGCTGCACCAGTTTGCTGCGCGTCGTGGTGAGGAACCCTTCGCGCTTGCGGGAGAAGTGGCGGTAGACCACATCGCTCGTGACCGCCTCGATAATGGCGTCGCCGAGAAACTCGAGGCGCTCGTTGTTGATGCGGAGGCCGTTCTCGCCGTGCAGGTCAAGCGAACTGTGCGAGAGAGCCTGCTTGTAGAGGTCGATGTGGTGGGGGTAGAAGCCCAGGATTTTATAAAGAGATGAAAAAAGCTCCTTTTCCTTGCGGAAGGGGAGCTTTATCGTATCTATGAGATTAATCATGTTTTGCTGAATGTGCAATAATTGGATTAAATCCTTGATTACACGGTCCGAAAGCGCCGTTTACTCGGCAAACTTCTTGACAATAATGCAGGCGTTGTGACCGCCGAAGCCGAAAGTGTTGCTCAGGGCTGCGCGAACTACACGCTTCTGTGCCTTATTGAATGTGAAGTTCATCTTGTAGTCGATCTCGGGATCATCATCGCCCTCAACATGATTGATGGTGGGCGGAACGATGTCCTCGTAGACTGACAGGACGGAGAACATGGCCTCTACAGCGCCGGCGGCGCCGAGGAGATGACCCGTCATAGACTTTGTCGAGCTGATGTTGAGCTCATAGGCGTGCTCGCCGAACACATCCTTGATGGCCTTGGCCTCGGAGCGGTCGCCCACCTGAGTGGATGTGCCGTGAACATTGATATAATCGATGTCCTCGGGCTTCATGCCTGCGTCATCGAGCGCGCGCTGCATCACGAGCTTAGCGCCGAGACCCTCGGGATGGGAAGCGGTGATGTGGTAAGCATCTGCGGACATTCCCTCGCCGGCTACCTCAGCATAGATGCGGGCGCCGCGTGCGAGAGCGTGCCCGAGCTCCTCGAGTATCAGCACGCCGGAACCCTCGCCCATGATAAATCCGTCGCGCGAGCCGCTGAAGGGGCGCGAAGCGTGGGTAGGATCGTCATTGCGTGTCGAGAGCGCGTGCATGGCGTTGAAGCCTCCCACGCCCGTGGGCCAAATAGCAGCTTCGGCGCCGCCCGCAACGATGGCGGTGGCCTTGCCGAGGCGTATCAGGTTGAAGGCATCTGCCAACGCATTGGTAGAGGAAGCGCATGCCGACGTTGTGGCATAGTTGGGACCGTGGAAGCCGTAGTTTATGGAAATCTGGCCGGCGGCGATGTCGGATATCATCTTGGGGATGAAGAATGGTGAATAGCGCGGACCGAATTCTTCGCCTGTCTTCGCATAGTTCACAGCTTCCTCCTCAAAGGTATGAATGCCGCCGATACCAACGCCGAACACTACGCCTATCTCGTTCTTGTCCTCCTTGTCGAGGTCAAGTCCCGAGTCCTTGATCGCCTCGTTAGCCGCGATGATGGAGTACTGCTCATAGAGGTCCATCTTGTTCGCTTCCTTGCGATTGAAGTGGTCAAGGGGCTTGTAGTTCTTGACCTCGCAGGCGAAGTGCGTCTTAAACTTGGACGTGTCAAAGTGCGTAATCTCGGCGGCGCCGCTAACTCCCTTCTTGGTGTTCTCCCATGTTTCGGGAGCAGTATTACCAAGGGGAGTTATCGCTCCCATACCGGTAACGACAACTCTTTTTAATTCCATGTATTACGGTGTTGTTACTTAAAGCTTACTGCTTTACGTTGTTCTTGATATAAGCTATCGCGTCGCCTACAGTAGAGATCTTCTCTGCCTGGTCGTCGGGAATCTGGATGGAGAACTCCTTCTCAAATTCCATGATAAGCTCTACAGTGTCGAGGGAATCAGCTCCCAAGTCATTAGCGAAGCTGGCTTCGTTCTTTACTTCGGACTCGTCTACACCCAGTTTGTCAACGATGATAGACTTTACTTTCTGTTCGATATCAGTATCAGACATAATCTTGTTTTTTAGATTTTTAATTTTGCTTTTTCGGGTGCAAAAATAAACGATGCAATTTATATGGCAAAATTTTTTGCGAGAAAACATCGTTTTCCTGCACATTGCGAACTCCGAGTGTGCAGTTTTCTGTGAAAAAAGTCATGTCGGAGTGCACTTTTGCGCAGAAATCAGTGTCTTTCAGAAT
>OMUV01000049.1 GCA_900314335.1 uncultured Prevotellaceae bacterium | reverse complement strand
GGCCGCTGGGGGCAGCAGCCCTCCCAGTTATTTCCCGCGCACAAAATAATCTTTGCGGCGTAGGGGCGGCGGTAACAGGCGGATGGATTGGGCAATAGGGGAGAGGCAACAAAAAAAGCCGTGTGGCGATCGCCACACGGCTTTTTTAGATATTAGTAATTAGAGTATTACTGCAGTTTTACGATAGCACGGCGGTTGTAAGAGAACGGAGCGATATCGTTAACGCCACCCTTGCTCTCAACAACGATGTTGTCGCGGCTTACACCCATCTTAACGAGCTCGTTAGCCACAGCCTTTGCACGGCCTTCGGAGAGACGCTGGTTGATAGCGGCGGTACCGGTCTTGCTGTCTGCATAGCCAGTTACGACGAGCTTCTTGTTGTTAGCCTTAGCGTACTCAGCAAGCTCCTTAACATTTACGAGATCCTTGCGAGAAGCAATCTTGGTCCTGTTGATGTTGAAGAATACGGATACAGGAGTTGTAGCGAATTCCTTAACAGTCTTGGTCTCGCCGGGCTTCTGGTTGGCGAGGAGGTTACGCAGACGAGCGTTCTCATCCTGCTGCTCCTTGAGAGAGTTGTTGAGGGCGTCGAGCTGCTCCTTGTTCATAGCCATGAGAGCGTCAACATCGGGCACCTTGTTCCAGCCGATGGTCTTGCCGAGGTTGATGTTAAGACCTACGGAAACACCTACCAGCTTGTCCCAGTAGCGAGACTCAGTCTTCTTGTGAGCGTGCCAATCGTTCTCGCCCTGATTCTTGTAGCTGTTGAAAGCATCGAGAGAGCCTTCCATTGCCATGCCCCATACATCGAGGTAAGCAGCCAGACGGCGGTTGATGCGGAAGGAGTTGTAGATACCAACATTGTAAGTCGGCTCACGATACTCAGAGTTGCGGTCAGCAGCATCGGAAGCCTCCATACGGTTGATGTAACCGATACCTACGTAGGGAGCGATGTTCCAGAAGCGCTTCTCGTTGTAGCCGCAGAATGCGTTGGAGAGGTTGAACATCACATCCTCGTGGATAGTCCAGTACTTGTAGCTGTGGTGGTCATCACCATCGTTTACAGCCTTAGCCCAGATGCCCTGGAACTTGGTACGCAGACCGATAACCGGCGTGAACCACTTTCCAACAGCAGCCTCGAAGCCGAATGTGCCACGATCTACGCTGAAGGGATTCTTGTTACCGAGCTTCTCCTGGTTGGTGTAAGCGGCGTTGAATTCACCACCGACCTGGACGTACCAGTTTGACCAGAACGAGTTAGTAGCAACACTGTACTTCTTCGTAGGAATTTCATTTTCCTGCGCCATAGCACCTGTAGCGAGTCCTGCAAGTGCGAGTGCAAACATTAACTTTTTCATAATCGCTTGTTTTAATGTATTAATTTACCATATTCTCAGTTTCAGTAACGGGCATTCCATGCCCTCAATCACCTGCAAAAGTAATAAATACTTTTATACGATGATAAATTTCGTGTAAGAAAATTCACGAAAAAGCCGAAAAAATTCTTTTTTTATCCGTTGCAGGTATAAAATACCTTTATTTCAGGCACATTCTGAGTCGATTTTACGGTGCAGGCAGCAAAAAATCGCGGTCTCAGGTCGTAGTGCGGGCGCAAAAGGGTCAGGAGAAGAAGCTGTCGATCTTGCTGTCGGGGATGATGGCCACGATGAGTTTGCCGTCGGGCGTGTACTTGGGCGAGGAGGATGCGAAGAGTTCGCCGATTATTTTCCCCATTTCCTCGCGTGTGAGAGCCTTGCCGTAGGGCAGGGCGGCGTCGCGGGCGAGGGAGAGGGCGATGCGGCGGTTCACCTCCTCCTGTATCTCGCCGGCGCTCATTGTCTCGGAGAGCACATCGCGCAGGAGGTCCTTGGCGTTGACGCCGGTCGTGCCGGCGGGCAGGGCGTTGATGGCAAAGTTGTCGTCGCCCAGGTCGGAGAGGTCGAAGCCTGCGGCCGTGATATCGTCGGCGTGCTGGGCGAGGGCGCTCCGCTCGGCGGGCGTGAGGCGTATGAGCTCGGGGAAGATGATACGCTCGCTCTTGACCTTGTGGCTGGCGAGCATGCCGAGGTAGCGCTCGTAGAGGACGCGCATCATGGCACGGTGCTGGTCGACGATCATCAGGCCCGACTGGATGGAGGTGATGATGTATTTCTGCTTGTACTGGTACTGCTCGGGCGAACGGCCGGCCCATTCGCTCTCTTTGGAGTCCATGAGCGAGAGGGTGGGGGCTTCGTCAGGCGCTGTCTGCCCGGACGGGGCGTGCTGGCGCTTGATGTCCTCGAAAAGCCGCTGCCAGGAGCGCGGCGCGGTGCTGCCGTGGCCCGCGGGGGTGGAGGCGAAGGGATTGTAGGAGGGCGAATAGTTGATCTCGGGCGGTGCGGACGGTTTGTCGTTGGGGTTGTAGGGCGGTATGTCGGGCTTGTCCTCCACTCCGAAGTCGATCTCCGGCACGGCGCTGAACTTGCCCACGGCTTCCTTGACCGCGGCCATGAGAATCTGGAAGACGGCCTGCTCATCGTCAAATTTGATCTCGGCCTTGGTGGGGTGGATGTTGACATCGATGCGCCCCGGGTCGATGTCGAAGTAGATGAAGAAGCTCACCTGCTCGTCGGCGGGGATGAGGCGCTCGTAGGCCAGCATCACGGCGCGGGAGAAGTAAGGATGGCGCATGTAGCGGCCGTTGACGAAGAAGAACTGCTTCGAGCCTTTCTTGCGGGCGCTCTCCGGCGTGCCGACATATCCCTTGATGTTGACGATGCCCGTCTCCACGCCGAAGTGGAGCAGCTGCTGATTCATCCGCTTGCCGAAGATGTCGGAGATGCGCCTCAGCATGGGGCCCTCGAGGAGGTCGAAGACAACGGTGTCGTTGTTATAGAGCGTGAAGCGGATGTCGGGATGGGCGAGGGCTATCTTCTCAAACTCGAGGAGGATGTTGTTGAACTCGGTCTGATTGGACTTGAGGAAGCGCCTGCGGGCGGGGATGTTGAAGAACAGGTTTTTGACCATGAAGTTGGCCCCCTTGTCGCAGGCCACGGGCTGCTGGTCCACCACGCGCGAGGCCTCGATGCGGAGCTCTACGCCGAGAGTGTTGTCGGCGGTGCGTGTGCGCAGCTCCATCTGCGCCACGGCGGCTATGGAGGGCAGCGCCTCGCCGCGGAATCCCATGGTGCGTAGGGAGAAGAGGTCGGTGGCCTTGCTGATCTTGGACGTGGCGTGACGCTCAAAGGCGAGGCGGGCGTCGGTCTCGCTCATGCCGCTGCCGTTGTCCACCACCTGGATGCACGTCTTGCCGGCATCGGTGATGAGCACGTCGATCTTGGTGGCGCCCGCGTCGAGCGAGTTCTCCACGAGCTCCTTGACCACGGAGGCGGGGCGCTGTATCACCTCTCCGGCGGCTATCTGATTGGCCACGGAGTCGGGCAGAAGGTGTATGATGTCTGGCATGTGTGTACGTTAGTTGTCTTTGGTGGCGGTGCGGAGCTTCTCGCGGGCTATGTCGCTGAGCTTCTGTAGCGGCGCCTGCCGCCTGTTGGTCTCTCTGAGTTCGGTGCCGGCGGTCTTCTCTTTCCACTCGAATATGTCGTCCTTGTTCTTGGGGCGGATGTAGTCGAACCATGCAAAGTTGTCCAGCAGCGCCTCGCTCTTGGTGGCCATCTTGAGCGGGTACATGGTGCCTGTGGCGGGCGCGCTCCATATATGGCTCATCTTTTTATCCTTCATATACATGCGCAGCTCGGTGGTCTGCATGCGGTTGAGGCCCACGATGACACTGTCGCTGCCGTAGGGGTAGTAGGCTACGTCCACGTTTCCCTTGGCCATGCTCCAGTCTATCTTGCCGTCCTTGAAGTAGGCGTACATCACACGGCTGGCTATCTGATTGTAGCGCGAGGAGTCGAGCGCCTGCACCAGGAGTGCCTGCCTCAGCACGTGGGCGCTGTCGACGGCCGAGTCGTTGAGGAACACCTGTATCTCCTCGCCCAGCAGCTGCTGATTGTTGCTCCAGACGATGGGATTGCCGTACATGGTCATGCGGCGGTCCTTGGAGTCGTACTTGAGCGAGTCGCAAACGCTCTGCACGTCGGCGCGGAAGGCCCGCGCCTTGTGATAGCCGTGGATGATGCGGTACACACTGTCCGTGTGCTGATTGTAGGAGAATATCTTGAATGTGTCGGCGTGCATGTAGAGCGTGTCGGGCGAGGAGTAGACTCTCACCTCGGCGCGGTCGGTAGCCATGGCGTAGCCCGTCGTGTCGCTGTACTCGCAGTAGTTGCCCGTGAGCAGGTTCTTGCTCTCCTTGTCGTTGTAGATGATGTTGCCGATAGCCTTCATGCGGCCGTTCTTCTTGTCGTAGTACATCGAGTCGCCGGTCATGGTGCTGCGGCCGTTCTGCACCACGGAGCGGTCGAAGAGCTGCGCGTAGTCGCGCTGTGTGTCGTAGTAGCCGTGCTCTGTGTAGATCTTGTTGCCGGCACTGATGATATTGGAGGGGCCGACGATTTTGGAGACCTTGGTGATGGTGTTGTAGTAAAGCGTGTCGGAGGTAAGGGTGAACTTCTTGTTGGTGAGCTCCACGTGGTAGTTGAACACCGCGTCGCGCGACTTGACATCATACTGCCCCGTGTTGGAGACAAGCGTGTTGCCGCTGTCCCTGAGCCGCCCGCCGCCGAAGAAGTAGCCCGTCTCGTAGAGTTTGTCGTAGTCGAGCGAGTCGGTGACCAGAAGCGAACCGCGGTGGCGGAGGTGGACATTCACGCGGGCCTGGGCCAGCTGCGCATCGCCGTCGTACTTGACATATTCGCCCGTAAGCGAGAGCGTGTCGCCCTGATTCATGCGCACGTTGCCGAAGGCCTCAAACGAGTTGGTGTTCTTGTAGTAGTAGGCGCTGTCGCAGGTGAGGCTGATATTGTCGTGCGTGAAGTGGACGTGGCCGTTGAGGATGTTGGCCTCGGGATTGCGCATGGCGTCGTAGTGCAGGCGGTCGGCGTGCACCAGCACGATGCGCCCGCCCTTGGGGCGCGCCTTCTTGTGGCCACGCGGCCCTGCGGCCCAGGCTGTGCCCATCAGAATGAGCAATGAAAGCGCAACGAGGCACACCCGGCTTCCCGCTGTAATGTGTCTCGTCCTGTGCATTAAGAAGCTTAGTCCTCTCATTTATTTCTTTACCCAGCCCGGATAGTGGAAATCGCAGTCTCTCCATTCGGGCTTGATGCTTATGTATGTGGTCTTCTGTTTCTCCCTGATCCAATTGTCGATGACCTTGTTCTGCTCCTCGGTGACCAGCAGGTCCTGTAGGGTCTGAAAGTCCTCGGTAATGGATGCGTAGTGCTGCTCGTTGCGGTTGCGGAGCTTGACGATGGCGCACACGGTGCGTCCCTTGGCGTCGGTAAGGCGGAAGGGCTGCGATATCTCGCCGGGCTTGAGTGTGCTCACCACCTTGGCCACGTCCTGAGGCATGTCCCTGAGCTCAAACCACTGCGTCATGCCGGCGCGGGGATTGTTGGGCGATACGGGTTTGCCCATGATGCCGCGGTTGTTGCGTGTGTCCTTGTCATCGGAGTAGATCACTGCGTCGTCGAATGAGATCCTGCCGCTGTCTATCTCGGCCCTCACGGAGTCGAGGCGCGCGAGCGAGTTCTTGACGGCCGTATCGCTTATCTCGGGCTTCTTGAGGATATGGCGCACGCGTATCTTGTCGCCGCGGCGGTCTATCAGCTGGATGATGTGGTAGCCGAACTCGGTCTTGACGATGCGCGACACCTTCTTCGGGTCGGTCAGCGAGAAGGCCACGTTGGCAAACTCGGGCACGAACTCGCCCTTGCCCATGTACGGCAGTTCTCCGCCGTTGCGGCGCGAAGCCTCGTCGTCGCTGTACATCATGGCCAGCGTGGCAAAGTCGCTCTCGCCCGAATTGATGCGGCGCGTGTACTCCCGTAGTTCGTCCTCGATGCGCTGTGTCTCCTCGCGGCTCACGGCCGGCGTGGACGTGATGATCTGCACCTCGTAGCGCGTGGGGATGAGCGGCAGGCTGTCCTTGGGGATGTTCTTGAAGTGGTTTCTCACCTCGGCGGGCGTCACCTTGACATCGGCGGCTATCTTGCGCTTCACCTCGTCCACCACCATCATATTCTTCAGCTGCTCCATGGTCTGCTGGCGTATCTGCGTCATGGGCTTGCGCATGTATTCCTCGAGCTTCTCCTTAGAGCCGGCCATCTGTATCATGTAGTTGAGGCGGTATTCCAGCTCCTGCAGCACGTCGCCGTCCTTCACCTCGATGCTGTCGATAAGAGCCTGATGGGCGAAGAGCTTCTGGATGGCTATCTGCTCGGGTATCACACAGCGCGGGTTGCCCTCGATGGGCTGGCCGTTGATCTCCGAGGCCAGGCGCTGCTCTTCCACTTCCGACTTGAGGATGGGCTCATCGCCCACCACCCATATCACCTCATCAATTATGTTGTTGTCCTGCGCCGCCGAGATCATGGGCAGCAGCACGGCGAGCAGAATAAGGATATTGTGCTTCGTAATATTCATATATATATAATATGTATAGTAAATAGCTTATGCGGAGTCGTGGGTATATATTATATGTATGCTATCAAGCTTTTTTGCGGGCCGGAGCCCTTTGCCGAATGAGCCGCGCGCCGTCTGCTGGAATCGCAGCTCACTAAGGAATGCAGCACTTGCCGTCTTAGGGACATTTGGTTCTGCCCGGAATGCAGCGAACTGCCCATCTGAGAGCCGGCGTCCTTTGCCATTTGCAGAATGTAGCCTTTCAGCCGGCCGGCGTCCTTCGCCGGATGCGTTGTGTGCAGTCTGCGCGGGCGGGGCGGGCGTACTTAGTGATCCTTTACCGTCTTGAGGACATCCTCATAGATTTCGACCTTCGTGTTCTTCCTCAGGCTTTCTATCCATTGCTTCTCGCGGGTATCCTCATAGTCGCTTGTCACAAGGCGGCGCACATCATCCAGTTCCTCGGGCCCCTTCTTGAGCATCTTGCCCATCACGTCGATCGAGGGGTAGTTCTTGTTGTTGGCGACCACGGCATCGGCGGAGTGGAACGCGTACTTGTCAACGAAGCGGTTCTCGCCCTCGGTCCAGAGGCCCTTGGTGACTATGACGTCCTGCTTGCCGTCCTTGGTGAACTGCTGCTTGACGGCGGCGCGCCAGTCGGCGGGGTGATGCCTGAGCAGGTCCTTGGCCTCGCTCAGGAGCTTGTCGTCCTTGGCGTGTATCACAAATCCCTTGAAGTGGGGCTTGTCCCAGCGGTACTTCTTCTTGTTCTTGTTATAGTATGCCCTGAGGCCCACCGAGTCTGCGGCAGCCTTGTCCCACGCTTCCTTCTTGGTGATGTCGTAGGAGAGCAGGCCTTCGCGGTAGTCGCGTATCAGATTTCTCAGTTCCGTGTCCTGAGCCGTGTGCTCCTTCTCCATCTTGTCCATCACCTGCTCTCTGGTGAGTCCGCCGGAGGCTTTGACGAGTTTGTCGACGGCGTGATTGAACACCATCTGATCCAGGCCCTGCGGCTGAAGCGCCTTGATCAAGTCGGCCTTCTTCTCCTCGTAGGGCTCGAGCTTGTGGCGCGAGTGCATGAGCACGATGTGATAGCCGGCGGTCGACTCGAACGGCGCCGACATCTCGCCGGCCTTCATCGAGTAGCACTTGGCCTCAAACTCCCTGAGCGTGGCCCCCGGTCCGAAGTCGGGGAGCTTGCCGTCCCTCTGCGCCGTAACGTAGTCCTCGGAGCATTTGCGCGCCACCTCTGCAAAGTCGGCGCCGCCCCTGAGCACATTGTAGATGGAGTCGATGCGCGCCTTGGCGCGGGCCTTCTCCGCGGCGGTGGCCTTCTGCGGCACACGCACGAATATATGCGACACGCTCAGGATATCGGAATCCTTGAGCTGGGCCTTGATGCGGTCGTAGACAGAGCGCACTACCGAGTCCTCGTAGGCGGGGTCCTGGATGTACTTCTTCAGGGCGTCGTCGCGATAGGTGGTGTACTCGTTTCTGAAGCCGCTCGTCGTATCGATCTTCTGCCTGAGCGCCTCGGCGATCTTGAGCCGGTAGTTGATATACAGCTGCGCGTAGTCGCTCACCGAGGTCTCTGCGGCTTTGTTGCGGTCGTATGCGCGCTGAAACTCGGACCTCTTCACCGCCTCATCGCCTATCTTCATCACGACGGGGTCGTTGTCCTGGGCGTAGGCGCCGACGCTGAGCAGCGCGAGCAGCAGCGGCATCAGGCCGCGCATTAGTTTTGTCATTGCTTTCTGACTGTAATGAGTGGGACTGGGAACGCGCTGATCAATTGTGCGTAGCGGGACTATAGTTGGGCGCCTCGCTCGTGATCTGTATGTCGTGGGGATGGCTCTCGAGCACACCGGCGGAGGTGATGCGGGTGAACTTGGCATTGTGCAGCTCCTCGATGGTATGAGCGCCGCAATAGCCCATGCCCGAGCGCAGGCCGCCGACCATCTGATAAATGACCTCCTGTACCGTTCCCTTGTAGGGCACACGGCCCGAGATGCCTTCCGGCACAAGTTTCTTGGTGTCGGTCACACCGCTCTGGAAGTAGCGGTCCTTGGAGCCGTTCTCCATAGCCTCCAGCGAGCCCATGCCGCGGTATGACTTGTATTTCCTTCCGTTGAAGATGATCGTCTCGCCCGGCGACTCCTCCGTGCCGGCTACAAGCGAACCGACCATCACACAGTCGCCTCCGGCAGCGAGGGCCTTGACCACGTCGCCCGAGTATCTGAGTCCGCCGTCGGCTATCATCGGTACGCCGGTGCCCTTGAGGGCGCAGTAGACATCGTAGACGGCCGAGAGCTGCGGCACACCCACACCGGCTATGATGCGCGTGGTGCAGATGGAGCCCGGGCCTATGCCCACCTTGATGCCGTCGGCGCCGGCTTCCACCAGCGTGCGCGCGGCCTCGCCGGTAGCGATGTTGCCCACGATGATGTCGGTGTCGGGGAATGCGTTCTTGGCCTGGCGCAGTTTGTCTATCACGCCGGCCGAGTGGCCGTGGGCCGTGTCGATGACGATGGCGTCCACGCCGGCCTTGATGAGCGCTTCCATGCGGTCGAGGGTATCGACTGTGACGCCCACACCGGCTGCCACACGCAGGCGGCCCTTCTCATCCTTGCAGGCCATGGGTTTGTCCTTGGCCTTGGTGATGTCCTTGTATGTTATCAGGCCCACGATATGATTCTCCTTGTCTATCACGGGCAGCTTCTCTATTTTGTTCTCCTGCAGAATATTGGCGGCCTCGTCGAGGTTGGTGTACTGGGTAGTGGTCACCAGCCCGTCCTTCGTCATCACGTCGTCCACCTTCTTGTCTAGGTTCTGCTCGAAGCGCAGGTCGCGGTTGGTCACAATGCCCACGAGGTGCTTCTCCTCGTCGACCACGGGGATGCCGCCGATGTGGTATTCGCGCATCAGCCTCAGCGCCGCCCTCACCGTCGAACCGTGCAGGATGGTGACCGGGTCGTAGATCATACCGTTCTCGGCGCGCTTCACTATTGCCACCTCGCGTGCCTGATCCTCGATCGACATGTTCTTGTGTATCACTCCGATACCGCCCTCGCGCGCAATGGCGATGGCCATCTTCGACTCCGTCACGGTGTCCATGGCTGCCGTTACGAACGGGATGTTGAGCTCAATGTGCCGTGTGATGCGCGTCTTGAGATTCACCTCGCGCGGCAGAACATTGGAATAGGCAGGAATGAGAAGGACGTCATCAAAGGTCAGGCCGTCCATGAGAATTTTATCTGCAATAAATGAAGCCATAACAATAAAGATTTTATTGCACGCAAAGGTACTCAAAAAAAATGATATTCCGCGGAGGAAAATTTCTTATTAACACTATTTACATGAGAAATTCCGACCGCCCCGCAGGCATGCCTGACAGGCGTAATGCAGCGCCCGCCTCCGATGCGGATTTCTCCGGCTGCGGCGGGGTAGAGGCGGCCTTGCGGATACAGGAGAATGATTTCCCTTTGGCGCTGTAATGACATGCCCCGCGCAATTATCCCTCCCGCCTGCGGCGGGAAATGGCGCGTAGCAGGGCGTCCGCATGAGGGCGAAAACAGACATTTTATTCATATCGCGATGATGCGATATGCGCACACACAAAAAACCGTCCCGCATACGCGGATACTCACATAGGACCTGAGGAAAACTACATTTGAG
>OMUV01000057.1 GCA_900314335.1 uncultured Prevotellaceae bacterium | reverse complement strand
TGCCCCGAAATAGCGTTCTGATGTTGGATTTAGGCTGCGATGGCTGGGGAATGCGCGGCGATAGCTGGTATTCCCACCGCGATAGCTTAGAAAAGCGTGGCAAAAACGAACGAAGAATATACTATGCGGCGCAGCCTTAGCGGAGAGAAATAAAACGCATTGCGGCCCTCCCAGCTATTTCTCGCGCAAAACGAAACAACTTTCCCGCTTATGCAAGTCCTCAAACTCCATCTCCGCCACTATAATATCGCGATACGATAACAGTGTGCTTTTTCTGTATTTTGAAAGAGGCCATTTCCCCACACTTCAAAAAACCGTCCCGCATGCTGTGTTACTCACATAGGACATGAGTGAGATTACATTTGAGGTAGTTGAAAACGTCTCAAATGTAGTTTTGGCCTTTCGCGGGCGCTGTTTTTCAGTCACTTAGAAGAGCCCCAAAATCGCCATTTTCGTGGGCGGAAACAGGGGTATCAGAAGAGCTTTCAGAATGGCCGCCGGCCTCTCCGCGCTCATCGCTCCTGCCCGCCGCTGACTCTTCGCCGCGATATCGGCGCGCATGGTTATCCCCGCGCACATAGCTCCTGCCCGCCGCTGACTCTTCGCCGCGATATCGGCGCGCTTGGTTATCTCCGCGCTCATCGCTCCTGCCCGCCGCTGACTCTTCGCCGCGATGTCGGCGCGCATGGTTATCTCCGCGCAGGGCCGCCGCGAAGGAAGCGTGCCTCCGCGCCGCATGAAGCCTAATGCCGCCCGAATGTGCGGATTTTGCCAAAATTCGCCCCACTCTGAACCATTTTCTTACACGGCTTTTATAAAAAATGTTTTTACGAAATTCGCTTTGCTATTTTTCGGCCTTCTGAAGGGGCTTTAAATGTTAAAATGAAGAATTTTCGTTGATTCGGCGTTTTTTATTTTGGTGCAAACAAAAATTGTAATTAGATTTGGCGACGAATATATAATAGGGGATACTAATGTGAGAACGCCTGAAAGACACATATCGCTTGCAGCTGATGCGGCAGAGGGCGCGGACATGAAAGGGTGACGCACCGCAGAGCCGATGAAGAAGGCGGTGTGCTCCGGAGGGCAGAAAAACTTACAAAGACAGGCATTCAGGAGAAATACGACATAAATCGGAACATATATCGAAACACATATATTATCAACATTACTAACAATAAATAACATCGTATGAGAAGACTTAAGATTTTACTTCTTACTGTGGTGTCCGTAATGGCTACCGCAGGAGCGTATGCGCAGTTGATGGTCGGCAGGGTGCTCACGCCCGACGAGATCACAGACGGCATACAGGTGGTCTTTGAGGCTCGAAGTGGTACGTCCTCCGCAGGACATTACCTCGTGCCCTGGGATTGGGCGAAACGGTCCAATAGCGACCGCAACCCGTGCCAGACCATCAACTCGATTCTCGAAGTGCCCGACTCCATCGTCTGGATACTCGAGAAGTCGCAGACTCCCAACCCCGTGACCGGCTGGGACCAGTATTACATCAAGAGCAAGGCTACGGGCAAGTACCTTAACTTTGTATGGAACGAGAACGGTACGATATGCATCGATGCCAATGCCAATACATGGGTTAACGATACGGCCAGCGCCAAGGCTTTCTGTATCGTTTCCAACGAGAGCGATGACACGAAGACCTACAACGGCGTCAACTACGGCTCCGTGAAGTACAGTTCCGCTACTTCCGACTGGGAGCCTTCGACCTATGCCGTAACGTACATCTTCGCCCCGAAGGGCTCGAACACGAGCAATCGTGGTAACGGCTACGGCCGCGTATTCCTGGCCAACGAGTTTGATGTGAGCAACTACAACATCACCTTCTACTCGCAGTACGAGGATACCAACGTATGGGACATCCGTCGTCTTACGGACCGCGGCACTGACCCCGAGGCTGCCCTCAATGACCTGCTGGACAACTACAAGGCCAGCGTCGAGTCTGACTATGCCTACGGCACCGACCCGGGCTTCGTAAAGTCCAAAGACCTCTACAATTCTTTCTGGACCAGCTATACCGAGGCCGTCAACGCTACCGCCGAGACGCACACCGCAGCTGAGTGGAAGACTTACTTCGACAACCTCTACAACAGCAAGACTGCCGTGGACAATGAGGATAACCTCGTGCCCATCAAGGACGGCGGCTACTACTATGTCAAGACTGCCAACAGCGCATTCTATCAGGCTGACAACGGCGACTACGCATGGAATATCTACGACCAGAACCATGCCGGCTGGAGCAAGCTCGACAGCCTCGACAACCAATTTATCTGGCAGTACAAGGAGTGGAAGGACACCACCAAGAACGATGACGGCTCTCTGGCCGATACCCGTATCTACTACTCCGTACAGAACATGGCTACCAAGCAGTATCTGAGCAAGGGTGACAAGCACGGTGACGGCGAATGGATAGGCTTGACCTCTACGTTCCAATATCCGCAGTTCGCCCGTCATCTTAATCATGCCGGCCAGTATAACCTGGGCTCCAAGTATGATTTCTATGACATCTATCCTCCCCGTCCGTTCCACCAGAACGGTCATAACAGCGGCGCCGGCACATCCGGTACGCTCTGCCTCTATTCCGGTGACGCCAACACGCCCTCGGCGTGGTTCCTGCGCGAAGTGCCGGCCGAAGTGGTGGCCAACATGGGCGCCCGTGCCGATTTCGACAACATGCGCACGCTGGCTCTCAAGTACTACAACGTGACTGACGGCGCTACCGTAGGCGACAAACTCGGTATGCCGCACTCCCAGGCTACCATTGACAATGTGACCAATGCCTACGCCGCAGTCTACGCTCTCTCTACGCAGGCTTATTCGGCTACCACCGACTATAAGACCCCTGCCGCCAATCTGGAGGCTGCCGTAAAGGCATACAAGGCTGAGGTCAACACCGTTCCCGACGGCTACTATCGTTTCAAGGGCAACTATAGAGTATATGCCAACAACTACAACGACATTTACGTCAACGTCTACAACGACAGCACCCCGGGCTGGGCACATCTGGAGAACACCACCGACTATATTTGGAAGGTGACCAATCTGCCCGACGGCAACTTCACTATCCAGAACGTCAAGACCGGCAAGTATCTCAACAAGGCTGCCGCTCCGCAGAACGGCTCTATCGTGAGCCTCACGGACCAGCCCGAGACAGAGCAGTGCCTCTCCATCATCAAGCCCAACGGTACGTGGGCCATCTACAATACGGAGGACTCCACATTCAGCTTCGACCCGAACGGTCACGACAACGGCCTCAACGATGAGGGCCGCATCCACATCTGGAGCCCGCGTGACGCTACCGGCGGCACGAGCTGGAGCTTGATACCCGTAACGGAGGATGAGGTCAACAGCCTCAAGGCTGCCGAGGCCGACAACGAGCTCGCCGTATCTCTGAAGAAGAAATTCCAGGAGGCTCGCCGCGCTTACAACGCCAAGACCAACTACACCCTGGGCGAGAAGATACTCACCGACGCCTCTCAGCTCTACGGCAACAACTTCTCCACAAGTGAGGGTACCAATATCGGCAACCTTATCGACGGTGACAAGAACACTACCTGGTGCTCCACATGGGAAGACGGAAAGGAGCAGAATCCTACCGAGCCCCACTACCTGAGAGCTTACGACGAAGCCGGCTTCCCCGACACCGTGCAGGTCAACTACGTACAGCGTCAGAACGGCTCATGGCACCGCGTGCCCACAAGCCTGAGGATTGAAGTCTCCGACGACGCCGTGACTTGGACCAATGTTCCGACAGCCCAGCTGCGTCTGGCCGACTTCGGCGGCAAGAGCACTCTGGAGAGCGTTCACGCCGACTCACTTCACTACATCGTCTCCGGCATCGGCGGTCACAAGTACGTGCGCTTCATAGCACAGTGCGCATACCGCGGCGCCGACGGCGTATATATCGGCCCGAATGCTCACTTCGTATTCGAGTATGCCGAGTTCAATCTCTATCCCGTAACGGGCGTGAGCCCCGACTCTTACTCGCAGACCGGCCTTCACAAGGTGAGCTCCGATGCGCTCTTCAGCGCCATCCAGGAGGCTTATCCGCTGGTGAAGGAGGGCAAGGGCACGCAGGAGGTGCTCGACAAGCTCACCACGGCTCTTGAAGAGTTCAACAGCATGGAGAGCACAGACTCGCTCGTGGCGATGACCAAGTACAACCTTGAGAATCTCACCGCAGGCGACAGAATCGGCGAGTTCCCCGACGACGCTCTCAATACCTATGTACAGACAGTGCAGCCTATGATTCAGGCTCTCGACGCAGGTCAGGCTTCGCAGGCTACCGTGGAGCAGGTACAGCAGGCTAAGGCAGCTGTCATCAACGCCTACAACACGCTGTATGATCAGATGAACAAGCCCGAGGAGAACAAGTGGTACATGATTGTTACCAACGATCCTTCCAAGGCAGACTTCACCCTCTCAGCCGGTGGTCCTAACACCCACGCCAATGGTATCGGCTACAGCTACGTACTGGTATGGCAGCAGACCTCTGTGGCCAGCACCTCTACCGGCGCAAGCTGGACATTCTCCAAGGATACGACCGACAACGGCCGCAGATACATCCTGCAGAATGCTCGTACCGGTGGTTACTTCGGCCCGTACACAGGCTCAGGTGATTCCAAGTATGACTACACTACCATCCTGTGGTCCACACCGAGGTCCTTCACTGTAGTGCCTTTCGGCGACGGCCAGATCGGTCTGCAGACCAAGGAAGGCTACTATGTGAAGTATGACGGCTCAGTTATTCCTAAGTACGTCAACACCTACGATTACAACTTCAAGGACAGCGGCTTCTCATGGTCGCTCGAGGCTGTAGACGACCAGCACAGCGACGAGTATGACGAGCACACTTCAGAGTCGAAGGAAGGCTATGTTGTGGCACGCGCATATCCGTTCGACCTCGACGGTACTCCGTACAGCACCCTGACCAATGAGCACCTCGCCGGCTACGAGATAGTAGGCAAGGAGAGCGCTGACGATAAGGATTCGCTCGTTACCGCTATCAAGCTCAAGGCTATTCCTACCGATGAGGTTGTCAAGGCCGGCACGCCTGTGATCTACATCATGAGCGGCTCTGTCAGCGCTGACAGCAAGACCGATGACTTCCACGCAGTGCCTGTGCTCAACACCCCGCTCAACGCCAAGGTTGACACAGTCAACGGACTTATCTCCGTGCCCGCTACATGGAATGCTCCTGTCAGCACATGGGCTACCTTCGATGTTGACTCTCTGACCGCCATCAATCAGGGCGTTCAGGTACTCCGCAGGTTCGCCGTAGTAGATGTACAGCTCATCAAGAATACTCTTGCCGAGGGCGAGGAGCCTGATGCAATAGTATATGTGAAGGGCGCCGGCATCGTGAACGGTATCAAGAAGCTCGAAGTAGTAGACGTGAAGCAGTTTGTCAACGTCTACACGACCGACGGCATCTTGCTCCGCAAGCATGTGGATGCTGCTTCTGCTACCAACGGTCTGCCTAAGGGCGTATACATCGTGGGCAACAAGAAAGTCCAGGTGAAGTAAGCCACTTTGGCTAAAAGAATAAATTGAGCAAGGTCCGCTCTTAGGACCGCTCCGCACATATCGGGCGGCTGCGTCACAACAGAAATGTTGACGCAGCCGCCCTTTTTTCATGCCCGCGCGGATAAGGACGGAGAGGAGGATCGAGAGCGTATATATTAATATGCGTGTTGAGGAAAAGCTGCCGCGCCAGGGTAGAAAGGAGAGAATGGATAGGCTTATATTATATGCGTGTTTTATCTATCCCGAAGAAATGCGGGGAAAATAGCTGGGA
>OMUV01000201.1 GCA_900314335.1 uncultured Prevotellaceae bacterium | reverse complement strand
TCAGAACACGCAAAAAGAGGATGTATCGCGAAAAATCGAATTATGATACACCCTCTATTGCCCGGCAGCGGTGGGAATTCCGCCGGCACATTCGCCGTAAGGCAGTCCTATTTGCTGTAAAGCATTACTCAATTGCCGTAAAGCAGTCCTTATTTGCCGTAAGGCGGTCCTTCTTCGCCGTAAGGCGGTCCTTCTTCGCCGTAAGACGGTCGTCAGGGCCGGGCGCTACAGGTAGTCGGGCAGGCGGAAGAGATGGCCCGCATTGCTGCCCTTGATGAGGATCGTGTAGCCGCTCAGCGGGTGCTGCTGCAGTTCGGCTATCACCTCGTCGACGCTGTGAAAGGTGGGGAAGGACGGATGCAGCTGCTCGAAGCATTCGCCTATGAGCCAGACCTTGTCGAAACCGGCGCGGGTAAGGAAATCGCAGAGCTCGAGGTGCTCGTCATGGCTCTCGGCGCCGAGTTCGCGCATCTCGCCGAGGATAACCATCTTGTGGGCGGCGTGGAGCTCGCTGAAGTTTTTGAGCGCCGCATGCATGCTGGTGGGATTGGCGTTGTAGGCGTCGATGATGAGCGTGTTGTGGTCGGTCTGCTTGAGCTGGGAGCGATTGTTGGAGGGGATGTAGGCGGAGAGGGCGGCGTCGATGTCCGCGGGAGCCACTCCGAAGCGGCAGCCCACGGTGACGGCGCAGAGGAGATTGGCTATGTTGTAGTCGCCTATGAGATGTGTGTGCACCTCGTGGCGCTCGCCGCCGGGCTCCTGCCAATAGAAGGAGACATACGGGTCGCAGTCCGTGACATCGCCCTCAACCATGAGCCCTTCGGCGGGCTTTGTGCCGTAGCGGTAGGTCGTAAGCCCCCCGGCTATGCCGCAGAGAACGGCGGAGTCGTTGTTGAGGAAGATGGCGCTGCCCTTCTTGGTGCGCAGGTAGTCGTAGAGCTCGCCCTTGGTATGCACCACGCCCTCAAAGGAACCGAAGCCCTCGAGGTGAGCGCGCCCCACATTGGTGATGATGCCGTAGTCGGGATGCACGATGGCGGTGAGCTGGGCTATCTCGCCCGGGTGATTGGCGCCGGTCTCGATGACGGCTATCTCGTGGTCGCGGGTGAGGCGCAGCAGGGTGCGCGGCACACCGATGTGGTTGTTATAGTTGGCCTCAGTGTGGAGCACGCGGTATTTGCGCTCCAGCACGGCGGAGACCAGTTCCTTGGTGGTCGTCTTGCCGTTGGTGCCGGTGATCTGTATGACGGGCAAGCCGAGGCGCTCGCGGTGGAGGGCCGCAAGGCGCTGCATGGTGAGGAGCGCATTATCGGTCAGGATGTAGCGTTCGTCGCCACGGGCGGCAAACTCGCTGCGATCGATAACGGCGTAGGCGCAGCCCTGCTGCAGGGCCTTGGAGGCGTAGACGTTGCCGTCAAAGTTCTCCCCGCGCAGGGCGAAGAAGATGGCGCCCGGAGGGCATGTGCGGCTGTCCGTAGTCACCACGGGATGAGCCAGATAAATGGAATATAATTCTTCTATCGACATCATATTAAAAGAGAGTGAATTCTTAGAGTTTCTGAATGAGTTTACGGCCCTGGCGCGAGAGGAACGGTTTGATCTGCTCGAAGGGGACGGTAAACTGTGGGGCGCCGGCCGAATAAGGCGCTATCTCGTAGGGCTGGTAGACGAAGGTCATGCCGTGGCGCGAGAGGTAGGGCTGGCACTTGGGCAGGGGGAAATGCTTCAGGAGGGCCATTTCGTCCTCCTCGTTGAAATCGTTGCTGGTCAGGAGCGCTGCGAGACTGATGTTGCTCACCTCATCCTCGTGGAGGAGCGTGGAGAAATAGCTGCGGACGCCCTCGCGCATGAGATGGTGGAAGGCCGTGGTCGTGGTGTCGCGTATCAGGTCCCAGCCGAAGGTCATGCCATCGGTACGGCGGAAGGTGACGCCCACGTCGGTGGTGAGGCCCGGTGTGCCGCCGGCGCACTGCTTGAGCATGAAGCGGAAGCTGACGTAGCTGCGCCGCTGGGCCACAAGGCGGACGGTGCCGTCGAAGCGCAGGTCGGGCTTGCCCTTGCCGCCGAAGGCGCTCATAAATTTCTCGCGGCCGTAGTAATCCACGACGGAGTGGACATCCATCGTGTCGGGCGGTGTGCCTTCGCCAAGCCGGGAGCGCACCCACGAGGCGACGGAGGCGCTGAGCGGGCCGGTGACCGGTGTGGGATACTGGGCGGTGATGCGCACGAGCACACTGTAGCCGCGCGCCGTGTCGGCGCGGAAGTAGGAGGCGGAGTCGACGCAGAGGGTGTCGGGCTTCTGATAGGGGCGCTTGGGCCGCTTGTTGCTGCAAGCGGAGAGCGTGACGGTAGCCGCCATTAGCAGCACCATCATCACGGGAAGCGCGGATATCAGAAACTTTCTCATATTATATAACAGTTATAACGGTCAGGGTGCGGAGCGCGGGGGCTCAGTCCATCGTGTCGCGGTAGAAATCGAGCATGGCAAAGATGTCGCGGCGGGAGACAATGGTGTTCAGCTCGAGGCATCCTATATTGGACAGCAGGGAGAAGTTGACCTCGCCGCCGGTGTTCTTCTTGTCGTGGAGCATGAGGCCGTAGAGCGTGTCGTAGTCGTCGCAGGTGTAGGTGAAGCGCCCGTAGTGCTCGCGGATGTAGGCGATGGTCTGCTGCATGATGTCGGAGGGGAAGCCCTTGAGAGAGTGCGAGAGGTAGAGCTCGGCCACGAGGCCGCGGGCTACGGCGTAGCCGTGCAGCATGGGGTGGCCGGAGGCCAGGGCAAAGGCCTCGAAGGCGTGGCCGGCGGTGTGGCCGGCGTTGAGAGCCTTGCGGATGCCCTTCTCCTTAGGGTCTTGAGCGACGATGCGGGCCTTGATGTCGATGCTCTCGGCCACGAGGTCGTGGAGCTCTGAGACATCAGCGGTGCCGAGGTCGAAGCGCATCAGAGCGGCCCAATAGTCCGGCGTACTGATAAGCCCATGCTTGATCATCTCGGCGTAACCGGATAGGAGATTGGGCATATCGAGCGAGCGGAGGAACTCCATGTCCACTATCACGCGTATCGGCGAGGCGAAGACGCCCACCTCGTTTTTGAGGCCGCCGAAGTTGATGGCCGTCTTGCCGCCAACGCTGGCGTCGACCATGGAGAGCAGCGTGGTGGGCACATTGATATACGGTATGCCGCGCTTGAAGGTGGACGCAGCGAAGCCGCCGAGGTCGGAGACCATTCCGCCGCCCACGTTGACGAGGAGCGAATGTCGCGAAGCCCCGCCCTTCTGCAGCGCGGTCCACACGCTGGAGAGGGTGTTGAGGTCCTTGTGTGTGTCGGTGGAGCCGATCCCGATGCGCACGGCCCCGGCAAGCGCGCGGCTTGAGGCCAGCAGCGGCGAGCAGAGGCGCTCCGTCACATCATCGTAAAGGACGAACACCTTATCGGGCGCTGCCTCGGCGACGGCCT
The DNA here is from genome assembly GCA_900314335.1 of uncultured Prevotellaceae bacterium. Lineage (GTDB taxonomy): Bacteria > Bacteroidota > Bacteroidia > Bacteroidales > Bacteroidaceae > UBA6398. Next base: position 8,724 of record OMUV01000201.1, on the reverse strand, counting down.
TGTCCAGCTCTGCGCACACATCGCGCGACATCACTACAGTCTTGTCTATCATGTCGTCTACAGTTTTTGCAAAGTTACTAATTATGGTTAAAACACTTGCTATCCGCGGGCCGAAAACGTAGACTGAGAGCGGGAAAAACTGCAAATTGTCCCCTGTCGACGGCTGCGTATGCCGCAATTCGGGGCTCTGATGTGCGCGCCGCGGGCTGCGGGAGGAAAGCCCGCCTTTGCTCTCCGGGGGATGCAAAGGCGGAGATTAATCAGCGGCCTCTGCTCAAGAAGAGCGTCGGAAGCGCAGGAATGAGCAAAAAAGGCAGTTCATCGCTTCTCGGATACATAAGAAAATCATAACTTTGCAGCGCCTTAGGGAAAGAAACTGCAATCCCGCCAAACGGACAGAGGGGAGAGCGAACAGGACCGGCAAATAATTCGCAAATAAAGATATGATAAAATCACAAGACATTAAGAAAGGTACTTGCATCCGCATGGACGGCAAGCTGTACTTCTGCATCGATTTCCTGCACATGAAGCCAGGAAAGGGTAACACCATCATGCGCACCACGCTCAAGGACGTTGTGTCCGGCCGCGTGATAGAGAAGCGCTTCAATATCGGTGAGGCCCTCGAGGACGTGCGCGTAGAGCGCCGCCCCTACCAGTACCTCTACAAGGATGGGGACAACTTCATCTTCATGAACCAGGAGACGTACGACCAGATCCCCGTACAGGCCAGTCTGGTGACCGGCGCCGATTTCATGAAGGAGGGCGATGTAGTAGACGTGGTGAGCGACGCTTCCACCGACACTATCCTCTACGCAGAGATGCCCGTCAAGACCGTGCTCAAGATTACCTACACCGAGCCGGGCCTCAAGGGTGACACCGCCACCAACGCCACAAAGCCCGCCACGGTAGAGACCGGCGCCACAGTACGTGTGCCGCTGTTCATCAACGAGGGCGAGATGATCGAAGTGGACACCCGCGACGGTTCTTACGTAAACCGTGTAAAGTAAAACGCGGAGCAACTACAGCATCCGGGATTTTAAAGGCCGCGCCTGCGATGAGAACTCGCAGGCGCGGCTTTCTTGTGCGCCCACCTGCCCCGCCGCAGGGGCGAATAATGAGACGGGAAGGTGGGAGAGATTGATGCCGGGGGAAACGGCCGCAGGCCGACGGCTGCGAAATTGGTTGCCTGCACCCGATGCGGCTTTCTTGTGCGCCCACCTGCCCCGCCGCAGGGGCGAAATATAGAGCGCGATCAGGGGCGGCGGGGATATTTTTGCTAACTTTGCAGCCGGAGACGGTTCGCCGCGCACCTCATCGGGGGCGCGGCGATCAAAAGGGAAGCGGGTGAGAATCCCGCACAATCCCGTTGCTGTGTGTCCGAGGCGGAGAGCACTCCGCACCTGTTGCATACTACAAGAGCCATTGCAGCTACGGCTGTGAGAAGGCGCAGCAGGCTGACGAGCCAGAAGACCTGCCGTTTCCCCCATAATGTCAATACCTGCGAGGACGGGGACGGGCAGCCGGAGAGGGAGGCAGCAGGCCGCAGGCCGGAAGCGCGCCGCCCTCGGGACAACATGGCCGGACATCAGTATGCCCGGCCCAAAGAACGCGCACACCGGCTCACCCATCGTTTCGCGGGTGAGCCTTTATAGAGAAGCGAAACGAATGGCCGCCGGCAAATATTCCATAATCATCATCACCGCCACGCTCATGAGCCTGAGCGCAGGGGCTGCGACGCTCAGGAGCGACACTCTCACGGCGCCGACGCTGAGGCCCGCCATCGTGAGCGCCCGCGGCGGGGACGACGGCGACGTGCTGACGCGCGTCATCAGCGGTCCGGGGCTCAGGGCGATGAGCGCGTACAGCGTGGCCGACGCGCTGCGGTTCACCTCGGGCGCTCAGATACGCGACTACGGCGGCATCGGCGGCCTCAAGACCATCGACATTCGCAGCATAGGCAATCAGCACACCGCCGTCAGCTATGGCGGCGTGACCATCACCAACGCGCAGAACGGCATAGTGGACCTGGGGCGCATGTCGCTGCAGAACGTGGGGCTGATAAGCGTCTGCAAGGGCTTCGGTGGCGATCTGCTGCGGCCGGCCGCCGACTACGCGTCGGCCTCGAGGGTGAGCATCGTGCCGCTGAGGCCCACATTCGGCGCAAAAGGCTACAACCTGCGCGCCTCGCTGCAGGGCGGGAGCTTCGGCACCGTCTCGCCCGAGGTGACGTGGGAGCAGCGCCTCAGCGAAAGGCTTGCCCTTCAGATGAACGGCGCTCTGCTCTCCTCCGACGGGCGCTACAGTTTCCGCTACAGGAGGGAGGGCGGCTACGACACCACGGCCACGCGCAGGAACGGCGACATCCGTGTTCTGCGCCTCGAACCCGCGCTCTACGGCAGCGGAGGCGGCTGGACCTGGGACACACGCATGTACCTCTACGCCTCGCGCCGCGGCCTCCCGGGCGCTGTAGTGCGCGGCCACCTCTCTCATGTCGACCGCCAGAAGGACCTCAGTACCTTCGCTCAGGCCACCGCGCGGCGCGACAGAGGCCGCCTCGCCCTGCTGCTCAGCGGAAAACTTTACTACGACTATACCCATTACCTCTGGGACCAGCGCCGGGAAGGCGGCGCCCTGTATGTGGACAATCACTACCATCAGCGCGGCGCGTATGTCTCGGGCGCGGGCCGGTATCGCCTGACAGAGCATCTCAGCGCGGCCCTCTCGGCCGACTACACCCTCTCCGCGCTCAACGCCGATCTCACCGATTTTGTCCGCCCTCTGCGCCACACCCTGATGTGCGCCGCCTCGGCGCGCTGGGAGCGGGGAGCGCTGACGGCGGAGGCCTCGCAGGTGACCACATATATACACAACAAGGCCCGCTCCGGGCAGAGCGGCAGCCCCGCCACACACACCGACTTCGCGCCGATGGCGGAGATCACATGGCGGCTGCCCGTGCTGCGGCCGCTCTCCCTGCACGCCTTCGCGAAGCGCACCTGCCGCTACCCCACATTCAACGACCTCTACTACACCTTTATCGGCAACACACGTCTGAGGCCCGAGTACGCCAGCCAGTATGACGCGGGGCTGAACTGGAGCCTGCCCGCGCCGCGCGGGATACTCACGCGCCTCAGCCTGAGCGGCGACGTCTACCTCAACACGGTGAGCGACAAGATCATCGCCGTGCCCGCCGCCAACCAGTTTCGCTGGACGATGACCAACATCGGCCGGGCGCGCATCCTGGGAGCGGACATGCAGGCCGAGGCGGCTCTCAGGCTGGGCCGCGCCGGCATCACGGCGGTGGGGACATGGTCATATTGCCGCGCAGAGGACAGGACGTACCCCGGGAGTCCCTACTACGGCGACCAGCTGCCCTACATGCCGCGGCAGTCCGCCTCGCTCGCGCTCACGATGGCCATAGGCGGATGGACGGCTCAGGCCAGCGCGCAGACCAATGCCCACCGCTACGACTCGTCGGCCAGTACGGCGGCCTCGTATATGCCCGCCTACACGCTCGTCGACATCGCCGGCGGGCGCGAGATAAGCCTCGGCAGCACCCGTCTCCGCCTGACGGCCGCGGTCAACAACCTGCTGGACCGCCGCTACGAGGTGGTGCGCTGCTACCCCATGCCCGGGCGCAACTATAAGATCTCCCTCTCCATCACATTATGACAATCACAAATTCACATTCTATAAAACACAACACAGATGATCAGACTCAAGACACTGGCGCGCATCAGCGCCACCACCCTGCTCGCCATCGCGGGCACGTACCAACTCTCCTCCTGCTCGGACGACGATGACGAACCGAAGGTCGACATCACCGGCACGGGCGTGACCGCCGGCAGCAGCAACCAGAGCACGCGCGAAGTATACCTCCTGAACGAGGGCAACATGGGCAAGAACAACGCCTCGCTCGACTGCTTCGACTACAGCACGGGCAAGTATTTCCTCAACATCTTCGCGGCCTATAACCCGACCGCCACGCTGGGCCTCGGCGACACGGGCAACGACCTGCAGACCTACAACGGCCGCCTCTACGCCGTCATCAACGGCAGCAACCTGGTACAGGTGACGGACCTCAGCACTGGTCTGGCCCGCGGCACCATCAGCATCCCCTCGCCGCGTAACATCGCCTTCGGCGGCAACTACGCCTACGTGACCTCCTACTCGAGCGCCTCGGCCGGCGACGAGAAGCAGCCCAAGGGCAGTGTCTACAAGGTGAACCTCTCCACGCTCGCCATCGAGGGCAACGCCGTGACGGGCTACCAGCCCGAGGGCGTGGTCTACAGCGACGGGCGCCTCTTCGTGGCCAACTCGGGCGGATACATGTACCCCAACTATGAGCACACCATCAGCGTGGTAGACGCCGCGAGCATGAAGGTGACCGGCACGATAGACTGCGGCCTCAACCTGGGCGACGAGGTCCTCGACAGCCGCGGCAACCTCTACGTCATCTCGACGGGCAACTACAGCACAGTAAGCTCCAAGATCTACGTCATCAACACCAGGACCGCCACCGTGAGCGACTCGATCGCCACCAGCGTGTCGGCCATGGCCGTTGCCGGCGACTCGCTCTACATCATCGGCGTCGAGTACAAGGCGCCGACCTACGAGCCGGTCAACAGCTACGCGCTCTACAACACCGCCACGCGGCAGTTTGTCGGCAACGGCTTCATCACCGACGGCACGGGCTCGGCCATCACGCTGCCCTACGCCGTGGCTGTCAACCCCGCCACGCGTGAGATATTCGTGGCCGACGCCAAGGACTACAAGACGCCCGGCGAGCTCCGCTGCTACTCGCAGAAGGGCGCTCTCAAGTGGAAGGCCACGACCGGCGTAATCCCCGGCCACATCGCCTTCTCGGACAAGCGCCTCAAGGGTCTGAAATAAAGCTGACGCGAAAGCGTTTACTATAATCTGTACAAGGGTCGGTCCCGGAGCTGCGAAGGCTCCGGGACCGACTGCGTTATGCGCACCGCACGCCGGAAGAGCGTGTTTTATGCGCTATTCCCTTTGCCCGGAGCGCAGCAAGCACGTCGGAAAAGCCTTCCCGTTCCAGCGGAAATTCTCATGCGGACGAGAAAAAATTCCCATGCGGATGAAAATATTTTTTCATGAGGATGAAAATAAATTCTCAAGCGGGTGAAAATTCACGCGGAACAAGAAGAAATTCTACTACGAGATAAAAAAATTTATCTCGTAGTAGACGATCGTTCTACTCGCAGATAAAATAATTTATCTCGCAGTAGAATTTACCCGCCTCGCAGAGGGCGAAAATCATATAGTTGATAAGGGGTGTTATGCGCGGAAAATAACTGGGAGGGCCGCTGCAGCGCGGCCCAAGAGCGAGACAGGAAAATCTAATGAGCATCTAAGCGGCGGGTAATTCGTATCGCGCAATCCTTAGCGCACTCTTTCGCGGCGGCTGGCGGGCCGCGCTGCAGCGGCCCTCCCAGCTAACGCCGCGCATTATTTAGAAGGACTCCTCATTATATAAGTCCTCATACCTCTGCCCCGCCGATATATATTCGCAGTCCGAAACCATTGCGCTTTTCCACCTTATTGGAAAAGGCACTACCCCACTTCTCAAAAAACCTTCCGCACAACACAAAAACTACATAGGACATGAGGGAAAACACATTTGAGACGTTTTCACTTATCTCAAATGTAATTTTACCACCTTGCGGGGCGTTGAAAATGACGTAGTTACGAAGGGGCAAAAATCGTCTCTAAGTCGTCGGCAGACGCCCCGCGATAGTATATTGGCAGGGCATACGGATGGATTTAGCCCTGCCAGGAAACATCATGTATGCACTTCTCAAAAAACCTTCCGCAAAACACAAAAACTACATAGGACATGAGGAAAAACACATTTGAGACGTTTTCACTTATCTCAAATGTAATTTTGCCCCTTGCGAAGCGCTGAAAATGACGTAGTTAGGAAGGGCCGAGAATCGCCCTTCGGGAGGCCGCAAGTGCGGGCGCGGAGATTGTTTTGCCGGACTAACTTCATCTCAAGTCCTATCGCGCTTTTAGCCCTCCCTTCCTGGCTTCGCCCCAAACCTTATCGCACATTCTGCACGGGCGGCCGATTAGAACGATGTCCGGACGGCATTCGAAGGGCGCCTTTATAAAATCCCGGACGAGCGCGATTGGGCACAAGAAATCCGCCGTTATCATTGCCGGGGCAATGATGGCGGCGGATTTGGCGAAGCCTCAATTCAGTCCGTATAGTAGGGCCTGACGATGATGTTGCGCATCTCCATCGGGCCGCCCTCGCTCTGGAAGCCGATGTAGCCGCTCCGCGCGGGAGTGACGGCCTCGTTGACCTTGTGGCCGTTGATGTGGACGGTGATGTGGCCGTCCTTGCAGCGTATCTCGGTCTTGTTCCACTTGCCCACGGCCTTCTCATGCGTGGAGGAGGAGATGATGGGCTTGCGGTAGAAGTTTTTCTCCGGCGCCACGCCTTCCATCGCCACGGTGCCCATGAGCGAGCCGAGGCCGTCGGGCGCCATCTGCATCTGCAAGCCTTTCGGCCACACGACGTTGTTGTCGTCGAGGAACATGTAGATGCCGCCGTCGGAGGCGTGGTCCACCCAGCGCCACTGGAGCGAAAGGATGAAGTTGGTGTACTTGCGTGTGGTGCGGATGTAGCCCATCGGCTTCCCGCTGATGAGCAGTTTGCCGTCGTAGACATTGAACGTGTTCTCGTCGTAGCTGTCGCGCAGCGCGATGATGTATGTGTCGGGGTCGCCGAAGAGGAAGGTCTTCTGAGCGGCGGCGGGCGTCGATGTCAGAGAGAGGGCGCCGAGGAGGAGGAGCAAACTGATTTTCTTCATGGGTAAGTCTATTGTTATGCTGCAAAATTAGGCAAATTTGGCAACATTCGCACAGAATTCCGCCATGGCATTGAGAATAAATTCCATTTATTCCGGGTCATTCCTTGTGAACTACCCATGAGCTAAAGACTCATGGGCTTCGGGCTTCGCAGAGAAACGGCCTTCCAAAAGGTTGGTACTTACTTTCTCTACACCCGTGTAATCGACAGTTCCTGCCGATGTTTGGTTTAATCCGATACGAAGAATATTAATAGCAGCATTTACATCACGATTATGATGAGTATGACAAACAGGACATTCCCACTCGCGGACGGACAGGTCTTTCGTCTCTTTGTTGACATATCCACAGACATTACAAGTCTGCGAGGATGGGAAGAATCTGTCTATCTTCACCACATGCTTGCCATTCCATTCTGCCTTATAGGTGAGCATGGCAACGAAACTGCCCCAGCTTGCATCGGTGATGGACTTGGCGAGGTGATGATTCTTCTCCATACCCTTAACGTTCAAGTCCTCAATGCAAATGGTATCGTATCTTTGGATAAGAGAATGAGAACACTTTTGCAGATAGTCGGCACGGCAGTTTGCAATCTTTTCGTGAAGTATGGCAACTTTGAGTCTTTGGTTTTCAAACCCTCTGCTGCCTTTCTTCTTTCGGGAAAGGTGCTGCTGCGCCCTTGCAAGTTTTCTCTCGTATTTTCTTGTGTATCGGTTATTCTTGAATGTCTCTCCTTCGGAAGTGATAAGCAAGTCCTTCAGTCCCATGTCTATGCCGACTGCCTTACCGGTCTTTTCAAGCGGAGTAGTGTATGCTTCTTCTGTGAATACAGAAACGAAATACTTTCCGCTCGATGTTTGGGAAATAGCCACCTTGCCGATTTCGCCTTTTATCTCACGGTGTACACGACACTTGATGCCCTCTTTGAATTTGGGTATGAAAAGCCTGCCGCCCACAATAGAAACGAATTGAGGAACGGTGAAACTATTCTTGGAGTGCTTGGATTTGAAGGTCGGAAACTTAGCTCGCTTCTGAAAGAAATTAGTATAGGCTACCTCAAGGCTACGGATGGCGAACTGCAAGGTTTGAGAGTTTACTTCTTTGAGCCATGCGGTCGCTTCCTGTTTCTTCATTGCGGTAAGCGTCTTGGCCTGGGCATAATAGTTGTCACTCTTGCCCGTGAGCCTATACTGCTCCTTACGTTGATTGAGAAAGTAATTGTACACAAAGCGGGTACAACCGAAATGCTTTGCCAGCAAAACGGCTTGCTCCTTGTTCGGATACAATCGGAACTTATATGTCCTGTTAATCTTTCTCATGTCATTTACGAAGTTACAACTTATTTTGTAAGCCACCAAACCTTTAATTATATTTGTGGCATGAAAGAAAATTATATTAGCAAGAACAGACACAAGTATTACCTAAAGTGTTACCTGATTTTCTGCATCAAATACAGGAGAAAGATACTTATAGGGAAGTTTGACAATGACATCAAAGCTGTACTGCGGTCTATTGCCGACAATTCGGATTTTGATATTGACATCATGGAAACCGACAAAGACCACGTACACTTTCTCATTAGTTACCCTCCAAAGCTATCTGTGACATCTATGGTTAGGAAGCTGAAACAAGAAAGCACAGTCTTTGCATGGCGGCTATATAGTAATATGTTGAGACAATATTTCTGGAAAGAGAAAACGTTATGGTCGGACGGTTATTTCGTCTGCTCAATAGGCGAAGCCAACCCTAACACCATAAGAGAGTATATTAGAAACCAAGGATAGTGCCTTACATCCCACAAGCTAAAGACTTATGGTTTTTACGGCACCGAATATAAAAGGAGCTCCGGGCGGGCGCGGCGAATATTCCTTAATCATCCCCGTCCCT
>OMUV01000064.1 GCA_900314335.1 uncultured Prevotellaceae bacterium | reverse complement strand
ATTATATTCTATCGCAAATTTATAAGTTTTTGCATAATTCAGCCAGGAAACAGAGAAGTTTTTGCTGATTTTTTATCATTGATGTCAGAATATTAATAATATCCCTTTGAAAATACTCATTTTGATTTTGATAAAGCAATAAAAAGACCATAATCAGGAGTTATTTTACTGCTTCTTAATGTGGCGTGACCTATGACCGGAGATACAGGCATATGAGGTAAGGATAGAGACCGCATAGATACTTGATGCGATTTGTCCTGCGCTTGGGGAAGAATACAATTCGTTCGCATAAGCTAAATTGTTACAGTGTATATCTGACCGGCAGAAGAGTATTGTGCACAGAAGGCGTTCCGGAATTTTTCCGGAGCATCTCCGTAAGTATATATTATTATATTATATTGTGTAGTAATTGCAAATGTATTTCAGGCGTGGATGTAGATACGCTTTACCCTGTCACTCACAGAGGTGAGTATCTCGTAGGGGATAGTACCGAGTTTGTCGCTCAGGACGGTGACGGGCAGGTGCTCTCCGAATATCTCTACCTTGTCGCCTTCCTGGCAGGGGATGTCGGTGACGTCTATCATTGCTACATCCATGCAGATATTACCCACATAGGGCGCTTTGTGCCCGTTTACCAGGCAATAGCCATTGCCGCAGCCCAGACGCCGGTCGAGTCCGTCGGCATAGCCGATGGGAATGGCGGCGATGCGGCTGTCGCGTGTCAGTTTCCCGCGGCGCGAATAGCCCACAGTGTCCTCTTTGCTCACATTGTGTATCTGCAGGATGGTCGTTTCGAGCGAAGATACTACGGAGAGCGTCTTGTTGGTGTAAGGGTCTATGCCGTAGAGCCCCAGTCCCAGGCGCACCATGTCCAGATGGTATTGGGGGAAACGCTCTATGCCGGCCGTGTTGCAGATGTGGCGAAGTATCTTGTGCGGGAAGGCTTTGCAAAGCACTTCAGACGCATCAGAGAATACCTTGAACTGCTGTGTGGTGAAATCTTCCAGTCCGGGAGTGTCGCTGCCTGCAAAATGGGAGAACACAGAGACGGGTGAGAGGCAACCGGTAGCGGAGAGCCGCTGGATGAGCTTGGGCATCTCCTCTGGCAGGAAGCCCAGACGGTGCATACCCGTATCTATTTTGATGTGTATGGGATAGTCTGTCACGCCCTGACGGAGAGCTTCCTTTTCGCAGGCTGAGAGAATGCGAAAACTGTAGACCTCCGGCTCCAGATGATAGTGGAGCATAGTGCTGAAGGCTGTCATCTCAGGGTTCATCACCATAATGCCGGCAGTTATACCGGCCTCGCGCAGGGCCACGCCCTCGTCGGCTACGGCCACAGCCAGATAATCTACGCCGTGCTCCTGCAGTGTGCGGGCTACCTCAAGCGCGCCGGCTCCGTAGGCAGAAGCCTTGACCATGCACACGATGCGTGTGCCGGGCGCTAGGAATGAACGGTAGTGATTGAGGTTGGCTATGATAGAGTCGAGGTTTACTCTCAGCGTCGTCTCGTGTACCTGCTTGATCATGCGGGAAAGCACGCGCGAGAAGTCGAAGATATGGGCTCCCTTGAGCAGGACGGCCGATGAGGAGATCCCGTCCAGAATGTGCGACTGGAGCAGGGCCGCGGTAGTGGGGAAGAACGCCTTTTCGCAGTGGAACAGATCGCCAAAGGCAGAGATCCTCTCTCCCACGCCTATCAATCTCGTGGGCTTCCGGCTGTTTACCATGCCGGCTATCTTCTCGTAGAGCTCACTGTCCTCCAGCCCGCTCTGCAGTATGTCGCTGAGGATGACCACAGTGTCTTTGTCGCCGGCGCGCCTGAATAGAAAGTCGAGTGCTATGTCGAGCGACATAGGATCAGAGTTGCATGTATCGGCTATTATGATATTGTCGTTCGTGCCGGCAGTCACCTCCATACGCATCTCGATGGCTTCCAGAGAGCTCATGCCGGTAGCGATCTCCTCCGTAGTCATGCCGAAGCTAAGGCAGACAGACAGGCAGTGTATGCTGTCCTCTATGGAAGCCTTGTCATCAAAGGGGAGGGTGTAGCTGCCCTCTGCGCCATTATATATATAGCTTATCTTGGCGGAGCCGTCGCTTACGCCGATGTTGCTGATGTAGACGGGAGCCTTTTTCTCGTTTCGCGACCAGAACATGAGCCTACCGGGCAGTTTGTTCAGCTCCACACATTTGCGTATAGTTTCGTCGTCGTAGCAGAAGACCAGTAGTTTGCAGTCCTGAAACAGCACCAGTTTCTCGCGGCATTTCTCTTCCATGCTTGAGAAGTTCTCCTGATGAGCGCTTCCCAGACTTACCATGATGCCGATAGTGGGCTGTATGACATCGCGCAGTGCTTCCATCTCGCCCTTCTCTGATATGCCGGCCTCGAAGATGCCTATTTCGCTTTTTGCGTTGAGCTGCATCACCGACAAAGGCACACCTATCTGCGAGTTATAGCTACGGGGTGAGCGGGTGACACGCATACGCGCAGAGAGCAGGCGGCTCAGCCATTCCTTGACCATCGTCTTGCCGTTGCTGCCGGTGATGCCAATGATGGGGATGGAGAAATGCTCGCGGTGACGCTCTGCCAGACGCTGCAACGCCTTGAGCGGTGAGGGCGAAAGCAGGAAGTTGGCATCGCTGTAGAGCTTCTCCCAGTCCTTGGGCATGTATTCCACCACAAAGTTTCTCACGCCTCTCTTATATAGCTGTCCTATATAGTTGTGTCCGTCACCGGAGGACGTACGCAGAGCGAAAAACAACGAGCTCTCCGGGTATATGAGCGAGCGGCTGTCTGTCAGCAGACATTCTATTGTAGCGGGGGATGACCCAAAGCGTCGGGCGCCTGTGAGGGTTGCCACTTCTTCGATACTATATTTCATAATGCAGTATTTTGTCGATGTTTGATATTTCTGAGTCTATTTCTATATGGGGATATTCCTCTTTCAGCTGTCTGGCTTTCTGCTTCATGTTCTCCATTAGCCTGAGATAATCTTCTGCCTCCGGGCAGGAAGGTCTGTGCCCCAATGTGCCGCTTACTTTGCGCCATTCATTGGCAAACTGATGCATTCTGGGAGAAAATGCAAAATCGCAAAATCTGGAGTAAATAATATCTGCGGCCTGCGCGGTGGGGTGAAGCATGTCCGGCGCGTAGAACCGATAGGACCGCAGCTCGTCGTTCATGATTTCGAACGAAGGAAAGTATGCGCATCTGCCTCCGAACGATTTTATTATGCCGTCTTCGGCCAGCAGCAATACGGCCTTGCCCAGTTCAGAGTCATGAAGCCCGTATTTCAGGTATCTGTAGGGGCTTACCGTCATAATGATCTGCATGGCGGGAAGTGATTCTAAGATAGGGGGAAGCAACTGCCGGTAAGCATCTATTATCTTTTCGACAGAGAGCTCCTCGTCGCGGAAGTATTTGCCCGGCATCTTGTGACAGTTGGCCACGATCCTGCCGTCATTCTCCTTGATGTAAACATGATTGCTGCCAAAGGTCAGAATGAGCGCTCTGGCATCTTTGAGCCGCTGCGCTCCGCTTCGGACGGCGTTGATGACATTGCTCAGGCACACCTCTCTGTTACGGTCGGAAAGCAGGGTTGAGGCCATCCAGGAGCCCCAGAGCCCATTGCCCGTGAACAGCGAACTTTCGATCTCGCCCTGCACTTTGTCGGGCTCGGTCGTGTATCTGTAGAGGAGGCTTATGGTCCCGGCTATAGATATCGGATTGTAGAGGGTGCCTAAAGGATTGATGGTGACGCCAAACTTGTCGGCGGCGAGCCTTGTGCCTATCTCTGTGGTGAAGCACGAACCGAGAAGCAGAATACCGTCGCCAGGATTCAGCTCGCTGTGCCATTTGCCCGCTTCTACTTCCGTGATAAGCTTCATCTGATTTAATTATAGCCAAACAACACGCAAAAGTAAGAATTTTTTTGTGGACCTTATAAAAATAGGAATGAAATTCATAATGCCCCCGGCGCTATATTAAAGCAAGCCTCCGGACAATTGAACGAGCATAATTGTATGCGCAATGATTGTATAAGATTTCAAGATGCTGCTGTCGGGGAATAAAAGACTGATGGCTACAAAGAAATGCATAGCACGATAATATACGAAAACGAATTGCAACAGGAGTGTCGCTGGCCATTACGGTCAACTCAGTCTTCGCTCCCTTGTCCCGCTTGCTATATTACCAGCCCCGCATAATGAATGAAACACGAATTATTCATTACTCAGGATAGATCCATTGCACACATCTGAAAAACCCTTCTACTTGTGAGAAACCTCACAAGGCACCTGAGGAAA
>OMUV01000086.1 GCA_900314335.1 uncultured Prevotellaceae bacterium | reverse complement strand
CACGCCGTGCGTGTGGCCCGTGATCCCGATGACGGTGAGTTTCTTTCTCCGCCGCGAAGGTCAGCGCCATGGCCGACCGCTTCGGCCTCGATCCGTCGCGCTATGTCATAGCCGACGGCAGCGGCGTCTCGCTCTACAACTATGCTTCGGCCGAACTGCTGGTGAAGGCGCTGCTCTATGCCCGCCAGCGTACCAATATCTACGGTCATCTCTATCCCTCGCTCCCCGTGGCCGGCGAGGACGGCACACTCAGAAGCCGCATGAGGGGCACTAAGGCGCAGTATAACATCCACGCCAAGACCGGCACGCTCGAGGGAGTGATCACTCTCGCAGGCTACGCTACCTCTTCCGAAGGCCATGAGCTCGCCTTCGCGATAATGAATCAGGGTGTGCTCCATGCCGCCAACGCCCGCCGCTTCCAGGACCGCGTCTGCCGCGCCCTGACAGAGTGAAAGGCAATTTGTTTCTATGAAATAATATGACCACGACACTAATGTAGAATATTCTGCTTCAGCCGGATCTCTACGACTAACGATATTCTGATAATATGAAGGAGAAAGAATGTATACGTGATTTGAGAAAAGCGCTCAGCAGACATGCGCAACTCGGCATTGATAAGCAGATAGACTACCAGAAGTTTTGTCTCTATTCCATTATCACTCATTCTACTGCTATCGAAGGGTCTACAGTGACAGAGATAGAGAATCAGCTGCTCTTTGACGAAGGAACAACTGCCAAGGGACGCACGATGGTGGAGCAACTTATGAATCTTGACCTGAAGGCTGCTTACGAAGAATCTATTAGACTGGCAGAAAAACATGTGCCTCTCTCCGTGGATATGCTCAGGGGGCTTTCGGCTTTGGTCATGAAGAATACCGGAAGCAGATACAGTACGCTCAACGGAGACTTTGATCCAGGCAAAGGCGAATTGAGAAAGGTAAAAGTCACTGCCGGTTTCAACGGAAGGTCTTATCTCAACTTTCAGAAGGTACCTTCACGTTTCGAAACTTTCTGTAAGAAGATGAATGAACGCTATGCAGAGGCTCTTGCTTCTCAGGATATCATAGAGCAGTATACTCTCAGTTTCGATGCTCACAACCTGCTTGTCGCCATTCATCCATGGGTGGATGGCAACGGGAGGATGTCGCGTCTGATGATGAACTACCTCCAGTTAGAATTCGGTCTTGTCCCGGCCAAAGTGCTTAGGGAAGACCGTGCAGAATATATACAGGCTCTGGTCGATTCCCGCGAACAGGACTCTCCGGAACCTTTCCGGGAATTCATGTTCCGCACCCATCTGCGCAATATTACCAGGGACATAAAAGCCTTTGAAGATTCGATGCGGGACGATTTCGACTTCTGAGATGAGTTCGATGAAAAACAAGGCTAGATCGGTTCTGAGAAGTAGGAACTGATCCGGGTACTTTGATGTTCTTCTCGTATTACGAAGTATGTAAATATAAAGAGTTATGTATGCACTGTAGAAAGTAGATAATATCATCTGCAATGTATAATGTCATAACAGACAGAAATGTTGTGAGATTCAAAAGATAGTATATACGTATTATGCGTATTAGTTTCATGCTCAAATAATTTGACAGCAAAAAGTTTGGAAATTCAGATGAAATACCTTTAATGTATCTATATCTGTCTAAGTGCACAATGATCTGGAAAATATATTATCAGATTTTCTATAAGAAATGAGATCTATTGATGAAAAGCCTTACCCAAATTAGACCATTTCAATATAGGATGAATAAAATCATAAATTGACTATAACTAGAAATTATCTAATAGATAAAATAAATGGTTAGAATAAGTACTTATATCGAAATAACATTATTACGTTATACTCATAATAACTATCAATAATATTTGTATTAATGCCAAATATAATTAATAAGCATGTTTTGAATTTGGATGTGATATTTATATATTCTATATTTGCCCAAAACAAAAGAAATGAACAGTTGGGCAATTTTTATAATAGTCAAATTTGATTCCATTGAGAGAATGGAAAATCTTTCTGTGGTTATTAGATATATAAAAAAGAATTTAAGTGCAAATGTTTATATATACGAGATTGGCGAAGCGCAAAATCCTTTTTTCTCAAAATATATTGCTGATTCTTGTTACTACAGGTTTATAGAGGATTTTGATCCTATATTTCATCGTACATACTACATTAATCAAGCAGTAAATGAGATTAGGGATTCTATTGTTGCAATATGGGATGCTGATGTGATTGTTCCATTTTCTCAGATTAAAGATGCCTTTACGATGGTATCAAACTCTGTTGATTTTTGCTATCCGTATAAAAATTTTTTTCTTGATACTACTCGTGAACTTAGACGTTTGTTTTTGAAGAAAGAAAATATAGATTTGCTGATGAAATATCGGGACTTCATGACACCACTTTATACACCTAACCCTGTTGGTGGAGTTTTTGTCGTAAATAAGAAGAAATATATAGAATGCGGTGGCGAAGATGAAAATTTTTATGGTTGGGGAATGGAAGATTGAGAGCGTTTCCTGCGATGGAATTCGTTAGGCATGTCTGTCCACAGAATAAATGGTCCTCTGTTTCATCTTTGGCATCCTAGAGGAGTAAATAGTACTATACGTACTAATGATGATTCTATTCTAAAACATAGAGAATTTTTTAAATCAGTACGTGGACAGTTATGGAAGAGTTGATTTTATCAAGATTGATATATTTGATCAATAACGATCGAAGTAAAGATATAGGTTTGTTTACGGGAAAGAGTGGGTGGTGTCTTGCTCTCTATGTATATGCATTTAAAAGAAGGGATAAGAAGATACTCGCGATTGCGGAAACGATATTTAGAGAGATAATATCAGATCTTTCTTCGTTGGAAAACGAAAGTTTTGACAAAGGAGTGTCTGGAGTTGCTTCCTTTATAAATATTGTCTTTGACCTTGGATTTATCTCCGGTGATATCAATAATATATTATATGAGTCAGATTGTAGAATATATAGATATATAAATAAGAACATTGAACAACTGAAATTCAATGTGACTGAAGGGCTGCTCGGATATTTGATGTATTACAGTATACGGTTGAAGAACGATGGCGATGGTATTCAGGACAGTTTGAACAGAAGTGCGTTGAGATTATTAGTGGACCGCCTGTATAATGAGGCTCCTAGATATCTTAAGAGTATGTATTCTGATATGCTTATCTCTGTTTTAGGCGAAGTGCCGATAATGATATTTGTCCTGAGGAAAATATTTGACATTGGAATTTATGACCATAAGATAATGTCAATGTTCAACGAGTGGAAAATGTATTTATTGACTATCAGTCCATTCTATAATATCAATAAACTCTTATTGGTGGATTCTCTGTTGTATATTAATAAGAGACTCAATGATTCTTCATTGGAGAATCGAATTAGAATATTAATAGAATCAATAGAGTTTGATGAAATAAAGAGCGAGATTGATAACAGAATATTTAATATAAATGAAGGCTGGCCTTTAGCTGCTTTTGCTTTATATCAAATGAGCATTCTTTCTGGCAATAATAAGATTATTAGAAATAGAGCAGAGGCTGTACTCGAAACTATAAAAAAATCTTATTTTTCAGATTCTCTTTCGAGAGTAAACCAAAAAACCGATTGTAGTCTAATAAATGGGCTGTCTGGTTTGCTGATATTGTGCGTTATGTACCCACATGTT
>OMUV01000050.1 GCA_900314335.1 uncultured Prevotellaceae bacterium | reverse complement strand
GCGCGAGTCGGAGCCGCCGCTGCGCGAGTCGGAGCCGCCGCCGCGCGGAGCCGGAATATTAAAGGTCAGGGCCGGGATATTAAAGCCAGAATAAGGAATATAAAAGACTAAATACAGGAATAGGGATAGAGACATGTTCTTCTTACATCACAGCTACAGCGTTGAGGAGTCGGGGCTCCTGAAGGGGGCCACGGACTGGCACTGCCATGTGCTGCCTGGGGTCGACGACGGCGTCAAGACGATGGAAGAGTCGCTCAGTGTGCTCAGCGTGATGGAGAAGGTCGGTGTCAGGCATGTCAACCTTACGCCGCACATCATGGAGGACGTCCCCAACACCCCTGAGGGCCTAAGGGAGCGCTTCGCAGAGCTCCGCGGACAGTACAAGGGCGGCATGGAGCTCACGCTCGCCGCCGAGAACATGCTCGACAACCTCTTCTCCGAGCGCCTCGAGAGCGGCGCGCTGCTCACCATCTGCTCCGACAAGCTCCTCGTGGAGACCTCCTATTTCAACCCGCCCTACCGCATGGACTATGTGCTCAGCGATATCCTGACGCGCGACATCACGCCCGTCCTGGCCCATCCCGAGCGCTATGTCTACATGGAGGAAAAGGACTACCGCAAGCTCCGCTCCATGCACATCCTCTTCCAGCTCAATCTCCCCTCCCTCGTGGGGATCTACGGCTCGCGCGTGCAGCGCAAGGCCGAGATGATACTCAGCAACGGGTGGTATGACGTCTACGGCACCGACACCCATTCTCTCCGCTTTTACAACGCCTTCCTCTACGGCCGGCTCAGGAGGCGCGTCATCGATCAGGTGAAAGCCATACCTAACGACCTAAATCTAAAATGAAACAATTTATTTTCGCATCTTCGAATTATCATGGGTAAGAGCGTTTCCGGAAATGTCACAATAAGGGTCGCCATCATCATAGCGGACTTTGTGCTGATGAACCTGTTGCTGTTCATCTTCACCGCGTTCGGCGGCAAGATGGTCCCGCAGTTCTTCCACGACGCGACGAGGATCACCGTGCTCCTGGCCAACATCGGCATGGTCGTGGCGCAGTATTTCTTCTGCACCATAATACATCGCCGCCTCCTCAGCTTCTCTGAGGTGGCCAAAAACACCTTCTGCCTATCCGCGGTGCA
Organism: uncultured Prevotellaceae bacterium; assembly: GCA_900314335.1. Lineage (GTDB taxonomy): Bacteria > Bacteroidota > Bacteroidia > Bacteroidales > Bacteroidaceae > UBA6398. The sequence continues at coordinate 3,125 of OMUV01000050.1, read as the reverse complement.
GGTGGGCTTCCTCTTCTTCACGCTCAAGGCCATCGACCTGAGCGACGGTGGCTTCTACCTCACCATGATCCTCTTCTTCTGCACCGAATATGCCGTGCTGCTCATCTCGCGCGTCATCGAGAAGCAGCTGCTCAAGAGTCTCCGCCGCAAGGGCCGCAACTCGCGCGCCGTAATCCTCGTGGGCTACGATCCTGCGCTGAGCGAATTCTACGAGGCGCTCACCTCGGACATAGCTCTGGGCTACAGAGTCAGAGGATTTTTCGCCGACCCTCCCTTTGACGGCAATGTGAAACCGATGTCCAAGTATCTCGGTACGCTCTCGCAGCTCAGGGAGATGATGCACGAGGTCACGGAAGCTAAGGACCATCCCGACAAGCCCGTCACGCAGCAGGTGAAGGACGCCACGGAGATGCTCGATGTGGACGAGATATTCTGCTGCCTCTCCCACTCGCTCTCCGACACCGTCGTCGACATCATGAACTATTGCGACCGCCACATGGTCCACTTCTTCTACATTCCGCGGCAGTTCGGTCTCTACCGCCTGCACCTCAAGGCCATCAACTTCAAGGGCCGCGAGGTGTTCACCAACCACCGCGAACCTCTGGAGAACCCGCTCAACCGCGGCCTGAAGCGCGCCTTCGACATCGTCTTCAGCCTCGTAGCCTGCATCTGCCTCCTGCCGTTCATCCCCATCATCGGCCTGATCATCAAGCTTCAGAGCCCGGGCCCGATATTCTTCTGCCAGGATCGCACCGGCCTCAACGGCCGCACCTTCAAGTGCATCAAGTTCCGCTCCATGCACGTCAACAAGGACGCCGACCGCGTCCAGGCCACGGAGCACGACGCGCGCAAGTTCCCCTTCGGCGACTTTATGCGCCGCACCAATATCGACGAACTGCCGCAGTTTTTCAACGTGCTTAAGGGCGATATGAGCGTCGTCGGCCCGCGCCCCCACATGCTCTACCACACGGAGGTCTACAGCAAGCTCATCGACAAATACATGGTGCGCCACTTCTGCCGCCCGGGCATCACGGGCCTCTCGCAGGTGCGCGGCTTCCGCGGCGAGACCAAGGAGCTCTGGCAGATGGAGGAACGCGTCCGCCTCGACATCTACTACCTCGAGAATTGGTCGGTGCTCCAGGACATTATCATCATCATCGAGACGTTCCTGTTGATCTTCAAGCACGACGAGAACGCCTACTGACCCGCGCCCGTCGCCGTCCCTTTCAGCCGCCTCCGCATCGCAGAATAGTTTTTCAGGCTTACGCCAAATGATATAAGGCTCCCGCTCACAGCGAGGGCCTTCTTTATGTGGCGGAGGTGAACTGAGAGAATGAAAAGCGCTGGAAATAGCTACCTCCCCGCGCACAATGCCCCTCTTACCGACTATGTGATTTTCGGCCTCTGCGAGAGGGGAAAATTCTACTCGCAGATAAATTTTTTCTGCTGCGAGTAGAACGATCGTCTACTACGAGATAAAATTTTTTAGCTGCGAGTGGAATTTCTTCTTCTCCCTGCTGGAATTTTCACCCGCATGAGAAATTATTTTCGTCCGCATGAGAATTCCGGCTTCTCCCACGAGCCGGAATTCATCTCCCATCGGCGGAAATTCTTCTCATCCAAGCCGCAATTCTTCTCCCGTCCGCGCCAAATCTTACGCGGGGTGCAGTCGCGGGTGAGGCTTGGCGGGCTGCCGGCGGGCTACTTGCCGAGGCGGGCCTTGACGATGAGCAGGCTGTCCATCGTGTGGTTGTAGTAGGCGTCCGCGTCGGCCGGGGCCGTGATGACGAAGTGGCGGCCGGTGGGGGAGTCGGCGAACCGGTTGCGGCCGGTCGCCGGGTCGATCTCCACGTCGACGCGCTTAAAGCCGAGCCGTGTGATCGGGCCGCACGAGTAGGCCGCGGCCCAGACGGCGAACGGGTCCCACGCATTGCGCCCGTCGGCCGTGCCGAAGGCCCACAGCGAGCGCGTCACGATGTCCCGCCGCGCCGTGTCCGCCCTCTGCAGCCCGCCGCCGCAGCGCAGGCGCCCGCCGATGTCGTTGCGGAAGAAGAGTATCGGCGCGGGCCAGTGCCGGGTGATATACCAGATGGCGTGGCGCGCATTCTCGGTGAAAAAGAAATTGTTGTCGCGGCCCTCGGGATACGACCCGCCCACAACATACAGTTGCCCGCAGCGGCGCCTCACCAGTTCCTCGCCGCTCAGCGGCGAATACTTGTCCGGGCCGCTCTTGATGAGCGCCTCGAGATTGGACACATAGCCGGTGGTGATGATGTCGACGGGGCGTTTGCTGGAGGCCAGGATGCGGCGGTAGAGCGTGACGGCGTCGTACACCCGCCCGCGCCCGTCGTTGTAGGCGGCCAGGATGTCCCAGTAGGGCGACGTCTCGGGGCCGTTGGGCACGGCGGTCCGGCCGATGGGCACACGGCGCTTGCCGTCGTACACCAGCATGCCGCGCATGGCTTCGATGTTGTTGCCGCCCCTCACCGAGTAGGCCACGCCGCGGAGACTGATGACACCGGCGTCGTCCAGGGCCGTCGCTATCCTCAACGCGCAGACATCGTCCACGTCGGTGCACATGTCCACGTCGAGTATGACCGGTTTGTGCCGCTCGCTTCTCAGGCAGAGCGTGTCCGCCCGGCGCGCAGACTGTGCGGCTCTCTGCGTCCGGCAGCCCGGAAGCGCGCAGAGAGCCATTATGATGATGAAGGGCTTGATGTTCATGATTTTGTCTTAGGTAAATGTTCCCCGTCCGCGGAGAAACGGCGCCGCAATCTTCACGGCCGGCCGTGTTATGCCGGGCGATATGGTGCAAAGATAAATAAGTTTTGCGTGATGGCAATAGGACGAATGCTCCCCGCCCGATAAAAAGCGAACTGCTTTAGGCCAATCCCCGTCGCCCGCGGCGCGGGGAAGAGAGTGCCAAGGGAATGCTTTCTTATTATGCATTTGGGATACGTAATCGGGCAGCGAGGGCTGGGCGGGCCGTAGTAGCTGCGAATTTACAGCTACGAGTAGAATTAATGTGCGCGGGAAATAACTGGGCGGGCCGCTGCAGCGCGGCCCAAGAGCGAGTCTGGAAAATCTAATGAGCGGCTATGCGGAGATAAATGCGTGTCGCGCGT
>OMUV01000178.1 GCA_900314335.1 uncultured Prevotellaceae bacterium | reverse complement strand
CCGCCGCGCTCTTTATCCATCTCCGAAATGCCGCATGCCTTCATGCGGACGGACATTGCCTTGCGGTGTTGAAGAAGATGAGGAAAAGGATAACTGCGTGCGATTCCCTGCGCCTTATGCACATGTCCGGGCGCAATATAATCGCCTCCGGGGATATGGCGCAGTGAAAATTCCGCATTTACTGGCACGCATTATATTATATATGCGTATAGGCGTACGCATATTATATATGGCGTCTGCCATATATGCGCTCCTGCGGGGCAGGTATGCACTCTTGTGTGGCAAGAGTGTGCTCCTGCAGACCAAGAGTGCGCTTCTGCGGGCGCGGAGAGCGGAACTGCTTGCGGCTCTCTGCGGCGCCGTCGCCCGGCGTTGCGGCTTGGGTTCAGTTCACCGCGGTGCCGGCGCTCTTAGAGGCGGCTTTCTTCTTCTTTGCAGCGGCTTTCTTCTTCTTTGCAGCGGCTTTGGCCTTCTTCCTGGAGCTCTTGGCGGCCTTTTTGGCGGAGGCTTTCGTCTCCTTGGCCTTGAGCTTTTTGACGGAGTCGGTGGCCTTCTTGCTCTTACTGGTCTGTACGCGCGATGCGCCGGTCGTGCCGTCGGACGTCTCCGCGAAGCCCGCCGCGCAGGGGAGCGCGGCGGCCGCGATCATCATTCCTGCCGTCAATAGCAGGCTGTTAATCATTCTCATTTCAGGATAGAATTCTCTATTATAGTGTGTATTTTCTCCGCCTTTACCTCATTATCGTGGCTTCGCGGTCGGGGCCGACGGAGACAATCTTGACGGGCCTGCCGAGAGCCTTCTCGATAAAGGCGATGTAGTCCTTAAGTTCGGCGGGAAGCTCCGCCTCGCTGCGCATGCCGGTGATGTCGGTCTGCCATCCCTTGATGTCGGTGTATACGGGCTTGCAGCCGGCGGTGTCGTAGGGCATGTCGGTCGTCTGAGTGCCGTCGGGCAGGATGTAAGCCGTGCAGGCCTTGATGGTGGGGAAGTCGTCGAGCACATCGCTCTTCATCATCACGAGCTGAGTCACTCCGTTGATGACTACGGCGTAGCGGAGCGCCACGAGGTCGATCCATCCGCAGCGGCGGTTGCGGCCTGTCACGGCGCCATACTCGCCTCCGATCTTGCGTATCTTGTCGCCCGTGGCGTCGAAGAGCTCTACGGGGAACGGGCCCGAACCTACGCGCGTGGAGTAGGCCTTGAAGATGCCGAACACCTCACCTATGCGCGAGGGAGCCACACCCAGACCCGTGCATACGCCGCCCGAGGTCGTGGAACTGCTGCTGACGAAGGGATATGTGCCGTGGTCGATGTCGAGCATTGTGCCCTGCGCGCCCTCGGCCAGCACATTCTTGCCGCCGTCGAGCATGCGGTTGATCTCGATCTCGGTATCGTTGAGATGGAAGCGCCTCATGTATTCCACGCCCTCGAGCCATTTCTCTTCTACCTCTTTGAGGTCGTAGTCGTAATGGAGGTCGTGGAGAATGCGTTCGTGAGCGGCCTTGAGCGTCTTGTATTTCTCGTCGAATCCGGAGAGTATGTCGCCCACTCTCAGGCCTACGCGCGCGGCCTTGTCGCTGTAGGCGGGGCCGATGCCCTTGCCCGTGGTGCCCACCTTGTTCTTGCCCTTGGCCTGCTCGTAGGCGCGGTCCAGCAGTCGGTGGGTGGGCAGGATGAGATGCGCGCGGCGGCTGATGTGCAGGCGGTCGGTGAGCGAATAGCCCGCTCTCTCCAGTTCGCCCGCCTCGTCCATAAACAGGTCGGGGGCTATGACGCAGCCGTTGCCGATGATGTTCACCTTGTTCTCGGAGAATATGCCGGAGGGAATGGAGCGCAGCACAAACTTCTTGCCGTCGAAGATGATCGTGTGCCCCGCATTGCATCCGCCTGCGAAGCGCGCTATGACGTCATACCTAGGGGTGAAGAAATCTACTACCTTCCCCTTGCCTTCGTCTCCGAAAACTATACCCAAAAGGGTGTCAACTTTTCCTTGTATCATTGTCTTTTGCTTGTTGTTTCCTGTTTCTCTTGCGCTCCTTGCTCACACAGGTGGCGCATACGCCGTAGACGTAGGTCTTGCTGTGTGTGGCATGAAGCCGCGGCGTGCGCACCAGTTTGACAGCCCTGTCGAAGCTCGGGTCTACGATGGGCGTGATGCGTCCGCAGCGTGTGCATATCATATAGTTGAATGTCGTGCGGCCCAGAGCCCACTCGAAGCGTGTGCCGTGAGTATCAAACATGTGCTCCACCACGATGCCGGCCTGCGTGAGTACCTCGAGCGCGGAATAGACTGTGGCCTTGCTCAGATGGAAGTGCATCACGCCGAGCATGTAGTCGTAGAGCTCAGCGATGGTGAACAGCCCCGTCTGTCGGGAGGCCGCTTCGAGTACGGAGTAGCGCTCGGGACTTTTCCTGATCTTCCATTTCTCCAGATATGCGGTCAGCATCTCCTTGGGGCTGAGCTGCGGAGCCGGTTCTTCGTTCTCGCGTTTTATCATTTCTTCTGGCTACGGGCGAAGCGCGAGAGTATCCTCCCCACTTCGATGTTCTGAAATGTGTTCTGCTCGGCGAAGCGTATGAGCGCGTTGTAGGCTGCGCGGGCCACCATGGGTGAGGGGCTGTAGAGCGCAGTCTCGCACTGGTCCGCCAGTTCACTCCTCTCGCGGCCGTAGAAGCAGACGCCGGCGCTGATGAGCCTGCCGGCGGTGAGAAATCCGCAGAGCTCGGTCATCGTGTCCTCCGAGGCCATCCACTCCATTATGGCGTGGCCCGCGTAGGGCAGGTATTGCAGCAGGTGCATCGACAGATATTGCGCCTCCTCGGGCGTGCGAAGCCCTGCCACCAGTTCGGCGGCCATGTCGGGGGCGCATTTCTCGGGCGGGTAGAGCATCGTGGCCAGCAGCCGGCATTCTCTCACCGGTTCCCTCCACAGAGCGAGCGCCAGAGTGGTGTCGTGGGGCAGATGGCGGGCCATCTCAATGAGGCGCACGCCCTCCACGCCGAAGTTGACCCCGTAGCGGAGTCCCCGCTCGCGCATGCCGGCGCTCACCACGCCGTTCATCATGCTGTGGCAGTCCTGCTTGATGCGCCTTACGGTCTCCTTTATCTCCTCCTCAGTCATCATCACTCATTGACATAGGGCAGGAAAGAGTAGTCGCGGCTGTAGCGCAGCATCTGATGCTCGTAGCTCTCGCCGTAGCGCACCTCGATGTCCGTGATATTGCCCTGAGCGTCCTTTACGGGCACATACTCGGGATTGATAAAGCCCTTGTAGGGCGAGATATTGAGCTTCTTGTAGCGGGCGAGCACCTCTGCGTGGAGCGCGGGGTCGACCTTGACACCGTAATCCTCCACCAGGCGCCGTGCACCCTCGTAGTCACCTTCGCTCTTCACCCTCTGCACCTCGGCCAGCAACTTGCCGAAGAGTGTGCGCAGGGCGGGGTAGGAGTTGATGCGCACGAAGGTGCGGCCGTCCTTCTTGACGAGCTCCACCACCTTGTCGGCCTTGCCGTGCTCATATATCCAGTGGGCTATCATGGCGCGGTTGCGCATGTGAGCCTCCTCGATGTTGTTGCCCGGCTGTATGCGGACGAGCTGGGTCATCAGGCCGTTCATCATATAGGTGTAATATTCCGACTTGTAGGCTTCGCCATTGGGCGTGAGGCCCAGTTCCGTGAGCTTCGGGTCGGCTATGTAATAGAGGCCGAAGAGGTCGGCGCGCGCCTCCTCGATGGTCGAGCCGTAGGCCTTGAGCGAGTCGGGGTCGGTGCCCGGCAGGAGTTTTCCGCTGCCGTGACCCAGACACTCGTGCAGGTCCGTGTGGAGCTCGTCGCAGGCGTCGCCGTAGCGGTTGATATTGTCGATGGTAGCCTGGTCGATGACGAACTCGCTCAGCATGCCGTTGCCGTGCGCGGCCTTGTTGTAGGCGTCGGTGATGTTGCCGATGGTAACACTCTTGGAGCCGTACTCCTTGCGTATCCAGTCGGAGTTGGGCAGGTTGATGCCGATGGCGGTCGAGGGGTACAGGTCACCGCCCAGAATGGCTGCGGTGATCACCTTGGCCGAGATGCCTTTGACCTTCTCCTTCTTAAAGCGCGGGTCCACGGGCGAGTGGTCCTCAAACCACTGCGCGTTGGCGCTCAGCTTCTCCGTGCGGGCCGTGGCGGCGATGTCCTTGAAGTTGACGATCGACTCCCACGAAGCCTTCATGCCCAGCGGGTCGCCGTAGCTCTCGGTGAAGCAGTTGGTAAAGTCCACGCGGCTCAGTGTGTCGCGCACCCAGAGGATGGAATATTTGTCAAATGTCTTGAGGTCTCCCTTCTTGTAGAAGTCGATGAGCGTGCTGATGACCTCGGCCTGCTGGGGCGTGTCGGCCACCTCGCGCGCTTTCCCGAGCCAGTAGATGATGCGGTCGATGGCCGCGCCGTACAGTCCGCCCGAGCGCCATACTTTCTCCTTCAGCTCCCCGTTCTCCCTCACCAGGCGGCTGTTCATGCCGTACATGATGGGGTGCTGCGCGTCGCCCTCAGCCTTTTGCGCGGAGTAGAACGCCTCCGCGTCGGCCTGCGTCACGCCCTCGCCGTAGTAGTTGCACGCCGAGGTGAGCACCAAGTCGTCGCCGTCCTTCTGATTGACCCGCATGGGCATCACAGTGGGGTCGAAGATCACGGGAAATACCTCGGCGATGAGCTGCTCTACGCTCTGGCCTTTGGCCAATGGCAGCTTCTTCTTGTCCACGCTCAGCAGCGCCTTGCGGAAGAATTCCCGGCTGAATCCCGGCTTGAATTTCTCGCAGCCGTAGTGGTGATGTATGCCGTTGCTGAACCAGACACGCTTCAGATACTCGGTCATGGCCTGGAAGTCCTTGCTCCCGCGGTCGCCCTTATAGTCGGTGTAGACCGTCTCGAGCATACGGCGTATCCTCAGGTTGTAGCGGCAGTTCTGATCGAAGAGAATGTCGCGGCCCGAGAGCCCCGCCTGAGATAGGTAGTAGATGAGTTTCTTCTCCTGCAGCGGCAGACTCTCAAATCCGTCTACGCGGTAGCGTAGCATCTGAAGGTCGGCGAATTTCTCGTCGCTGTATTTGAATCCGTCGCTCTCCTGCGCGCCTGCGCACAGCGCGGTCGCTGATAGTATTATAGCCATTATTACGTTCCTCATAAATGCTTGTGGATGTCGCCCTGCACCATGCCGGGCCATATCTCCTGCAAATTTGGCATTTTTTCCTGTAACGACAAAGCCGCCGCCTTTCTTTTTGAGCGTCTTAGCCGGAGCTGTATTCCGCCCGCCTTCCCCTCTGCTAATCAGCGCTCCTCCGCAGCAAATGCGATGTACGAAGAAATGCGCGATGCGATATTGCGCGATAAATAGCCGAGAGTACGCGACGCGCGCCATTGTATTGCGCGAGAAATAGCTGGGAGG
>OMUV01000067.1 GCA_900314335.1 uncultured Prevotellaceae bacterium | reverse complement strand
GGTGTATATATTTTCTTGCGGAGCCGCGGAGACAATCGAGCCACGGAGTTATTGCTTTTGAGAATTAGAGCTCCTCGTACGCTCCACATAGACCGAAGGTCTCTCTGCAATCTCCTCATAAGGCCGAAGACCTCTCAGCGATCTCAGCCTCTCACACGTATCATCTCTGCGGCTCAATAAGCTCTGCGGCTCTGCGTGAAAATCTGATTATCAAGGGCAGTATTTTGTCTCAACAAAAAAGTGACGAAGTCAGGAAGAACGTATGCGAAAGTATGAGCATATCCTTTATTTGTCTTATTAACGGGAGATTATAAACGTTAAAGTACACTTGTTTCTTATTTTATTAAATGTCATCTTATAAATTTGTAGCGTTTTATAAAGCGCCATTTAATAAAGTTATGAATAAGGATATTCTGAAGCAGATCATTTTAGACAACAGGGTAGAGGTGGAGCGATACAAGGTGTTCCGGCGTGAGGTGGACATGAGTAGCTTTCCCTGCTACGTTCTGGTTGGCTTGCGGCGTGCGGGCAAGTCCTTCATGCTCTACCAGCGTATGCAGCAACTGCTGAGCCAGGGTCATACTTGGGATGAGATGCTGTATGTGAACTTTGAGGATGACCGGTTGGAGGAATTCAAGTCGTCAGACTTCAATCTCATTCTGGAATGTTTTGCGGAACTGTCTGACAAGCGACCCATACTGTTTCTTGACGAAATACAAAATATTGATGGTTGGGAAAAGTTTGCCAGGCGATTGGCTGACAATAAATATAATGTGTATATCACTGGAAGCAACGCCAAGATGCTGTCGCGTGAGGTGATGACTACGCTCGGTGGCAGATATTTATCTGTCGAGGTCTATCCGTTCAGCTTTAAGGAATATCTTGATTTCTCCGGTCAAAAGTATGACGAGAACAGTCTGCTCCAGACCGATGGCAAAGCCAAGTTCATGCGCTTGTATAATGAATATCTGCATTGGGGAGGCCTGCCGGAAAGCACCGGCTTGCCTGTCAAGCGTGACTATGTGAGCAGCACCTTTCAGAAGGTATATCTTGGCGATATCTGTGCACGCAATGGTATCAGCAATCCAAATCTGTTGCGTCTTATGATAAAGAAGATAGCCGAGAGCGTCAAGCAGCCGTTGTCCTACAACCGCATCTCACGAATACTGTCCTCTGTTGGCGGTAAGATCAGCGTGCCAACGGTAGGCAACTATGTGCAGTATTGTCAGGACGCATGGCTGTTGCTGCGTATGCACAATATCGCTTCGCCATTTGTGGAGAAAGAGACGATCAGCAAGTATTACTTCACCGACAATGGCATCCTCAATCTCTTCCTTGTTGATGCTGATACCTCTTTGTTGGAAAACCTTGTGGCTGTTACCCTTTTGAGGAAGTATGGCAATGATCCTGACAACGAACGCGTGTTCTATTACAACTCAGGTGTGGAGGTCGATTTCTTTGTCCCTGACGAGGGTCTTGCCATTCAGGTTTGCTATAATCTCAGTCATAGCGATGGCACTTATGAGAGAAAGCTGTCTGCCCTGAAGAAACTTCCTTCTGCATTGGAGTACAAGCGCCGTCTCATCATCACTTACGATGAGGAAGCTACCATCGAGGATAATAATGGAAAGATAGGGGTGTTGCCCTATTGGAAATGGGTGATAGCCTGATGTCTACTTTTAGCGATCGGGAAATGTGAAAGGGAGGGAAGGACAACGAAAAGACAGAAACGCTCACAATTTATCCGGAGAGAGTAGACCGTGCGTTTTGTCAAGATTTTGAGCCGGGGTGTTTTTTTGCTCTCAGCCCGTCACCTGCCCGGCAGCAGAGCTCTTGATATCGTTGTCGGCGGGGAGAGCACGATCAAATAGCGGAACGCAACCGGCAGCAATGAATAATTATGCAAAAGCGGATGAATAATATTCGTTTTTGAGAGGCGTTTTCCGGCCTCTTATAACGTACTGATTTACAATGTCTCCCCAAGATGCAAAATTACAAGGCACATATTTTAAAATACAAGGCACGTAATTTGAATTATGTGCCTTGTATTTTTTCTTACAAACGGGATATTTTTCGCAGCACTGCGGAATATGCATTTTTTATGCAGAATAATATTCATCTTGTGGCATTCTGATGTCACTTACACTTAAGTGTGGTGTCTGGAAGAAGAGCCATGGAGCGGTGCCGGCAGACCCGCCTGTCCGGTAGCCTCTTGTCACGCCTGCTCCCTCCTCGATATGGCCGCAGCGGGGAGCGCTGAAATTCGTATTTACTCAAAATTACAGATGGGTCAATTCATAAAAACATGCACGGGAAAAAGCAATGCGACTCATCACATGGGAATATCCGGCAGATAAAACATTTCTTTTTGTATAGCTTTATTTGAATATTAAATTATAATGAGAAAGAGCATTTACTTTTAGTGATACGGAGCTCATACCTTAATTCATTAATACTCGATACCCACTTGCAGAGCACGGCAGATACCCTTACTGCCGTGCTCTTTTTTCCTTTGATACGTCTGCGCAGGAAAAACATGGGTAAGAGCGTCTTTTAAGGTATATCTCCTTATCTGAATGTGAGAATATTTGATATCTTTGCAAAATGATTTATACCTATCCTTATAACAGATGAATGTAAAAAGACTGATGGCAGCCACAGCTGCCGCAATCCTGCTCACTGTGCCCGGCGCAAAGGCTCAGTGGCATCCTGCGGGCGATAAGATAAAGACCCCGTGGGCTGAGAAAGTAGATTACAAGCGGCCCTGGAACGTATATCCCCGTCCGCAGCTCAAGCGTGCCGCATGGCTTAATCTCAACGGCCTCTGGAATTACGCCGTGACAGGCCTTAATGCTTCCACGCCCTCGAAGTGGGACGGGCAGATACTCGTGCCGTATCCCATAGAGAGCGCTCTCTCCGGAGTAGGCCGCACTCTTACTAAGGACAATCTCCTATGGTACGACCGTACATTCACCGTGCCCGCTGCATGGAAAGGCAAACATGTGAAGCTTAACTTCGGTGCTGTGGACTGGAAGGCCGACATATATGTCAACGGTACTCACGTGGGCGCTCATCAGGGCGGTTATGCTCCCTTCTCCATCGATATTACTTCGGCTCTCAAGGCCGGTGTCAATAAGCTCACCGTAAAAGTTTTCGATCCCTCGAGCGACGGCTACCAGCCCGTGGGCAAGCAGAAGAGCAAAGCCGAGGGAATATGGTATACTCCCGCTTCCGGTATCTGGCAGACTGTATGGCTCGAGCCGGTGAGCAGCAAGTATATTTCCTCGCTTCTCATCACTCCCGACGTAGACCGCTCCGAGCTCGTAGTGACTCCCGAAGTGATCGGCGCTGCAGCGGGCGACAAGGTGAGCATCACCGTGAAGTCCGGCAAGACTGTGATAGCTTCCGGCAGCGGAGAGGACGGCAAGGCTGTCGCCCTCAGGATCGCTTCTCCGAAACTGTGGAGTCCCGACAGCCCCTTCCTTTACAGCCTCGACATCAAGGTCATCTCCGGTGGTAAGACTATTGACGCAGTGAGCAGCTATGCAGCCATGCGCAAGATCTCCAAAGGCCGCAACAAGGACGGGCACCTCGTGATGATGCTCAACGACAAACCGCTCTTCCAGATGGGGCCGCTCGACCAGGGCTACTGGCCCGACGGCATCTACACCGCACCTACCTACGAAGCTATGGTCTACGACCTCAAGAAGACAAAGGAATGGGGATTCAACATGGTCAGGAAGCACATGAAGGTAGAGCCCGACCTCTGGTATGAGTACTGCGACCGCAACGGCCTCCTAGTATGGCAGGACATGCCCAGCGGCAGCATCTCCTACGACCACAACCCCTGGGATATGACCCACTGGTACGACAAAGCCGAGACCGTACGCAGCGCAGAGGCCGAGCAGGACTACAGAGAGGAGTGGCGCGACATCATCACCTCCTACCGCAATCACCCCTGCATCATCGTCTGGACGCCGTTCAACGAGGGCTGGGGCCAGTTCAAGACCGCCGATATAGCCTCCTACACGCATCAGCTCGACCCCACGCGCCTCATCAACTCCGCCTCCGGCGGCAATCACTTCAAGGGCGTGGGCGACATCCTCGACCTGCACAAATATCCCGCCCCCGAGATGTACCTCACCGACCCCGACAGAGTGGAGGTAATGGGCGAGTTCGGCGGTCTCGGCCTTCCGCTTACAGGCCATCTCTGGCAGGAGAAGGACAACTGGGGCTATGTGCAGTATAAGAATGCCAAAGAGGTGACGGATAAATACGTGGAGATCGCCACTCATCTGCTCGATCTGGCGAAGAAGGGTGCTGCTGCAGGCGTCTATACGCAGACCACAGACTGCGAGGTGGAAGTCAACGGACTGATGACCTACGACCGCAAGGTAGTGAAGATAGAGGAGGCCCGCGTGAAGGAGGCCAACGACAAACTCACCCACGCCTTCGACGGGAAATAACAGTTCCCTTCGGCTATGAGAATAATCTGGCGGACTTTCATAATGTAACTTTAATGGGAAACAACATTCCCTTCTGACTGACAACAGACAGTTATCGGGGCGGCACGATGAAGTGCCGTCCCGATTTATTTTGCCCTGCCGGGAATACCGATGCCCCCGTCAGAACGCGAAGGTGGCAATGCAGGAGCATATTGTCTTTGGCCGAATACAACGAAAGCCACTTCCGGAGCGCTTGGAGCGCGGAACGGAAGTGGCTTTTACTATTGTGAGACATGCTTGTCCATTGGCCGAAGGCCGTAAACCGATGGCGGCGGATCTATGGCCGATGGCGGCAGATCTACGACCGATGGCGGCGGGCGACGACCCGATAAGCGCTGCTTGCGGGCCGGTGGCGGGCTACTTCAGCGCCTGCTCGAGCTGCTTGCGGGTGAGGACGATGTAGTTGAGCGCCCAGTTGTCGACGCCGTTGCTCTCGTCCTCGTAGAATATGGCCACGTCTCCGTTACGGAGGCGGTCGATGGTGGAGTAAGAGGCCGCGCCGGGCTGCAGCTGCATGAGTTTGCGCCAAGAGCGGCCCTGATCGGTGCTGCCGCAGAGCCACAGGTCAGCGCGCTGGAGGCCCGGGATGGTGAAGAGATTGGTGTGGAGGATGAGGTCGCGGCGGCCGCGCGCGTCACGACGGTAGTAGAGCGGTTCGGCGTTGCAACTGGCGCCGCGGAGAGTGCTGTCGCGCCACTGCTTGCCCCAGTCGAGGTTGCGGCCGGAGGTGATATTGAATCCGCGGTCGCCCGCCTGACGGATGGACATCATGAGGCGTCCGTCATTCATCTCGAGGAGCTTTGCCTCATTGGCTCCGTCGTAGGCCATGTGGCCGTCGAGCGTCCAGTGCTCCCCCTCGTCGGTGGAATAGAGCACGTATTCGCGTACCTGACCGCCCGCGGTCTTATAGTTGCAGGCGAACATCACCGTGCCGTCGGAGGTGCAGAGGCCGCGGCCAGAGGTGACGAAAAATCCGTGCGAGCCGAGAGCGTTGCGAAGGTTGTCCACGCGATTGTCCAGACGCTCATGCACCAGGTCGGCCGGGCGTGTCCAGGTCTTGCCGTTGTCATCGCTTACCATGATAGCCACGTCGGCCTGACCGTCCCAGAAGGACTTGTTGCCGGCGCAGGAGAGGCAGATGATACGCCCCTTCTTGGTGACCACGAGAGCGGGATCGCCGAAGCCGTAATCGAAGGAGCCCTTGCCCTGTCCCTGCGCGATGGTAAGTGGTTCGCTCCACGTCTTGCCGTTATCCTCCGAGCGGCGCACCACTATATCGATGCGATGCGAACCGGCATCGCCGGACATGTCGAAGCGCTTGTCAAAGGCTGCGACTACGCTGCCGTCGGGCGCGGTGACGAGGGCGGGGATGCGGTAATAGTGGCTGTCGTAGGTGTCGGGCATGGCGAGGAAGCGCTGCACGGCGTAGACCTTCTGGGCATAGGGCGGATCGGCGTGGAGACCCATACCCAGGCCGCCGACAGCGAGCTCATCGACGCGGGCGTCGAGATCGGCGCCGAGGGCAGCCTTGCTGCGGACATCGACACAGACATAGAGGTAGCGCTGTGCCGTGGGCGAGAGCGCAGCCCCCTTGAGCGGCAGCGAGAGACGGTCGGCGGCGGGGCGCACAGCGGCTACGCAGCGGGGATGAGCGTCGGCGGGGAAGTTGTCCATATCGGAGAGGAACACCTTAACGCTGTCGATGTTCGCACGTGTGGCGCCTTTGAGCGTGAGGTCGAGACGGTCGAGCGTGGGAGCGGACTGTGTGGCGGGGAAGGTGAACTTGAGGAGCACCGAATTGCGGTTGCCGCGGCCGGTAGTCTGATAGCCCTGGCCCACCATGATGTCCTGCAGCACGAGCCGGCCCTCGCCGGCGGCTATGTCGCGGCGGATGTTATCGGTAAGCTCTCCGGCGGGCGTCAGCTGCATGGAAGCGCCGGCGTAGCCCGGGGTGAAATAGGCGATGACGGGGCCCATGTAACTATTGTGCACACTGAGATAAGTGTTGTCGTCGGCGGTGCGGATCGTGAGGCTTCCGTCGGAGAGCTCCTTAAGGCGCACGGGCCGTTTCTCCGAGGTGAACATCCACGAGAGGCCGCCCTCGTTGCCGTGATAGGAGCCATGCGGGAAGGGAGCGGCGAAGCGGCGGCGGCCGACGTTGTAGAGATAATATGTGCCCTTCTCCGGGGCCGGGATGAAGGCCCACTGATAGTTTGCCTCCGGCACATCGGCGCGGCTGCGGCCCGTGCTCCAGACGAAGGGCGATGCGGGGTCGAAGTAGAGCTTACCGCGGCCGACGGCACTGCTGAGCGTGTAGACGGTATTCGGGTCGGGCTGATAGTCATAGGCGGCGCGGGCGGGCGCAGGGGCTGTGTTGAGCAGCGCGCTGATACGGTCCACAGCGTAGTCTGTGGGCACGGCGTCTGAAGGGCCTGCCTTGAAGAGGGCGAGGGCCTCGTTGAGCCCGGCAAGCGCTGCGGTATTGCCCGCCCGGGTGTATTCGGCGGCGAGGACGCGGTATTTCTCCACGCTCTCCACTCCCTCGATGTATCTCTCGTGGCGCACGGAGGAGCGGTCCCCCGGATAGACGACGTAGGTGTCTCCGGCGGGGAAGCGCATGAAGCGCGAGTCGAGCAGGGGCTGCTCCGTCCAGTTTTCCCACGACCAGTGGAGATAGCCGTCAAACCGGTTGGCGGCGGCAAACAGCGGCAGGTAGGCGGCGTCGGCGGGATTGCTGTTGGTGAATATGCCGGGCTCTATCTCGCTGCAGCAGGTGTAGACGGTGCTCACGAATCCCTTGGCGCGGCGCATCTTAAGGTCCTCCTCGGGAAATGTCTGGCCGTAGCCGAGGCAGTAGTCGTAGACCTTGTCGACGAGCTCCTTGTGATAGCTGCCCGCGAGGGCCACCTTCATGCCCGGCACGGCGTTCTCGATGACCTTGTAGGCGTTGAGCATGTCGTCGAGGCCGCGCTCGTCCATCGCGATGCAGGTCTTGTCGTACCAGCCCTTCGCCCTCAGGTGGGCGGCGAAGGCCCTGAGGAACGGCGTCCACAGGTTGCGGAAGGCCTCGGAGGATGTCTCGGCCTTAAGGTCGATGTCCTTGCCCTGCGCCTCGTCGTAGTAGCGGAATGTCTTGTCCCAGGGGATCATCGAATAGCAGTTTATCTGTCCGTTGATGCCCACCGAGTCGCAGAGGCTTACATAGTGGTCGAAGATGGTGTAGTCGTAGCTCCAGGAGCCGTCGCGGCGGAGCGTGGTGCGGATCATGGGGTCAAATTTGTCGTAGCTCTGCACACCCCAGGGCTCGTAGAAAAGGATGGTGGTGACCACCTTCTGCCCGGCGCGCGCCAGGAGCCGGAGATAAGGCCTGAGGGCGTTGAAGTGGGCCTGCGTCCAGCGCCCCGTCTTGTGATAGCGCGATACGGCGTAGGGCTGCTGCCAGAAGTCGGTGTGGAATGTCCAGTCCTTTACGCGCGGCAGGGTGCGGTCCACGATGCGGAGCGTGAGCCTAAGGCGCGCCACGACCTGCGCGGAGGCCTCGTCGGTCACACGGAGCTCGGCGCTGTAGTCGCCGGCGGGCACATCGCGCGGCACCTCGACGGTGACCCACACGGGGCGCGTGGTCATGGGCCCGAGCTGTCGCACGGCCGAGGCGCCGATGATGTCGGGCACAAGGCGCGTGGGCGAGGTCATGTTGTTGTCTCCGCAGCCCAGTTTGCTGTCCGTCAGGACATAGTTCATATACCTCACGACGGCAGCGCTGGAGGGCAGAGTGCGCTTGCCGCTCCTGAGCGGCGTGAGCGAGAGCGACAGGCGCCCGGTGGCAGCCTTAGACCATACTACGGCCTCGAGGCCCAGACGCTCGCCGCGCCAGGCGTATACCACGGTGTCGCGGGCTGCGGCCTCGGGCACACGCTCCATAGCGTACACACGGCTGCGCGAGGCCCACGCGGCGTGGACGCCGTCGGGCACACGGGCCCACTCGGCGGTCGCGGCCTTGTGCGGGTTGGCCGGTTCGGCATAGTCGCCGAGCGGATAATTCTGCGCCTCGGCCACAGCGGCCACGGCGAGGGAGATGAACAGGGAGAACAGGGATCTTATCTTCATAAACACGGTTTTTATACGAATGGAATGGCAGAAGGTCAATAATTGTTGCCGACACAAATTTACGCATAACATCTGAAAGCACACCTCCTTACCGAATGATTTGTCCGAAATTCTACTCCGGGGGAAGCAGTAGCGGCCGAAAACATTTTTCATGCGACCGGAAAGGGCCCTGATGGGACATGAGAAAATCCTCGTCGGAGAAGGAGAAATTCTACTACGAGATAAAAAAATTTATCTCGTAGTAGACGATCGTTCTACTCGCAGCTAAAATAATTTATGTCGCAGTAGAATCCACCCGCCTCGCAGACGCTGAAAATCACGTGGATTTGGTAAGAATTTAGTGCGCGGAAAATAACTGGGAGGGCCGCTGCAACGCGGCCCTCCCAGTTAAGCCTCGCGCAATTCCTTTTTACGCACTTCGTATTACCTTCTAACTTTGCCCAATGCCTTATCGCTCATTCTTTCGCGCTTTGCCCGCGGCGGCAGGAGGGCCGCTGAGGCAGCGGCCCTCCCAGCTAACGCCGCGCATTACTGAGAAAGATTCCCTATTATATAAGTTGTCATGCCCCGACTCCGGCAATATAACTTCGCTATCCGGATAACGTACGCTGCCCCGTTTTTTCGAAAAGGTAATTCCCAACACTCAAAAAACCGTCCCGCATGCTGGGATACTCACATAGGACATAAGTAAAACTACATTTGAGATGTTTTTCCTCGTCTCAAATGTAGTTTTGGCCTTCTGGGGACACTGATTTTCATACACTTACAAAGGGCAAAAAATCACCCTTTCCGGGGCCGCCGCCAAGGGTGCAGAGATTGTTTTGAGCGATAAATAACTGGGAGGGCGTGCATCTCCGCTCCGGCGTTCCACAGCCGGGGCGGAGACTTGTGACATTGGGCGGGAATTGCTATATTTGCCACAGACTTTAAAATAACAGAAGCGATTATGAAACAGTTTGATGCAAGAGCCTGGTTGCTGCCGCAGCCCGTGCTGATTATCGGCACATACGACGCGGACGGCAAGCCCAATGCGATGAACGCGGCGTGGGCCGGCACATGGGACGAGCACAAGGTGATGATCTCCATGGGCAGCCACGCCACGACGGACAATCTAAAGCGGTGCGGCGACTTTACCATCGCCTTCGCCACGCGCGACACGATGACGGCGGCCGACTATGTGGGCCTCGTGAGCGCCCGAAAGGTGGCGGACAAGATGGGCCCCACGGGCTGGCAGGCCGAGAAGGCGGCCCATGTCAACGCGCCCCGCTTCACGTGCTTCCCCATGACGCTGGAGTGCAGAGTCGTGGACAAGTTTGACGAGAGCAACACGGGCTGCTACCTGATAGCGGAGATAGTGAGCATAGCGGTCGACGAGCAATATCTCGCCGCCGACGGCAAACCGGACGTCAGCAAGATGCAGCTCATCACCTTCGACCCCGTACACCATACTTATATAGAGCTCGGCGAGACGGTCGGCAAGGCCTTTAGCGACGGGCTCAAACTAAAGCCGAAAGCCTGAGCCATGACCAGAGTATATGTGATGGAGAGCTGCCCCGACTGCACCTATGTCGAGCAGCAGATAGCGGGCGACGACCGCTTCGAGATCGTGGACATCGGCTCGCATGTGCGGCGCCTCAAGGAGTTCCTCCACCTGCGCGACACCAATGCGGCCTTCGACGGCATACGCCGCCTGGGCTACGTGGGCATTCCGTGCTTTGTCAGGGAGGACGGGAGCGTCACACTGCGCCCCGAAGAGGTGGGCCTGCACAGCCGTCCCAAGGACGGGGCACCCGCCTGCTCTATCGACGGCAAGGGCTGCTGAGCGAGAGCGAATTTGTCCCGCCGCGTCCGCTTCGATGCGGGCGCGGCGGGAAGCATGATTATATCTGTCGGAGACTGCTCCCCATGCGTCGCAGCGCATGGGGAGCAGTGTTTTGATTATCCTCAGAGATTGCGCGGGTGATGGGCCAGTATCTCCTCGCGCAGACGGGTCGTGTCGAGGTGGGTGTATATCTCGGTGGTCGAGATGCTCTGATGGCCCAGCATCTCCTGTATGGCGCGCAGGTTCGCCCCGCCCTCGAGGAGATGGGTGGCGAAGCTGTGGCGGAAGGTGTGGGGGCTGATCTCCTTCCGGATGCCGGCGCGCGCGGCCAGGAGGCGCACGATGTAAAAGACGGTGATGCGCGAGAGCTTGCGGCCGCGGGTGAAACTGAGGAAGACATAGTCCTCGTAGCCCGGGCGGATGTTGATGTTGGCGCGGTCCTCCTCCCAGAGCGATAGCTCGCGCAGGGCGCGGTCGGAGATGGGCACAAGGCGCTGCTTGCGGCCCTTGCCGGTGACGCGGACGAAGCCCTCGGCGCGGAAGATGTCGGAGAGCCTCAGTTCGCAGAGCTCGCTCACCCTGAGGCCGCAGCTGTAGAGCATCTCGATGATGGTGCGGTTGCGCTGGCCCTCCTGCTCGTGGAGGTCGGCGGCCGCGATGATGCTGTCTATCTCCTCCACGGAGAGCACCTCGGGGAGGTGTTCGCCGATCTGCGGCATGGGGAGCAGTTCGGTAGGCAGAGAGTCTATGCGGCCGTCGAGGAGGAGAAACTTGTAGAACGACTTGACGCCGGAGAGGATGCGGGCCTGCGAGCGGGGCGTGATGCCGATGTCGTGGAGGCCTGCGGCAAAGTTTTCGAGGTCGGCGAGCTTGGCCTGCTCGGGGGGAATGCCGGCGGCGGTGAGGTAGCGGAGCAGCTTCTCCACATCGTCCGTGTAAGCGGAGACCGTATTGGCCGTCAGATTCTTCTCTAAGCGCAGATATTCCCTGTAGCTGTCGAGCAGGGCATCGTTGTGCTGAAAATCACCGGGGTTCATGATTTTTTCTTACTTTTGCATACAGCTACAAAGTTACAAATTATCTCTCTTAAGATGCACATAGAAATAATCAACGGCCCCAATCTCAATCTGCTGGGCGTGAGGGAACCGGCCATCTACGGTCATTCCTCGTTTGAGCCCTTTCTGGCCTCGCTGCGCGAGCGCTACGGCGACATCGAGATAGGCTACTATCAGAGCAACTCGGAGGGCGCGCTCATCGACCGCATCCAGGAGGTGGGCTTCACGGCGGCGGGCATTGTCCTCAACGCCGGCGCCTACACGCACACGAGCGTAGCGCTGCACGACGCCATCCGCGCCGTGACGAGCCCCGTGATAGAGGTGCACATCTCCAATGTGCATCAGCGCGAAGAGTTCCGCCGCCACTCCATGATCTCTCCTGCCTGCGCGGGAGTGATATGCGGCTTCGGGCTCGACTCTTACCGGCTGGCCATTGAGGCGATAAAGGGGATGCAGGAGCATGACTGAGCTCACGGACTATATCGAGGCCCACACCACGGCAGAGGACGACTATCTGAGGCGCCTGAGGCGCGCCACGAACATCCACCTGGTGAGGCCGCACATGGTGACGGGCCACGTGGAGGGCATGACGCTCCGCCTGCTCACCGCGATGATACGCCCGCAGAGCGTGCTCGAGATAGGCACATACAGCGGCTATTCGGCCATAGCCATCTCGCTGGGCCTGGGGAAGGACGGACACATCTACACCTTTGATATCAACGATGAGATAGCCGACTTCGCCCGACAGTGGATAGAGGGAAGCCCCCGCGCAGAGGCCATCACCGCCATCACGGGCGATGTGCTCAGCGCTCTGCCCGACTTCGCCCGCGCCCACGGCGACCTCCGCTTCGACATGATCTTTATCGACGGCAACAAGCGGGAGTACACCGACTACTATCGCCTCTCGCGTGAGTACATCCGCCCGGGCGGCTTCATCCTGGCCGACAACACCCTCTGGGACGGGCACATCGTCGACCCCGCCTACGACCACGACGCCCAGACGCGGGGCATACGCGCCTTCAACGACATGGTGAGCAGCGACGAGAGCGTGGAGCAGGTCATCCTGCCCCTGCGCGACGGGCTCACGATAATCAAGGTATAAGACATGAGGAATACGGCTATAATTCTGGCAGGCGGAAAAGGCGAGAGGGCCGGCTTCGCTGTGCCGAAACAGTTTGCAGAGCTCGCGGGGCGCACGGTGATAGAGCGCACAGTGGACGCCTTTGAGCGCCATCCCATGATCACGGGCATCGTGATAGTCACCATCGCGGACTGCATGGACCGCATGCAGACCATCGTGGAGCGCAACACCTGGCACAAGTTTGCCGGCCTCTGCAGCGGCGGCTTCACACGCTTTGCGTCGGCCAACGCCGGCCTGATGCTCTGCCCCGCCGCCGAGGGCAATGTGCTGATCCACGACGGAGCGCGTCCGCTCGTGGGGCAGGAGGTCATAAGCCGCGTCATCACCGCCCTGGAGGGGAGCGAAGCGGTCATCACCGCCGTGCCCTCGACCGACAGCCTCGTCATGACCGACGGCGGGAGCGTGGAGAGCTATCTGGACCGCAGCAAGGTATGGCGTGTGCAGACCCCGCAGGGCTTCCGCACCTCGCTGCTCCGCTCCGCCTATCTCGAAGCCCTACGCCATTCCTATTTCGACGCTACCGATGATGCCATGCTCATACGCCGCTACTTCCCCGACCGTCATATAGCGGTCGTAGAGGGCAGCGAGAGCAACATCAAGCTCACCTATCCTGGCGATATGAAGCGCATGGAGCAGATACTCGCCACGCAGAAGCAATAAGACTATGGAGCTCGCACCGATAATCCTCTTCACCTACAATCGCCCGCACCATTCGCGCATGTGCATCGAGAGCCTTAAGGCCAACGCCGAGGCCCGCGAGAGCGACCTCTACATCTACTCCGACGGAGCCCGCGGCGCCGCCGACGAGAGCGGTGTGAGGGCCGTCAGGGAGTATATCCACAGCGTCACGGGCTTCCGCTCGGTCACGGTGAGGGAGGCGGAGCACAACCGCGGCCTCGCCGCCTCGGTCATAAGCGGCGTGACGGAGGTCATAGCCGAGCGCGGCCGCGTCATAGTGGTCGAGGACGACCTGCTGCTCTCGCCCTTCTTCCTCCGCTTCATGAACGACGCCCTCACCCTCTATGCCGACGAACCGCGTGTGGGCAATGTGCACGGCCATCTCTTCCGCATGCACGGCCTGCCCGACTCCTTCCTCATCTATCACGGCGACAGCTGGGGCTGGGGTACATGGAAGCGCGCCTGGGACCATTTTGAGAGCGACGGCAGCAAACTGCTCAGCGCCCTCAGAGCGCGCGGACTCTGCTCCACATTCGATTTCGGCGGAGCCTACCCCTTCACCCGCATGCTCGAGCGCCAGATAGCCGGCCGCAACAACTCGTGGGCCATCCGCTGGAAGGCTTCGCTCCTGCTCGCCGGCATGCTCTCGGTCAATGCAGGCCGCTCACTCGTGGGCAACAACGGATTTGACGAAAGCGGCACCAACTGCGGCGGCGGCGAACTCATCCCCACTGACCTCTACACCGACGCACCGCTCACCTGCTCCCTCCCCGCCACCATCACAGAGAACGACGAGGCGCGGCGCAAGTTCCGGCGCATGTACCGACTCTATAACAGCAAACTACACAAGGCCTGGGTAATGGCCAAATACAAAATCCTGAAACGATGAACAATCTCACGGACCGCGCCTTCTGGCAAGAATACTGGAAGAACTATAAATATGAACGGGTGCCCGCCCGTTCGGAATTCGAATCCTATTTCCCCGCCGACATATATCCCGGCAACGGCCGCACATCGATAGAGATAGGCGGCTTTCCGGGCACCATGTCGCTCTACTTCGCCCGCCGCGGCTATCGCCCCACCCTCCTCGACTTCTATGTCGACCCCGCCATCATCAAGAGGCTGGAGAAGGAGAACGGCTTCGGGGACAATGTGATCGAGGCCGTGGAGCACGACTTTTTCACCTACCATACCGACCGCCGCTGGGACCTCGTATTCTCCATCGGCTTTATCGAGCACTTCGACGACACCGCCGATGTGATACGCCGCCATGTGGAGCTCGTAAGGGAAGGCGGCACACTGCTCATCGTGCTGCCCAACTTCCGCGGCATCAACGGCTGGGTGCAGCGCACCTTCGACCGCCACAACTACGACGCCCACAACATCAGTTCCATGATCCCCTCGCGGCTCCGCAGCATTCTCGCCACCATGCCCCTCCACGATGTGCGCGTCACCTACACACGCAAGCCCATGGTGTGGCTCGAGCCCAAGCCCGGCCTCCGCAACAGGGTGGCCCGCAGCCTCGTCAGAGGGCTGAGCTATATGCTCAAACTGCTGCCCGTCAAGTCGCGCCTGCTGTCGCCCTACATCGTGATAACGGCCGTCAGGGACAATAAGAAATAATACTAAGGCAGTCCGCAAGACTGCCTTTTAAAAAATAATTCTGAGATGAATGATTTTCTGTTTTACTCCCCCACCGAGTTCCATTTTGGCCGTGGTGCGGAGAATGCTGCCGGCGAGTGCTGCCGTGCTCTGGGCGCCCGTCGGGCCGTCATATGCTACGGCGGCGGCAGCGCTGTGAGAAGCGGCGTGCTGGGACGTGTGGAAGCCTCGCTCCGTGAGGCCGGCGTAGATTATCGCGAGATGGGCGGCATAAAGCCCAACCCTACCGACGACCGTGTCTATGAGGGCATAGAACTGGCCCGCTCCTTCGGGGCCGACCTGATGCTGGCCGTGGGCGGCGGCTCGGTGATCGACACCGCCAAGGCCATCGCCGGCGGTGTCCCCTACGACGGCGACTTCTGGGACTTCTGGGAGGGCAAGGCCGTCATGCAGCGGGCGCTCAATGTGGGCGTCGTGCTCACCATCCCCGCCGCCGGCAGCGAGGCCTCCGGCAACAGCGTCATCACCCGTCGCGACGGGCTCAAGAAGATAAGCCTCAAGACGCCCAAGGTGCTGCGCCCCAAGTTCGCCCTCATGAATCCGGAACTCACCTTCACCCTGCCGGCCTATCAGACAGCCGCCGGCGCCACCGACATGATAGCCCACATCCTGGAGCGCTACTTCAACAACACCCCCGCCACCCTCGTTACCGACGCTCTCTCCGAGGCCCTGATACGCGAGATAGTGGACGTCACGCCGCGTGTGCTCGACGCCCCCGACAACTACGACCTCCGGGCCTGTCTCATGTGGAGCGGCACACTGGCCCACAACGGCATCTGCGGCACAGGCGTCACGGAAGACTGGACATCCCACTTTCTCGAGCACGAGATAAGCGCCGTCTACGGCGTGACCCACGGCGCGGGCCTGGCTGTCGTATCGCCCGCCTACCAGACATTCATGGCTACCCATCACCCCGCCCGCATCGCGCGCCTGGCCCACAATGTGTGGGGCGTCACCCCCACCGGCGACGACAAGGCCGACGCCCTGAGCGGCATAGAGCGCATGAAGGCGTTCCTCCGCCGCATAGGCATGCCCGTCACCTTCGCCGGCCTCGGAATAGAGCACCCCGACATTCCGCTGCTCACCAGAAGCCTGCACGCACACAAGGGCAACCCCGTGGGCAACTTCTTCCCGCTCACGCCCGAGGACACCACGCAGATCTACACCCTCATGCTGTAAACGACTATCCCCACTCCCGCTCCTCATAGCGGGACCATCGCATAAGCGGGGCAGACATGCGCAGACAGCGCACGCCTGCCCCGCACTCATTTGCCCACTCTCAAAAAACCGTCCCGCACACCACGATGCTCACATAGGACATGAGGAAAACTACATTTGAGATGTTTCAAAACGTCTCAAATGTAGTTTTGGCCTTCCGGGAACACTGAAAATCATATAGTTACAAAGGGCGAAAAATGGTCCTTCCCGGGGTCACAAAAATGCGCATTCTATACCATTTGCCATATTGCGGGAGGGGCTGATAAGAGCGAATATTAATAATGTGAGCGGTGATAGCTGGGAGGGCCGCGCTGCAGCGGCCAAGAGCGAGTCGGTAAATCTTACGTGCTGTAAGCGGCGATAAATTAGTATCGCGTATTCCTTCGCGCACTTTCTTATGCGGCGGACGGGCCGCGCTGCAGCGGCCCTCCCAGTTATTTCTCGCGCATATGCATTATCGCACCTCATCGCGTTATTCTTATGCGGCGGCTGGCGACCGCTGAGGCAGCGGTCCTCCCAGCTAACGCCGCGCATTATTGAGAAAGATTTCCTCGTACACAAGTTCTCATTCCTCTGTACTGCCAATATAACTTCGCAGTCCGAAACGACGGCGATTTTCCTGCTTATTGGAAAAGTCATTCCCCACACTTCGAAAAAACCTTCCGCATGAGCGGAAAACTACATTTGAGATGAGGAAAAACATGTTTGAGATAATTCAAAACATCTCAAATGTAGTTTTGACCTTCCGGGAGCGTTGATTTTCATGCATTTACAAAGAGCAAAAAAACTGCCATTTAGCGCGCCGCGAATGCGGACGAGGAGATTGCCAAGCGCGGGAATGCCCGTTTCTAAAACATAGCTGTCCGGGAAAATTATCGATGCGTATGCGTCTTTAATTTTCCCGGACAGCAATAATATTAAATCTGAACCTTATGCCGTCTGCCGCGCGCGGAGGATGCTCTGGTCACATCATACAGGTGGGCTCAGAAGGGCGTCCTCTCCCGGGCGGCCGGACACCGGCGCACAGGGGATGCTGACGAAGGCACAGCCTCATCCGCACGCCCTGCGCCGCACAAAGCGATCCTTAATGGAAGAGCTGCTTGGGGTCGATGGCTACGAAGCCGCCGCGCTCGG
This sequence comes from uncultured Prevotellaceae bacterium, assembly GCA_900314335.1. Taxonomy (GTDB): domain Bacteria; phylum Bacteroidota; class Bacteroidia; order Bacteroidales; family Bacteroidaceae; genus UBA6398. The sequence continues at coordinate 7,139 of OMUV01000067.1, read as the reverse complement.
TGGTCATGCTCACATTGATGTCGGCCCACTCCGTGGGGAAGCCGTCGGCCGTATAACGCGAGAAGAACACCTTAAACTTGTGCAGGCCGGCGGAGAGCGCCTTGCTGCCGCCGCCGTGGAGGGAGTGGCGCACACGGAGCGCGCGATTGTCCACCACGAGCTCATCGTCTACCCACACCTCGCCATTGTCGGAGAGGAAGTAGTAGATGCCGTCGGCGGGCACATTGACATAGCCCTCGGCAATGGCGGCGTAGTCCTTGTCGCCATACTCGCCGCGGTAGATGTGGCGGAGCGAAGGAGCGACATCCTCATGCCAGTCGGTGACTCCGGCCATTTCGGCCGAGGAGTAATAGGTGCCGGCAGCCGAACGCAGTTTAAGTCCGGGAGCAGGAGTAGCGGCGGGCTTGACGGCGGGCGAGAGGGCCTCCTTGTTGACGTGGATGGTGCGCACGGCGCTCATGAAGCCGGAGGGCAGCACGGTGCGTATCTTGAGGACGGTGCTCTCGGTGAACTTGAGCGGCGAGGTGTACTCGGCAGAGGTGGCCGTCGGCTCGCTGCCGTCGGTGGTGTAGACCATCCGCTCGGGGCGTGTGGTGTGGAAGTTGAGGACAGCCTGGTCGGTGAAGGCTTCGCGGTCGAACGAGATGCCGTCCTGCTCGGGAAGAGGAATGTGGAAATTGACATCGTGCAGGTGCATTCTCACGGCGGCATCATTGTCCACGCGGCCGGCGAAGGCGGAGAAGTCCTTGTTCTCGCTGTTGGTCCATCCCACCTCGGAGATGGCGAGGATGCGCGGGTAGAGGTCGTAGTCCTGACGCTCCTTGTCGGCGATATATTCGGCCCAGAGATTACCCTGCACGCCGAGAACATACTTGCCCATGCCTTTGTCGGAGATGCTGGCGGGCACGGGGTTGTAGGCGTAGGTCTTGGAGAGCGGTGCATAGCCGCCGATGGACACGGGCTCGATGTGTGTGTCGCCCTGATAGTAGTCGAGGTAGCATCCGCCGGTGGAGGGCGTCATGATAACCTCGTGGCCGGCATTGGCAGCGGCGATACCGCCCTCCTCACCGCGCCAGGACATTACGATGGCGGTCTTGTTGAGATTGCCGCCCTCGAGGATCTCGTCCCATCCGATGATGCTCTTGCCGTAGCGGCCTATGTACTTCTCCATGCGGGCTATGATGTAGCTCTGGAGCTGCGCCTCACGGCTGCGACCCTTCTCGGCCTTGAGTCCGAGGGAGTCGGCGAGGTGCTGGCAGAGGGGACACTTGGCCCACTCCTGACGCGGGGCCTCATCGCCGCCGATGTGGAAGTACTTGCTGGGGAAGATCTTCACCAGTTCGTCCACGACATCCTCGAGGAAGCGGAAGGTGGTCTCTTTGCCCGGGCACATCACGATCGGTTCCACACCCCATGTAGAGCGTGTCTTGACCTGCTCGCCGCGGCATGAGAGCCAGGGATAGGAAGCGATGGCAGCCAGCTCGTGGCCGGGCATCTCAAATTCGGGCACGATGTTGATGTAACGGTCGGCGGCATACTGGACAAGGTCCTTGAGCTGCTCCTGCGTGTAGAATCCGCCGTAGCGGCCGTTCTCTGTGTCGCGCCATGCGCCTACCTCGGTGAGCTTGGGATATTTCTTGATCTCCACTCTCCAGCCCTGGTCCTCGGTGAGATGGAGGTGCAGATTGTTGATCTTATAGAGCGAGAGGACGTCGATCTGGTGCTTCAGTTCGTCGATGGTAAAGAAGTGGCGGCACACATCGATGAGTGTGCCACGGTAGGCGAAGCGCGGGCTGTCGTTGATGGTGCAAGCGGGCGCCTTCCAGGCTATGCCGCTGACGGTCGTGGGGCTCTCCACCTGCGGCGGGAGGAGCTGGAGGAAGGTCTGCGCGGCGTTCCAGAGGCCGTGAGGCGTAGAGGCTTCGGCCCTGACCATCTCAGGGGTAACGGTAAGGGTGTAGGCTTCGTCGCCCTTGATCTTCTTGTTGATAACGAAGGAGATGGCGCCCTTGCCGCCCTTGCGGGAGACGGGGATGTTGTAGCCCGTGGCGCGGCTGAGCTTGTCGGAGAGGATGCGGGCGACACTCGGCGCCTTGGGGGCGGAGACGCGTGTGCCGGAGGTAACGGTGAAGAAACCGGTACCCTCGGTCAGGCTCTGCGGCGCGGGGATGATGTTAAAGTTCCGTGGCTCGCCGGCGCGGAGACCGACGGCGACCGACGCGAATAGCAGCGTGGCGGTCAAAAATGTTCTGATGTTCATGTAGCGGAATAGTGTTGTATTGTAATTTATATTATCTCTGTCAGCCCCGTCACTGGTCCGGCGAAGTGGAAATACCCTTCCCGGCGGGGGAAAATCATCTCATATATTCAATAGCCCGGGCCGCATACTTGGGAGTCTATACCTCTTTACAAAGAGTCAGAACCGCAGACTTGGGAACCCGGGCCGCAGACTTGGGAGATTGAACCTCTTTTTAAGGCGCCCTTCATTCTTTTTAAGGCGCCCGGACCACTTTCTTAGGAGCTTTGACCTCATTCCCGGGAGTCCGAATTTTATATCCTGAAGGCTCAGCCTCATATTAAGGAGCTTCTTTCTCTCATCAAGGAGACTCTGTCTCATACTAAGGAGCCCTTGTCTCTGTCAGCCCCGCATCGTCGTGGCGGAGGTCAAAAGACGGAAGGCGCCGGCGGTCTCAGCTCTCGGCCCAGTTGCTGCGGTCCAGCTGGCGATAGCCTATGGCCTCGGCGATGTGGTCGGCGGCAATATTTTCGGCGCCTGCGAGGTCGGCGATGGTACGGGCCACCTTGAGGATGCGGCTATAGGCACGCGCCGAGAGGGACAGGCGCTCCATGGCGACACGCAGCATCTCGAGGCCGCGCTCGTCGGGCGTGGCGTAGCGGTGTATGAGGCGCTCGGTCATCTGCGCGTTGCAGTGGATGCCGCGCTCTGAGCTGAAGCGCTCCGTCTGGCGGGCGCGGGCCGCGATGACCCGTTCGCGGATGGCCGCGGACGGTTCGCCGGGCGCGGCCGAGGCAAGATGGCTGAACGGCAACGGGGACACCTCACACTGCACATCGATGCGGTCCAGCAGCGGGGCGGAGATGCGGTTGAGGTAGCGTTGTATCTGCCACGGCGTGCAGTGGCACTCATGGCTGGGGTCGTTGTGGTAGCCGCAGGGACACGGGTTCATCGAGGCCACCAGCATGAAGGAGCACGGCAGGGTGATGTTGTAACGTGTGCGGGTGATGGTGACACGGCGGTCCTCCAGCGGCTGGCGCAGGGTCTCGAGGGCGGTGCGGCTGAACTCGGGCAGCTCGTCGAGGAAGAGCACGCCGTTGTGAGCCAAGCTGATCTCGCCTGGCATGAAGCTCACTCCGCCGCCGATAAGAGCCACGTCCGAGATGGTGTGGTGGGGAGAGCGGAACGGCCGTGTGCGCACCAGCGAGGTGCTGCCGTCGAGAAGGCCCGCCACGGAATAGATCTGCGTGGTCTCAAGGCTCTCGGAGAGCGTGAGCGGCGGGAGAATGGTGGGCAGACGCTGCGCCATCATCGATTTGCCACAGCCGGGGCTGCCGATGAGCAGGATGTTGTGACCGCCGGCCGCAGCCACCTCGAGCGCGCGGCGCACATTCTCCTGGCCTCTCACCTCGGAGAAATCCGTGGCAAAGGTCGTCTGCCCGGCATAAAACTCGCTGCGGGTATCTATCTCCGTGGGCGCGATGTCGCGACGCCCGTTGAGGAAGTCGGCTACCTCGGCGAGAGTGCCGGCGCCGTATACTTTGAGCTTGTTGACCGCAGCAGCTTCGCGCACATTGGCCTGGGGGACGATGAGCCCCCTGAAGCCCTCGCTGCGGGCGTGAATGGCGATAGGGAGAGCCCCGCGCACAGGGCGGAGACTGCCGTCGAGCCCCAGTTCGCCGGTGAACATCATGCCCTCTAAGGCCTCCTTGTTGACCAGTCCCTCGGCGGCGAGAATGCCTAAGGCGATGGGCAGGTCATAGCCCGAGCCTTCCTTGTAGATATCGGCCGGGGCGAGGTTGACCACGATGTGGGCGGTGGTATGCTTGAATCCGCTGTTCGAGATAGCCGTGCAGACACGGTAATAGCTCTCGCGGACGGCCTTGTCCGGCAGCCCCACGAGCATGTAGCCCATGCCCTTGGTGATATTGACCTCGGTCTCGACCGTACGGACGTCCAGGCCGTTGACAGCTGCGGAGAACAAACGCTGGAGCATGGTGTCAGGGATTGAGATAATGTTGCAGGCGGGCGGCAAGGTCGTTGGAAGCGATGTCGCGCTCGGCCACCTTGCCCCCGGGAGTGATGAGCAGGCAGGAGGGCACATTCTGCACGCCGAAGGCCTGCACCAGCGGCGAGCGCCAGGCCATGCGGTCGCACACGTTATACTGCGGGACGGTGTCGCGGCGCAGGGTGTTGCGGAAGCTGCGCGTGTCGATGTCGAGGCACACGTTGACCAGCGCCAGCCGCACTCCGTAAGGGCGCACCATACGCTTCAGCGAGCGCACCTGCTGGAAGCTGTCGTACTGCCACGTGGCCCAATAGGTGATGAGAAGCCAGCGCCCGCGAAACTGGGAGAGCCTCAAGTCCTTGCCCTCAAAGCTGCGGAAGCGCACCTCCGGTGCCGCTGCGCCCGGCAGCGTGCGCAGGCGCGGCGTGACCGTGGCGGCAAAATCGCGGAGCCGTCTGTCGCCGCGGCGGGCCTGCTGCATTTTCTCTATGAGCGCGATGGTGCCCGGCCCGTCGGCCTTGGGATCGCTGAGAATAAAGCTGCGGAACACGGCCTCGGCGGCGAGCGTCTCGGGATGGGCGGCGACAAACTTCCGCGCCGCGGCCATCACCTGCGCGCCATGCTTTGTACTGATGTCGATGTAGAAGTCCGTGAGCAGGTCGTTCTCATCCGTGCCCTTGACACGCGTCCGCGAGAGGTCGTTGGCGTCGGTGGTGAACCTGGCCTTTCGCCCCGGTTCGGCTATCACCTTGCGCTCCGAGAAGTCGGGGTACATGATCGTGTAGACCTCGGGAGCGGTGAGCGTGTGCTCGAAGGAGAATTTGCCGTCGCGGATGTGCAGCGTGTCAAAGAACGCGTCGGAATAAATGAATATATCGGCTGAACGGAGATGTTTGAACTTTCCGTCCAGCCGAAACTTGTTTTTAGGCACCCCGCAGCCCGCCATAAGAATGACGACTGCGAGGTGTATAAAGATGAGGCGGCTAAGCCTGATATGCATTTGTCTGTCGATGCCTATTTAACGAGGCTCTTGAATGTAGCGTCCGTAGCTAATTTAGCAAACTCCAGATCCTTGGCTGCGTAGGAGGCATAAGTGTTGTCCTTGGCGATGGCGTCGCGCAGAGCGCTGATGGCGTCGCTCTTGTTGCCCTGACGGGCGGCGAGGATGGCCTTGAGATAGCTCGTAGTAGCATCGGGCTTGGCGATGGCAGAGAGCGTATTGCCGGCCGATGCATAATCCTTGGCCAGGATCTGTGCGAGGGCTGCGCTGTTGCTCTTCACGCCGGAGAGATACTTGGCGGCGGAAGCGTAGTCGCCCTTGGCGATGCTCAGATTGCCGAGAGCCTCGTTGTAGTTGTCAGCGCCGGTACCCTTGGCCATGTAGCCCTCAGCGGCATTCACGTCACCGTCGAGTAGGGAGAGCATACCGAGATTCATCTCCGTCTCGGGGTTGTAAGCCTTGGCCTGAGAAGCCTTGGAGAGCCAGCTCTTGGCCTGAGCGTAGTCGCCGTTTGCGTAGGCTACAGCGGCGAGGTTGTTGTAAGCGCGATAGTCGGAGGGATAAAGCTCGGCGGTCTTCTTGTAGACCTCGGCCTTCTTGGCATTGTCATCGGAGAATGTGGAATAGTACAGCAGTTCCTCAACGGAGAGCTTGGAGGGATCGCTCTTGTACTGCTCCTCGATCTCATCGTCGCTGCGGCCGATTAGGTCGTAGTTGATAGTCAGACGCGAACGGCGCAGCTGCGGGAGCACCTCATCGGCCAGCTCTCTGAAGGCAGCCGAGATATTCTTGATCTGCTCCTCACGCTGCTGCGGATCCTTGTACATCGAGAGGACGCGGAGGATGACATCCTTGTCCTGGATGTTGGAAGCCTTGACGAGCTCCTGAAATCCGTCCCAGTCCTGAGCGGTGTAGCGCGTGTCTACGTTGGTGTCGATCTTGTTCTTCTTGAGCACCTTGTTGACATAGCCCTTGGTGCTCTTCTCGCGCTGTGCGGCAAGCTTATCATTGAGCTTCACGCCGCCATCGGGCGATGCATAGGCCGAAACCTCAACATTGTTGAGCTCGCGGCGCTCGCCGTCGGCTTTGATCTCGCGCAGAGTCTTGATGAAGTCCTGCACAGAGGTCTTCTTGAGCTCCGAATTGCGGATGTTGGCCTGCTGGATGAGGAAGCGGATGTTGGCCTCCTGCTTCTGCTTGAGCACATGAACGAAGGCATCGGGAGCCACGGCAGGATTGGCCGAAGCGAGGGTACGCTTGAGCAGCGTGCTGGTAGCGATAACGCCGTCGGCCACCTTGACATCGGGGATCTTCACGGCCTTCTTGCCCACCTTGCCGTTGAACTGGAGGACGAGCTCGCTCTTCTGCATGTCGGGTACATAGTCGAACACGCTCTTCATCGTATAGTTGCCTCCCACCTTGTAGGAAATGGTCTGATTGTTACCCTCGACCTTCTCGCCCTGGAAGGTAGCGCCCTTGCCCTGCGCCGACCCGCCGGCATAGGTGATGACCGGCGTCACGGTGACTACGGCCTTGCGCTTGAGGTACTTCTGAGGGAAGCGGCCGTTGATGGTAACGTCCACCTTGCCGCCCTTCTCCTCCATGGGTGAGGGAGTGACGGTAAAATTATCGGCGGAGAGCGCGCCCATCTTGCTGCAAGAGCTCAGAGCCGCAATGCCGGCCGTCAGAATAAGGAGATTTAATGTCTTTGACATACTTATCATTGTTTTTGTTTCTGTAATGTTATTGGCAAAGGTAATGATTATTCTGATATTAAGGAATAAAATGGAGCAAAATCATCTCAATCGCTGACAATTCGGGAACTATCGCAGACTAATCGGTGAATGGAGCCGTATGGAAATTCTCCGGCCCCGGGGATTCGCTTGGTAATTCCC